>NZ_JBIUVO010000066.1:0-15220 GCF_044742995.1 Pseudomonas sp. NPDC087803
GCTGCCCACCCCGGGCTTAGACCCCCCCCCCGACCCCCTGGTGCCCACAAACGGGGCCCGGGCGGTCCCCCCCCTCAACCCCACCCCGTACGCCCGCCTGCCCCTGTTTGTGGCAAACCGGGGCGTCGGCGGTGGAGAAGAAGCCGAGGTTGCGCATCACGATGCGACGCTCGTCGTCGGTCAGGCCTTCCGGGTTTTTCCAGAGGGCGATGTCGGCGGTCATGTTGACTTCTTGCGGCATCCAGTGGTTTGCGCAACCGTCCAGGTACTTCTGCCAGGCCCAGTCGTACTTGAAAGGTACGAGTTGGTTGAGGTCGGCGCGGCAGTTGATCATGCGCTTTTCGTCAACGGCGACACGGGCGGAGGCGCCTTCGAGTTCGGCGAGGCCTTCGGCGACGTCGAGGGAATCCAGTGCTGCCTTGGCGCGGGCCACGGCGGCCGAGTCGTCGGCGGTCACGGCGCGGGCTTCCAGCGCTGCGGCACCGCCGGCGCTGTCGAGGCGGTCCATGTTGGCTTCAGTAGCGTGGCCGGCGTTGGCGCCTTTCACGGTTGCTACTTCACTGTCTTCTTTGTCGAATTCGTCCCAGCTCAGCATGACGTGTCGTCTCCTGCGTGAGGGCCTGTCGCCCCGTGTGAAACCTGATTGGTTGGTTTTTCACACGGTCGTACAGACCGCGTTGGATCTTAAGGAATCGTTTTTTGCAGCAGCTAAGGCAGGCAATAAAACAGAATTTTGTACGGGTTTCCGAGAGCCTCTGACGGGCGCAGATCAGCGTTGACGCTGCTGCGGGGCTTCAGAATGGCTTTTGCTCCCTGTAAGGGAATATTGCTGACCCGATTAGGGCGGCATTATAGGGAAAAAAACACGGCTGTGCTGAGGCGAATCCGCGCATGGAGCGGTCGAGGAGGCTGGTTTTTCGATGAGAGTGCGGGTTTACAGGGCTTTGCCGGGGATAGATTTTTTTTCGCAAAAATTTCGCGATTGTGGATTTGCTCAAAAAACGAACAAAAAATCGTGCTTTTCACTACATCTAGTGTTTTGCAAGCATTTTTGACGACTCCAGACACAACTGAGCCCGACCGAAGTCGGGCTGGAATCGACCCTCAAATGAGGCACTGAGCGGTCCGATTCGGTGCAGTCTCAATCATCAATTGGTGCAGCCGTTACCCATGACGCTGTAACGCAGGATGTGGCGCTGCCCCTTGGAGTCGTCGTACTCCATTTTCATCGGAACAACTTCGCAGACGTTTGGAACTTCGCTCATGGAAACTACGTTGGCGATGTCCAGGTGAGTCGAGTAAGTGTATTCCTCGATAGCCGGTTGTTGCTGTGCGACATCAGTCGGGACCTCGTCTGCCATGGCGGTTGCGCACAGACTGCTGAGGGCCAGAACCAATAAAGCTTTCATTTCAGATTTACCTTTTTGAGGTCGAGTGGGGTCACGCAACCTTTTTAGGGTTGCGTGTGGAACTTCATCACTTGGATAAGTTGATTAACGGCCTTCGTGGGGGCTGTAACGTTGTTAATCGGTTTGCCTTGTCGGCGATGCGGATTTTAAGGAGGTGGGTTGGGGGTAAACAGGTGGGGTTTTGATAAACACTTTTCGCGGATTTGGTAACAATCGCCGCAAAACACCGCCCAACCCTTGTAGGAGCTGCCGAAGGCTGCGATCTTTCGCCTTTGATTTTTGCAAGGCAAGATCAAAAGATCGCAGCCTGCGGCAGCTCCTACAACCATCGTCGAATGGTTCTATGGGGCTGGCCCGGCTACAACGGGGTCATACAAAAACAACTATTTCACCGAGGTAAGAAAGATGAGTGCGGCTTCTCTGTATCCCGTTCGTCCCGAGGTTCTGGCCAATACGCTGACTGACGAGGCGACCTACAAAGCCATGTACCAGCAGTCGGTCGTCAACCCTGACGGTTTCTGGCGCGAGCAAGCCAAGCGCCTCGACTGGATCAAGCCTTTCACCACGGTGAAGCAGACTTCCTTCGACGATCACCATGTCGACATCAAATGGTTCGCCGATGGCACCCTGAATGTTTCCTACAACTGCCTCGACCGTCATCTGGCCGAGCGCGGCGATCAGATCGCAATCATCTGGGAAGGCGACGATCCTTCCGAAAGCCGCAACATCACCTACCGCGAACTGCACGAACAAGTCTGCAAACTGGCCAACGCCCTGCGTGGTCAGGACGTGCACCGCGGCGACGTGGTGACTATCTATATGCCGATGATCCCCGAAGCCGTGGTCGCCATGCTGGCCTGCACCCGGATCGGCGCGATTCACTCGGTGGTGTTCGGTGGCTTCTCGCCGGAAGCCTTGGCCGGTCGGATCATCGACTGCAAATCGAAAGTGGTGATCACCGCTGACGAGGGCATCCGTGCCGGCAAGAAGATCTCGCTGAAAGCCAACGTCGACGACGCGCTGACCAATCCGGAAACCAGCAGCATCCAGAAAGTCATCGTGTGCAAGCGCACCGGTGGCGACATTAAGTGGAACCAGCATCGCGACATCTGGTACGAAGACCTGATGAAAGTGGCGGGCACCGTCTGCGCGCCAAAAGAGATGGGCGCTGAAGAAGCACTGTTCATCCTTTACACCTCCGGTTCGACCGGCAAGCCGAAGGGCGTGCAGCACACCACCGGCGGTTATCTGCTGTACGCGGCGATGACCCACGAGCGTGTGTTCGACTACCGTCCGGGCGAAATCTACTGGTGCACCGCCGACGTCGGCTGGGTCACCGGCCACAGTTACATCGTCTACGGCCCGCTGGCCAATGGCGCGACCACGCTGCTGTTCGAAGGCGTGCCGAACTACCCGGACATCACCCGGGTGGCGAAGATCGTCGACAAGCACAAGGTCAACATCCTCTACACCGCACCGACCGCGATCCGCGCGATGATGGCGTCGGGCACCGCCGCTGTTGAAGGCGCTGATGGCAGCAGCCTGCGTCTGCTCGGTTCGGTGGGCGAGCCGATCAATCCGGAAGCCTGGGACTGGTACTACAAGAATGTCGGCAAGTCGCGTTGCCCGATCGTCGATACCTGGTGGCAGACTGAAACCGGCGGCAACATGATGAGCCCGCTGCCGGGGGCGCATGCGCTGAAGCCGGGGTCGGCGGCACGTCCGTTCTTCGGTGTGGTGCCGGCGCTGGTCGACAACCTCGGCAACATCATCGAGGGCGAGGCTGAAGGCAATCTGGTGATTCTCGATTCGTGGCCGGGTCAGGCGCGCACGCTGTATGGCGACCACGATCGCTTTGTCGACACCTACTTCAAGACCTTCCGTGGCATGTACTTCACCGGTGACGGTGCGCGGCGTGACGCCGATGGTTACTACTGGATCACCGGGCGTGTCGACGACGTGCTTAACGTGTCTGGCCACCGCATGGGCACCGCCGAGATCGAAAGCGCCATGGTCGCCCACCCGAAAGTCGCCGAAGCGGCGGTGGTTGGCGTGCCGCACGACATCAAGGGGCAGGGCATTTATGTCTACGTCACCCTGAAGAATGGCGAGGAGCCGAGCGAGCAACTGCGTCTGGAGCTGAAGAACTGGGTGCGCAAAGAGATCGGCCCGATTGCTTCGCCGGACGTGATCCAGTGGGCGCCGGGGCTGCCAAAGACGCGTTCGGGCAAGATCATGCGGCGGATTCTGCGCAAGATTGCGACGGCTGAGTACGACGGGCTGGGGGATATTTCGACCCTGGCTGATCCGGGTGTGGTGCAGCATTTGATTGATACGCACAAGACGATGAATGTGGCTTAAGCGTTAGCTCCATAGAGCCCTGTCCGGTGATGCCGGGCGGGGCTTTTTTGTGTCTGGGGAGGTGTGGTGGCTGTGCCGGCCTCATCGCGAGCAGGCTCACTCCTACAGTTGATTGGAGCGCGATCACTGTAGGAGTGAGCCTGCTCGCGATAGCCATCTGTCAGACACCGGTGTACTTCGCTGTCGGAATCCAAACCCACCCAATCAATAATTATCGATTTCCTGCGCAAGCCCTTTCCCGCTGTTACCCGCACTCATCCGAGTAACCAAATGTGTAACCGCCCGCCCTGCGGCGGGGCGAAGGGAAACGCTATGCCCCGTTTTAGAGCCTTAAAACCCCCGGTGAAAAATAAGACACAACGCTGCGCTTGCCGGATTAGAAGGGTTTGCGAATAATAGGCCCGCAATTTGCAGCATAGATCGGTTCACTGTCTTTCGCTCTTGCATGAATTTGCAAGGCTGTCAATGCGCTCAAGCGGGTTTCTCTGTGCATCTGTAATTAGTTGTCGCATTGAAGAAATATCGGCTTCGGGCCTGTCGTTAGAATGCCGATCACCCGCTCATCGTGGCTGACGTTGAAAACCCCGAGGGTTTCAATAGGAAATTTCCCACCGATGCTGCGCCGCTTTCCCGATTCACCCATTCGCATATTGGGCTGTCGCTCACTCTGCCGTTTTTGCCCTTTACCGATGGAGTCCCAAGATGAAGAAACTTGTGCTGCTTGGCGCCCTGGCACTGTCCGTGCTGTCGCTGAATTCCTTCGCTGATGAAAAACCTCTGAAGATCGGTATCGAAGCGGCTTACCCTCCGTTCGCTTCGAAAGCGCCGGATGGCAGCATCGTCGGTTTCGACTACGACATCGGCAACGCCCTGTGTGAAGAAATGAAGGTCAAGTGCCAGTGGGTCGAGCAAGAGTTCGACGGTCTGATCCCGGCACTGAAAGTGCGCAAGATCGACGCGATCCTGTCGTCCATGTCGATCACTGAAGACCGCAAGAAGTCTGTGGACTTCACCAACAAGTACTACAACACCCCGGCCCGTCTGGTCATGAAGCAAGGCACCGTTGTCAGCGACAACCTGTCTGAGCTCAAGGGCAAGAACATCGGCGTGCAACGTGGTTCGATCCACGAGCGTTTCGCTCGCGAAGTCCTGGCCCCGCTGGGTGCCGAGATCAAGCCATACGGCTCGCAGAACGAAATCTACCTCGACGTGGCCGCCGGTCGCCTCGACGGTACCGTGGCTGACGCCACCCTGCTGCAGGACGGCTTCCTGAACACTGATTCCGGCAAAGGCTTCGCCTTCGTTGGCCCGCAGTTCACCGACGTCAAATACTTCGGCGACGGCGTAGGCATCGCTGTGCGCAAGGGTGACGCGCTGAAAGACAAGATCAACGCGGCCATCGCGGCGATCCGTGAAAACGGCAAATACAAAGCCATCCAGGACAAATACTTCGCCTTCGATATCTACGGCAAGTAACACGTCTCTGCGACAAGTCAGAAATGGCGCAAGCAACAGGATCTCTGCGGTTTGCGCCATTTTTTCATCCCAACTTTCGAGGACCTGAATCATGTTGAAAGGCTACGGGGCTGTCATCCTCGATGGCGCATGGCTGACGCTTCAGCTCGCCTTGTCGTCCATGGCCCTGGCCATCGTTCTCGGGCTGATCGGGGTCGCGTTGCGCCTGTCGCCGATTCGTTGGCTGGCGTGGCTGGGCGATCTGTATTCCACGGTGATCCGCGGGATTCCCGACCTGGTGTTGATCCTGCTGATCTTTTACGGCGGTCAGGACTTGCTCAACCGCGTCGCGCCGATGCTCGGTTATGACGACTACATCGACCTGAACCCGCTGGCCGCCGGTATCGGCACCCTCGGTTTCATCTTCGGTGCGTACCTGTCCGAGACGTTCCGTGGCGCGTTCATGGCGATCCCGAAAGGTCAGGCCGAAGCGGGGATGGCGTACGGCATGAGCAGTTTTCAGGTGTTCTTCCGGGTGATGGTGCCGCAGATGATTCGTCTGGCGATCCCTGGCTTCACCAACAACTGGCTGGTTCTGACCAAGGCGACCGCGCTGATTTCGGTGGTCGGTCTGCAAGACATGATGTTCAAGGCCAAGCAGGCGGCGGATGCCACCCGCGAGCCTTTCACCTTCTTCCTCGCAGTGGCGGCGATGTACCTGGTGATCACCAGTGTTTCGTTGCTGGCGCTGCGTCACCTTGAGAAGCGCTACTCGGTAGGCGTAAGGGCGGCTGATCTATGATCTTCGACTACAACGTCATTTGGGAGGCCATGCCGCTGTACCTCGGCGGCCTGCTGACCACCCTCAAACTGCTCGCGCTGTCGCTGTTGTTCGGTCTGTTGGCGGCACTGCCGCTGGGCCTGATGCGCGTTTCCAAGAACCCGATTGTCAATGGCGCCGCGTGGCTCTACACCTACGTGATCCGCGGCACGCCGATGCTGGTGCAGCTGTTTTTGATCTACTACGGTCTGGCGCAATTCGAAGCAGTACGTGAAAGCTTCTTGTGGCCTTGGCTGTCCAGCGCGACGTTCTGCGCGTGCCTGGCATTCGCAATCAACACCAGCGCCTACACCGCCGAAATCATCGCCGGCAGCCTCAAGGCCACGCCGAACGGCGAGATCGAAGCCGCCAAGGCCATGGGCATGTCGCGCTTCAAACTGTACAAGCGCATCCTGTTGCCATCGGCCCTGCGCCGGGCGCTGCCGCAGTACAGCAACGAAGTGATCATGATGCTGCAGACCACCAGTCTGGCGTCCATCGTGACCCTGATCGACATCACCGGCGCGGCCCGTACCGTCAACGCGCAGTACTACCTGCCGTTCGAGGCGTACATCACCGCCGGCGTGTTCTACCTGTGCCTGACCTTCATTCTGGTGAAGCTGTTCAAGCTGGCCGAGCGCCGCTGGTTGAGCTACCTGGCCCCGCGGAAGCACTGATATGGAACGCATTGATCACGTATTGCCGTGGAGTCATCTGGGCAGCGAACGTAAGATTTCGGTGTTCCGGTTTGGGAGCGGCGAGCGCAAGGCTTACATCCAGGCCAGCCTGCACGCTGACGAACTGCCGGGCATGCGCACCGCCTGGGAGCTGAAAAAGCGCCTTGGCGAACTCGAAGCCCAAGACCTGCTCAACGGCGTGATCGAGCTGGTGCCGGTCGCCAACCCGCTGGGCCTCGGCCAATTGCTGCAAGGCAATCATCAGGGGCGTTTCGAGGCGGGCAGCGGCAAGAATTTCAACCGCGATTTCGTCGAGCTGAGCGCGCCGGTTGCAGCGGCGCTGGCCGAGCGTCTCGGTGACGATCCGCACGCCAACATTCGCCTGATCCGTCAGGCCATGGCTGATCATCTGGCAGCGTTGCCCGAAGCGAGCAGCCAGTTGCAAGGCATGCAGCGCGTTTTGCTCAGCCACGCCTGCACTGCCAATGTGGTGCTCGACTTGCACTGCGACGCTGAAGCCGCGCTGCACATGTATGCGCTGCCGCAGCACTGGCCGCAGTGGCGTTCGCTGGCCGCGCACTTGAATGTGAAGGTCGGTTTGCTGGCGGAAGATTCCGGCGGCAGCTCCTTCGATGAAGCGTGCTCGTTGCCGTGGCTGCGCCTGTCGCGGCAGTTCCCGGACGCGCAGATTCCGCTGGCGTGCCTGGCGACTACCGTCGAGCTCGGCGGTCAGGCCAATACCGACCGCGCGGATGCGGTGGCCTGGGCCGAAGGCATTCTGGCGTTTCTTGCCGAGCAGGGCCTGATCACGGGCGAGTGGCCGAAACCGGCCAACGAAGCGTGCGAAGGCATGCCGTTCGAAGGCACCGAATTACTGTTGGCGCCGCACCCCGGTGTGGTGAGTTTTCTGCGTAAACCCGGCGAGTGGGTTGAAGCCGGGGATGAGATTTTCGAAGTGATCGACCCTGTGTCCGATCGGGTCAGCACGGTGTGTGCTGGTACGTCCGGGGTGCTGTTTGCCATTGAACGGCTGCGCTATGCCCAACCCGGTTTCTGGCTGGCCAAGGTGGCGGGGCGCGAAGCGCTGCGTCACGGGCGCTTGCTCAACGACTGACTGACTGTTTTTGTGAGAACCGACCGCATGTACAAACTTGAAGTCCAAGACCTGCATAAACGCTATGGCAGTCACGAAGTGCTCAAGGGCGTGTCCCTGAAAGCGGCAGCCGGCGATGTGATCAGCATCATCGGCTCCAGTGGCTCCGGCAATAGTACTTTCCTGCGCTGCATCAACCTGCTTGAGCAGCCACACGCGGGCAACATACTGCTCAACAACGAAGAGCTGAAACTGGTGGCGAACAAGGACGGCGCGCTGAAAGCCGCTGATCCGAAACAGCTGCAGCGCATGCGTTCGCGCCTGTCGATGGTGTTCCAGCATTTCAATCTGTGGTCGCACATGACCGCGTTGGAAAACATCATGGAAGCGCCGGTTCACGTACTGGGTGTGTCCAAGGCTGAAGCGCGCGAGAAGGCCGAGCACTACCTGAACAAGGTTGGCGTGGCCCATCGCAAAGACGCGTTCCCGGGGCACATGTCCGGTGGCGAACAGCAGCGTGTGGCGATTGCCCGTGCGCTGGCGATGGAGCCGGAAGTGATGCTGTTCGACGAACCGACTTCGGCGCTCGATCCGGAACTGGTCGGCGACGTACTCAAAGTCATGCAGGCCCTCGCTCAGGAAGGCCGCACCATGGTGGTGGTCACGCATGAAATGGGCTTCGCCCGTGAAGTGTCGAACCAGTTGGTGTTCCTGCACAAAGGTGTCGTGGAAGAGAGTGGCAACCCGCGCGAAGTGCTGGTCAATCCGCAATCCGAGCGTCTGCAGCAGTTCCTGTCGGGTAGCCTCAAGTAAACGCTCCCGTTATGCACCAAATTAGGTCATGCTTCGCGACCTGAAGACCGGGTGAAATCCCCTGTAGGAGCTGCCGAAGGCTGCGATCTTTTGATCTTCAACGACAAAATCAAAAGATCGCAGCCTCGTTTCACTCGACAGCTCCTACAGAGGGAGCTTCGCAGGTTTCGAGATTTGCGTTCATTTACGGGCTAGCATTGGCCCATGCCTTCATCACCGTTCTTCGTTTCGGATTGCCCGCCCATGACTGCCCATCGAATTGGTTTCCTGATTTGGCCCAGCACTAAAGCTCTGACGCTGGCGCTGGCGGAGGAGGCCTTGCGTGTTGCTCAGCGGGTGCACCCGGAGGTGGTTTACGAACTGTCGTTCCTGCAGGCCGAAACCAATCCCGAAGCGGCGGCCGAAGGCGCCTGGCAACTGCCCGGCGAGGCCTGGATCGGCAAGCTGGAAAACTTCCAGAAACTGTTCCTGCTCGCCGACGAGCCGCCGACCACCCTGGCCCCGGCACTCAGCAGCGCGCTCAAACAACTGGTGCGTGCCGGTTGCGTGATCGGTGGTCTGTCGGCGGGTGTATACCCGTTGGCGCAACTCGGTCTGCTCGACGGTTATCGCGCGGCCGTGCACTGGCGCTGGCAGGACGATTTCGCTGAGCGCTTCCCCAAAGTCATCGCCACCAGCCATCTGTTCGACTGGGATCGCGATCGCCTGACCGCGTGTGGCGGCATGTCGGTGCTCGATCTGCTGCTGGCGGTGCTGGCCCGTGATCACGGGGCAGAACTGGCCGGGGCGGTGTCCGAAGAGCTGGTGGTCGAGCGCATCCGCGAGGGCGGCGAACGCCAGCGCATTCCGCTGCAGAACCGCCTCGGTTCCAGCCATCCGAAGCTCACCCAAGCCGTGTTGCTGATGGAAGCCAACATCGAAGAGCCGCTGACCACCGACGAAATCGCCCAGCACGTGTGCGTGTCCCGTCGGCAGCTGGAGCGGATCTTCAAGCAATACCTCAACCGTGTGCCGAGCCAGTATTACCTGGAGCTGCGCCTGAACAAGGCCCGGCAGATGTTGATGCAGACCAGCAAGTCGATCATCCAGATCGGCCTGTCCTGCGGTTTCTCCTCGGGGCCACACTTCTCCAGCGCCTATCGCAACTTCTTCGGCGCCACGCCGCGCGAAGATCGCAACCAGCGACGCAGCAGCAGTCCGTTCGAACTGTCGTCGGTGCCGCCGGAGCGCGGTTGACGCACCCCGGCCTATTGCGCTGAACGTCACTCGTCGGCTTCGGACTCTTCGGACGTCGACACCTCCATTTCCGCTCGCTCGATAACGGCTTCCACACCGAAGTCGATGCGGTTCTTTCTGAAGTAGGCGATCAGGCGTGCAAGGCTGATTTCAGAAATGGGGTTGCCGCGCAGATTGATTTTCTCCGCGCGCTCTTGCGGCAGTTCGAGAATGTCGCTGGAGATCTCGCTGATGGCATTGCCGTCGAGGGCGACGATTTCCAGGTTTTCGAGTTGCAGCAGGCCCGCCGGAAGTCCGGTGATGCCGGTGTTGTCCAGCAGCAGGCTCGTCAGCTCGCTCATCTGACTGACGTCGGGAATCTCACCAAGCGGGTTGTCGCTCAGATCCAGGTGATCCAGGCGCGCCATTTGCGCCAGTTGCAGAGCTGACTGGCGAGTGAGCGTGATACGGCATTCCGAGAGCGACAGGTAGTTCAGGTCAGCCATCCGGAAAATCGCTTCGGGGAGATTTTCCAGTTGGATCTGGTAAAGCGTCAGGCCGCGCAGATTGGGAAACAATTGCAGGAAGTCGGCGGTGCCGAAAGTGCGTCCAGGGCGGCTTCTGATGTACAGATGCGTGACATGAGTGAAGTCGGCCTGCAGCACCGGCAGGTTGCCGCTGATGTGGGTGGCCAGATTCAGGTCATGGATCGGCTGATCGTGCTGATCGACTTCCTGGTGTTCTGTCTCCCGGCGCCAGCACTGCTCAAGCAGATTCTTGAATTCAAGCCGCGCTTCCTGTTCGTTCAGCAGCTCTTCAGCCGAGTACGGTTCGCCACTGATCGGGTGCAGGGCGGGGTGGTCGGCTGCCCAATCCGAGAGCGTGTCACTCATGTTGCGAAACTCGACCTCAAGGCGCGCCAACTCGAGGCGGCCATCGGCAATAGTGCCGGGTAGCTGGTAGAAAAACTCACTGGCCTGCTCCTGGTCCATTTGCGTGTACAAGGCCTGTACGCGATGCACGTCGGCCGGTTCAGCCATCACACCGAAATCCTGGAGTGTTTCTTTGAAGTGGTGCTTGATGCGTTCGCGGCCCGCCGTCTCAATCGGATTGCCGCCCAGGTCGAAGCCTTCCGGAATGATGCTGGGCAGTTCGAACAGGTCGGTCGGCAACGACTGGATGGCGTTGTCGTTGAGCAGTGCGGTGCGCAACAGTGGACAATTCAGCAGGCCTGTCGGCAGGTCGGTAATGCCGGTGTCCGATACATCGATGTAGTTGAGTTTCGACAGGCGCGATACGTCGGGTAGCAGTCCCAGCGGATTCTTGTAGAGATCGAGCGTGGTCAGTTGTGTTTGCCCTGCGAGTACCGCCCGGCTCTGATCCGTGAGGGTGATCGCGCAATCACTGAGAACCAGTTCGCGCAATTGCGGTGACCGGGCGATCACGTCCGGCAGGCGCCCGAGTTGAAAATTGCGCAGGGCCAGGCGACTCAGGTTGGAAAAGCTGTTGAGGAATCCGTGTGTGCCGTGCGTGCTGCTGGCGCCTTCCATGGTCAGGTAATGCACGTGACTGAAATTCACATCCAGTTGTGGCAGCTCGCCGAAGATCGGTTGGGTCAGCCGCAGATCGATCCTGTGCTCGCTATCCTCTGGCAGGCTGACCTGTTGCTTCCAGCACTCCAGCAGGTCGATCCGAATCTGCTGCCGGCGATAGCGCTGGGCAGCATATTGTTCGGGGCTGAGGCGGACGCCGGTCTGTGGATGATGCAGCGGAATGGCCTCGACCCAGGGGCTCAGGACGTCACCCAGGCGTTGACGCTCAATGAGCAAACGGTTCAACTCGCCTCGGGGGCCATTCGGATGGCGCTGCAAGCGTTCGACAAACGCTTCCAGTTCCTCCGGCAACAAGTGCGGTAAAAGCCAGTGAGCATGGGCTTGCAGGGTCGGGGTATTGCTCGGCATGCGCCGATACCCGGTTGTGCCGCCCAGCAGGCGCATGACCGCCGGATCATGGGCAGGTTTGCGCTGCGGATTTTGCGCCAGTAACGCCAGCAGTGCTTGACGGTCCATGGGGTGCTGGCGGATCAGTTGTTCGAGCCAGGCGTCCTCTTCGGCGCCGATTTTCAACGCCGCGCGCTCGGTGTCGGGCAAGGCGTGCAGCACACTGGAGAGCAGTTGCCCCGGTGCATGCAGTGATTGGCCCGCTTCATTGAAGGGCTGATAGTCACCTTGTTCGTTCAGCACCAGCACGCTGCGTACCGGCGCATTCTGCGGGCCGACGCTGTCGAGCAATGGTCCACTGAGCGCATAGTGCCTGACCTCGATGCGCACCGACGCGGTCCAGCCCGGCAGTCGTTGCAGGGTGTGCAGGATCAGCCGGTCGCTGTCGAGATTGTTCGCCGTTGCCTTCAGCGTCAGCCCTTCCAGGGCCCGTGCGGCGCGCACTTGCAGCGCGGCTTCTTCAGTCATTTCGAGCAGGCGCGGCGACAGGATCGAGCGCTGGAGTTGCTGGCATTCGGCGTCACTCGCCGTCGCGAGAATGGCCTGGGCGAGATGCTTCGGCAGGCCGGGTTGGGCATCCATCAAGGCCTGGGTCAGCGGGCCGGCGCCGCGTTGCATTTGCCGATAGCGATCCTCGAACAGGCTCTGGCGCTTGTCCTGCGCAAGCCTGGCAAGGATGCGACGCAGGTTTGCCGCTCGTGTTTGTGCAGCGGGAGCCGGGGTATGCGGCGGTTCGCCCAAAAGCGTTCTTCTTTGCGATTCCGTCAGGCGTTGCAGGCAGGTCTGGAGCAAGTCGTTGCTGTCCAGCCGCGTACCACCGACCTGCACAAACGGCACGTCAGGGACGGGGCTGCGCCACAATGTTCGGCCTTGGCGGTCGATCAGTTGCAGGCCTTTGTCCAGCGGCCAGTAGCCGTTGTCGTAGAGCAACTGCAATTGGGTAACCGGATCAGCGTGGAGATAGTCCTCGGCGCGATCACTGCCCATCTGTTCGATGAACTTCTGCACGTCCTGATCGATCTGCCAGCGCTGCAGCGTATCGACCAGCAGCGGCGGTAACTGCTCGAGTTCGCCATGCATCTGGCGCAAGGCGTTTTCCTCGCAGCCACTGATGCTCAGCAGGCGCTCCTGCAGTTCGCCGGCAAGCCTCTGCATGTGCGGGTGGCTGCGGCTGAGCACGGTGGCTCGATCCCAATTCAGCGGCTGGTCGAGTTCGGTTTGCCAGGCGCCGGCGGCGTTGTGCCGCAGGACGGGTTTGTAGGCTTCGGGGCGCGTCGGATGGTCGATGCAATGCGCGCCTGTTTCGGCGTTACGGCTGACGGCGTAGCGCTTTTGTTCGAGGGTCAGCAGGGTTTTGCCCTGGTGATGTTGCAGGCCCAGTGCATCGGTCTGCAGGTCTTTGGGCAAGGCGCCGGGCAACTCGTAGGGACGCAGGTCGGGCTTCCAGTAACGGGTCTTTCCATTCGCTACCTTCACCGCAATGAAGCGGTCGATGAACGAGACTACATCGCTCGGCAGCAACGCGCGAAACTCGCCGGCCGTGAGGGCGCCTCCAGCAGCAAAGGTGCCGACTTGCACAACGGATTCGACGGCGCCCATGAAGTGCCCGAGAGCTTCACGCGGCAGTCCTTCGGCCCAGTCGACGATACTTTCGAACGTCTCGTCGAGTAACTGGTAGGCGGTGTAGGCGAGCATCAGTTCGCCGAGGAACGGCACGAATGGCAGGGCGACGAAAGCGACGATATCGAGCAAGGTCTGGGCAATTTCAGTGAAGGAATCCCAGAGCGCCCAGCGTGCTTTGCGATCCACTGTGGCGGTGGAAACGGCGACGGCGCGGGCATCGTTGAGGATCTTGTCGAGCTTGCGTTGGTACAGATATGTGAACAGCTCAGCGCGAATCGGGCTCGCGGCTATGTGCAGGAGCGGGTGTTCGGTCGGGGTCTCGCGCCAGGTGGGGCGAGGGTCACCGGTCTGTACCGGTTGCCAGGTGACAGGGCCGAGCAGGGTGTTCAAGCGGGCAAAAAAATGACCGCGCTGGGCATGCTCGATAAAGCGGCTGAAGAAGGTCTGGTATTGCGGATCGCGCAGGCGCTGCGCCAGCGCTTGAGCAAAGGCGCCGGTGTTGGCGTACTCCTTGACCGGATGCAGCGGGTCATCGGGAATATAGGCCACCACCCGCGCCGGCGCGTTTGCTGCTTCAAGGTTCGGCGCGAACAGCACGATGCCGGTCAGGCTGGCGTCCAGCATCGTCAGCGCATGGCACTGCCACGCCTGTCGATTGAGGCGCAAATGCTGCAAGCCGTCGAGCAGACCGAGAATCAGGCGGTGCACATCGGCCCCAAGGTTCTTTTGCATGTAGGCCATTTGCAGAGCGGCGACCAGCGCGGCTTTTTCGCTCGCGCGGACGCTGGATTGCAGCACCGCCGCGACCAGCGGATTGCTCAGGCCCAGATTGTCTTGCAGATAGACGCTGTAGCGCTGGCCGATATCCAGTTCGCGGCACAGGCGGGTGAAGGCAATGATCGGCATCGACGCAAGAATGTCCGGCAGTACGCGGAACCGGCCTTCGGGTGAAGGCTGGCTGATATAGCTCGAGGCGGGCTCGAAGGCGTCGGCGACGGTCTCACTGCTTTCAAAATTGTGCAGCGCCGCGTCCAGCAGCGAAACGGTCCAGGTGCGTGCGGCGCCGGACTTGATGCGTAGCCACGGAACATGGTCGGGCAGGTACAAGCGCAGGAACGTCTGCCTGACGTCCAGGTTCAAGCCAAAGCGCTTTTCCAGCTCGGCGCGCAGCAGGGGTTCGGCGAAGGTTTTGGCGTCTTGCAGGCCGGCGAGGCTTTGCTCGACGCGGTTGCGCGCGCTCCAGTGTGCGGCATTCAGCGCTCGCAGCTTTTCATGCTGGTTGCGCGGTGCTTGCCTGAGGCTTGGGGGCGGAGGGCTGGCCTGTTTCAAGGCCGCGCGATTGTCTGCCGAGGTCTGGCTCAGCCACGGTGCAATGGCCTGGAGCAGCGGTTGGTAGTGAGTGTCTTGCCTGGGGAGCAACAGTGCGTCGGGCAGTGTTGCGGGAGCGGGTGAGGTTTCGTCAATCATCGAGACGGCCGTTTGCCTGGGGAAAGGTCCATAGCAAACACCGTGGATGGATTCGATGTGCGGTACATATATACCGCACCTCATGAAACTCTCTTGATTAAGATCCCGAGTACGTCTGCGCAAACGGCGGCGTGCAGTTTAAACTGCGCCTTTGCGACGCTATATGTCGCATTGCCGTAAACCCGGGAAAATCCGGGGTTTGCGCTATAAGAAGTTCTATCAATGATGCAAGTACGGGCTGAAAACTGTACTTACAATCCAACCATAGCACGCCAGTTTCATGCGTG
>NZ_JBIUVO010000066.1:15230-27760 GCF_044742995.1 Pseudomonas sp. NPDC087803
CGGTGCCTTGACCGAGCAAGCGAACAAGCTGTGGCACGTGTCCAACGTGTTCACCAACGAACCGGCCCTGCGCCTGGCGCACAAGCTGATCGACGCCACGTTCGCCGAGCGCGTGTTCTTCTGCAACTCGGGCGCTGAAGCCAACGAGGCCGCGTTCAAGCTGGCCCGTCGCGTGGCGTTCGACCGTTTCGGCAGCGAAAAATACGAGATCATCGCCGCGCTCAACAGCTTCCACGGCCGTACCCTGTTCACCGTCAACGTCGGTGGCCAATCGAAGTACTCCGACGGTTTCGGTCCGAAAATCACCGGCATCACCCACGTTCCTTACAACGATCTGGCCGCGCTGAAAGCGGCGGTTTCCGATAAGACCTGTGCGGTCGTGCTCGAACCGATCCAGGGCGAGGGCGGCGTACTGCCGGCCGAACTGGCTTACCTGCAAGGTGCCCGCGAACTGTGCGACGCGCACAACGCGCTGTTGGTGTTTGACGAAGTGCAGACCGGCATGGGCCGTACCGGCCACCTGTTCGCCTACCAGCATTACGGCGTGACCCCTGACATCCTGACCAGCGCCAAGAGCCTGGGCGGTGGTTTCCCGATCGCCGCGATGCTGACCACCGAAGCGCTGGCCAAGCATCTGGTCGTCGGCACCCACGGCACCACTTACGGCGGCAACCCGCTGGCGTGCGCCGTCGCTGAAGCGGTGATCGACGTGATCAACACCCCTGAGGTGCTGAACGGCGTCAACGCCAAGCACGACAAGTTCAAGACCCGCCTGCAGCAGATCGGTGAGAAGTACGGCCTGTTCACTCAGGTGCGTGGCCTCGGTCTGTTGATCGGTTGCGTGCTGAGCGACGCCTGGAAAGGCAAGGCCAAGGACATCTTCAACGCCGCTGAAAAAGAAGGCCTGATGATTCTGCAGGCCGGCCCGGACGTGATCCGTTTCGCCCCGAGCCTGGTGGTGGAAGACGCCGATATCGACGCCGGTCTGGACCGCTTCGAACGCGCCGCAGCAGCATTGACGCAAGCCTGATAGACCCTTCGACGCCCGAGGATTTCGGGCGTCGATCAAAATTTTATGCCGGACCCGATCCACTGTAGGAGTGAGCCTGTGGTGAGGGGATTTATCCCCGATGGGCTGCGCAGCAGCCCCAAGCTTTTTGGGGCCGCTACGCGCCCCATCGGGGATAAATCCCCTCACCACAAGGTTCATTTCAATATTGATGTCTGTAGTGGCCCGGCTATTTCTTCAGTAAATTTTTATAAGAGAAAAGGAGTGACACCATGCTGGTGATGCGCCCTGCGCAAATGGCTGATCTGGGCGAGGTACAGCGTCTGGCTGCGGACAGCCCGATTGGTGTCACTTCCTTGCCGGATGACGTGGAACGTCTGAGCGACAAGATCGCCGCAAGCGAAGCCTCGTTTGCCGCCGAAGTGAGCTTCAACGGCGAGGAGAGCTACTTCTTCGTCCTCGAAGACACCGCCACCGGCAAACTGGTCGGCTGCTCGGCGATCGTTGCCTCGGCCGGTTACTCCGAGCCGTTCTACAGCTTCCGCAACGAGACCTTCGTCCACGCCTCCCGCGAGTTGAAGATCCACAACAAGATCCACGTGCTCTCGCAGTGCCACGACCTGACCGGCAACAGCTTGCTGACCAGCTTCTACGTGCAGCGCGAGCTGGTCGGTTCGCCGTGGTCTGAGCTCAACTCCCGTGGTCGCTTGCTGTTTGTCGCCAGCCACCCGGAGCGTTTCGCTGATTCGGTGGTGACCGAGATCGTCGGCTACAGCGACGAGAACGGCGACTCGCCATTCTGGGATGCCATCGGTCGCAACTTCTTCGACCTCAACTACGCCGAGGCCGAGCGTCTGTGTGGCCTGAAGAGCCGCACGTTCCTCGCCGAGCTGATGCCGCATTACCCGATCTACGTGCCGCTGCTGCCGGACTCCGCGCAAGAAGCGATGGGCCAGGTGCACCCGCGTGCGCAGATCACCTACGACATCCTGATGCGCGAAGGCTTCGAGACCGATCACTACATCGACATTTTCGACGGTGGCCCGACCCTGCATGCGCGTGTTTCGGGGATCCGTTCGATCGCCCAGAGCCGCGTGGTGCCGGTGAAGATCGGCGAGCCGGTCAAAGGCGCCGGGCGCCAGTATCTGGTGGCCAACGCGCAGTTGCAGGATTACCGCGCAGTGTTGCTGGAACTCGATTACGCGCCGGGCAAACCGGTGACCCTGGATCTGGAAGCAGCCGAAGCCCTGGGCGTCGGTGAAGGTGCCAGCGTGCGCCTGGTGGCGGTTTAACGCCTTAGCGAGTTTCACGGGTGGCGAAGGCGGCCCGTTTGAGGAGATAGCATGATTGTTCGTCCCGTACGCAGCAGCGATTTATCCGCGCTGATCGACCTGGCACGCAGCACCGGCACCGGCCTGACCACGTTGCCGGCCAACGAAGAACGCCTGACCCATCGGGTCGGCTGGGCCGAGAAGACCTTTCGCGGCGAAGCCGGCCGTGGCGATGCGGACTACCTGTTCGTGCTCGAAGACGACAACGGCCGGGTGGTGGGGATTTCCGCCATCGCCGGCGCGGTCGGTCTGCGTGAGCCGTGGTACAACTTCCGCGTCGGCCTGACCGTCAGCGCCTCGCAAGAGCTGAACATCTATCGCGAGATTCCGACGCTGTTCCTCGCCAACGACCTGACCGGCAACTCCGAGCTGTGCTCGCTGTTCCTGCACGCCGATTACCGCACCGGTCTGAACGGCCGCATGCTGTCCAAGGCGCGCATGCTGTTCATCGCTGAATTCCCCGAGCTGTTCGGCAACAAGATCATCGCCGAGATGCGTGGTGTCTCCGACGAGGCCGGTCGTTCGCCGTTCTGGGAAAGCCTCGGTCGGCACTTCTTCAAGATGGAATTCAGCCAGGCCGATTACCTGACCGGCGTCGGCAACAAGGCGTTCATCGCCGAACTGATGCCGAAATTCCCGCTGTACACCTGCTTCCTGTCGCCGGATGCGCGTAACGTCATCGGCCAGGTGCACCCGGACACCGAGCCGGCGCTGGCGATGCTCAAGAGCGAAGGTTTCAGCTATCAGGGCTACGTCGACATCTTCGACGCCGGCCCGGCCATCGAGTGTGAAACCAGCAAGATCCGTGCAGTCCGCGACAGCGAAGCGCTGGTGCTGGCGATCGGTACGCCGGGCGATGACGCCACGCCGTTCATCATCCATAACCGCAAGCGCGAAGACTGCCGCATCACGGCTGCGCCGGCCCGTCTGGCTGCCGGCACACTGGTGGTTGATCCGCAGACCGCCAAACGTCTTCAACTCAACGCCGGCGATCAAGTGCGTGCCGTGGCGTTGTCTGCTGCTCGGGAGTCGAAATAATGAATTCGCTATACATCGCAGGTGAATGGCTGGCCGGTCAGGGCGAAGCCTTTCAGTCGCTGAACCCGGTGACCCAGCAAGTGCTGTGGTCGGGGGAGGGCGCCACCGCCGCTCAGGTCGAGTCCGCCGTGCAAGCTGCGCGTCAGGCGTTTCCAGGCTGGGCGCGGCGTTCGCTGGACGAGCGCATCAGCGTGCTTGAAGCTTTCGCCGCCGCCCTGAAAAACCACAGCGACGAACTGGCCCGCACCATCGGTGAGGAAACCGGCAAGCCTCTGTGGGAAGCCGCGACTGAAGTCACCAGCATGGTCAACAAAATCGCGATTTCGGTGCAGAGCTACCGCGAGCGTACCGGCGAGAAGAGTGGCCCGCTGGGCGACGCCACCGCCGTGCTGCGCCACAAGCCACACGGTGTGGTGGCGGTGTTCGGCCCTTACAACTTCCCGGGCCACTTGCCGAACGGTCACATTGTGCCGGCGCTGCTGGCCGGTAACAGCGTGCTGTTCAAGCCAAGCGAACTGACGCCGAAAGTCGCCGAGCTGACGGTCAAGTGCTGGATCGAAGCCGGTCTGCCGGCCGGTGTATTGAACCTGCTGCAAGGCGCTCGCGAAACCGGCATCGCGCTGGCCGCGAACCCGGGCATCGACGGTTTGTTTTTCACTGGTTCCAGCCGCACCGGCAATCACCTGCATCAGCAATTCGCCGGGCGTCCGGACAAGATTCTTGCTTTGGAAATGGGCGGCAACAATCCGCTGGTGGTCGATCAGGTAGCTGATCTGGACGCGGCGGTTTACACGATCATTCAGTCGGCCTTCATCTCCGCCGGTCAGCGCTGCACCTGTGCGCGTCGTCTGCTGGTGCCGCAAGGCGCGTGGGGCGACAGCCTGCTCAAGCGTCTGGTGGAAGTCAGTGCGACCATCGAAGTCGGTGCGTTCGATCAACAGCCGGCACCGTTCATGGGCTCGGTGATCTCCCTTGGCGCGGCGAAAGCGCTGATGGATGCCCAGCAGCACCTGCTGGCCAATGGCGCGGTGTCGCTGCTGGCGATGACTCAGCCGCAAGCGCAATCGGCTTTGCTGACTCCGGGCATTCTCGATGTGAGCGCAGTCGCCGAGCGTCCGGACGAAGAACTGTTCGGCCCGTTGCTGCAGGTGATCCGCTACGCCGATTTCGCTGCGGCGATCAGCGAGGCCAACGACACCGCTTACGGTCTGGCGGCGGGCTTGCTGTCGGATTCCGAAGATCGTTATCAGCAATTCTGGCTGGAGAGCCGCGCCGGTATCGTCAACTGGAACAAACAGCTGACCGGTGCCGCGAGCAGCGCGCCGTTCGGCGGTGTCGGGGCTTCGGGCAACCATCGCGCCAGCGCCTACTACGCGGCAGATTACTGCGCGTACCCGGTGGCTTCGCTGGAAACGCCGAGCCTGGTGTTGCCGGCGACCCTGACGCCTGGCGTGAAAATGGTGTGATGCCAATCGCTGGCAAGCCAGCTCCCACAGGGTCGAAGGCGATCACACATTTTGTGTACGACGCAATCACTGTGGGAGCTGGCTTGCCAGCGATGGCCGCGACGCGGTCGCACTGAACAGTTAGTTACTGAAGCCTATAACAACAGATTCTCGTGGAGCCTCGCTGATGAAATCCTATGAAGTCAATTTTGACGGTCTAGTGGGGCCGACCCATAACTACGGTGGTCTGTCCTACGGCAACGTCGCGTCCCAGAGCAACAGCCAGCAATCCTCGAACCCGAAGGAAGCGGCGCTGCAAGGTCTGGCGAAAATGAAAGCGCTGATGGAAATGGGCTTTCAGCAAGGCGTGCTGGCGCCGCAGGAGCGTCCGGACGTGGCCGCGTTGCGCCGTCTGGGTTTCAGCGGCACCGACGCGCAAGTGATCGAGCGTGCAGCGAAAGAAGCCATGCCGTTGCTGGTCGCCAGTTGCTCGGCATCGAGCATGTGGGTGGCCAACGCCGCCACTGTCAGCCCGAGTGCCGACACCGCTGACGGTCGCGTGCATTTCACCGCCGCCAACCTCAACTGCAAATACCACCGCAGCATCGAACACCCGACCACCAGCCGCGTGCTCGGCGCGATGTTCGCCGATCAGCAACACTTCGCCCATCACGCCGCGTTGCCGGCGGTGGCGCAGTTCGGTGACGAAGGCGCGGCCAACCACACGCGTTTCTGCCGTGAGTACGGCGAGGCCGGTGTCGAGTTTTTCGTGTTCGGTCGCAGTGCGTTCGACACCCGTTACCCGGCGCCACAGAAGTACCCGGCGCGGCAGACCCTGGAAGCCTCGCAAGCGGTAGCGCGCCTGCACGGTCTGCGTGACGAAGGCGTGGTTTACGCGCAGCAGAACCCGGCGGTGATCGACCAGGGTGTGTTCCACAACGACGTGATCGCGGTGGGTAACGGCGAGGTGCTGTTCTATCACGAGGATGCGTTCCTCGACACCGAGCAGATGCTGGCCGAGTTGCAGGGCAAACTGGCCAAGGTCGGCGGCAAGTTCCAGTCGGTCTGTGTACCGCGTTCGGCGGTCTCCGTCGACGACGCGGTGCGCTCCTATCTGTTCAACAGCCAGTTGCTGTCGCGTCCTGACGGTTCGATGCTGCTGATCGTGCCGCAAGAGTGCCAGGCAAACGAGCGCGTGTGGAACTACCTGCAAGGTCTGACCAGTTCCGGCGGCCTGATCCGCGAAGTGAAAGTCTTCGACCTCAAGCAGAGCATGCAGAACGGCGGCGGTCCGGCGTGCCTGCGACTGCGCGTCGCGCTCAACGAAACCGAGCTGGCGGCCGTCAACCCAGGGGTTATCATGACGGCCCCGTTGTACGGTTCGTTGACCGCATGGGTTGAAAAGCACTACCGCGACCGCCTGAGCGAAACCGATCTGGCGGACCCGCAGTTGCTGCTTGAATGCCGGACGGCACTGGATGAACTGACGCAAATCCTTAAACTGGGCGCGGTTTATCCATTCCAGATCAATTGATGGCCGGCGCGTCGCCTGAACGCGGCGCGCGGCTTGTCTCCCCAAGAGAGTAAAAACATGAGCGATTCCCTGCAGCTGATCCTTGAAGACACCGACGGCACGCAACTGCAAACCTCGTGCACCCGCGTCGCGGTCATGTGGCAAGGCAAAGAGCTGTGGATCCAGCAGGACGGCCGTGGCCAACTGCTGATCGGCGTGGACGTCGAAGAAGGTGATGCCGAGTACGCCAACCTGCTGCTGCGCCCATTGGCGACTAATCTGGTAAGTCTGCAACTGGAAATGGAACCGGCCGAAGTCGGCGACGAAGACCACGTGCACGGCCCGGATTGCAACCACGATCACTAAGGAAACCGCTCTATGCTCGCCCTCGGCAAACTGCTTGAACTGACCCTCGCCGGCCGCGAACCGGCGGAGAAGACTCAACTGACTGTCGAAGGCGTGCGCATGCGCTGGTTGAGCGAGGGTGCGCTGGAAGTCCGGCCGCCCGAAGCGCGCGACAATGGTCTGGACCTGCTGCTGTCGGCAGGCATCCACGGCAACGAAACAGCGCCGATCGAACTGCTCGATCGGCTGCTGCATGACATCGCTCGCGGCGATCTGAAACCGCGGGCACGCATTCTGTTCCTGTTCGGCAACCCGGAAGCGATTCGCAAGGGCGAGCGCTTCGTCGAGCAGGACGTCAATCGGCTGTTCAACGGCCGGCATGAACAAACCAGCGGTTCCGAAGCCATCCGCGCCTGTGAGCTGGAACGGCTGGCGGCGAGTTTCTTCAGCCTGGCGGATCGTCAGCGCCTGCACTATGACCTGCACACGGCGATTCGTGGTTCGAAGATCGAGCAATTCGCGCTGTATCCGTGGAAAGAAGGTCGCCAGCATTCGCGCCGCGAACTGGCGCGTCTGCGTGCCGCCGGGATGGAAGCGGTGCTGCTGCAGAACAAGCCGTCGATCGTCTTCAGCTCCTACACCTACGACAAGCTCGGCGCCGAGGCTTTCACTCTGGAACTGGGCAAGGCGCGGCCGTTCGGGCAGAACGAAGGGGTGGACGTTTCACGCCTGGAAACCCGGCTGAAGCAGATCATCGAGGGCAATGAGCCGGATCTGGCTGAAGAGGGGCTGGATGGTTTGCAGCTGTTCAGCGTCGCCCGGGAAATCATCAAGCACAGCGATGCGTTCCGCCTGAATCTGCCGGTGGACATCGAAAACTTTTCCGAATTGGACGTGGGTTATCTGCTGGCCGAAGATCTGGCCAATACCCGCTGGATCATCGAGGAAGAGGGCGCGCGGATCATCTTCCCCAATCCCAAGGTCAAGAACGGCTTGCGTGCGGGCATCCTGATCGTGCCGGCCACTGACGAAAATCTCGCCTGAGTTCAACACCTATCCAATGTAGGAGTGAGCCTGCTCGCGATCGCAATGTGTCAGTCGCCATCGTGGTCGACTGATACTCCGCTATCGCGAGCAGGCTCACTCCTACAGGTTTGGTTTCGTGATCAGACGGCGACTGCACGTGGCTCTGTGCGACGCAGCGCACGAACCTTCTGCAGCGTGTCCGCGCAGGTTCTGGCCGCTTCCTGACCCTTGTGCACGAAGTGCTCGAAGAAGAATTTCTGATGTTCTTCACCGGCATGGAAGTGGTGCGGGGTCAGGGACACCGAGAACACCGGCACTTCGGTTTCCAGCTGCACCTGCATCAGGCCGCTGACCACCGACTGGGCAACGAACTCGTGACGGTAGATGCCGCCGTCGACGACCAGAGCAGCCGCGACGATACCGGCATAACGACCGGTTTTGGCCAGCAACTTGGCGTGCAGGGGCATTTCAAAGGCGCCGCCGACTTCAAAGAAATCAATGTCCGATTCCTGATAACCCTGAGCCAGCATTTCGGCGACGAAGCCCTTACGGCTCTGGTCGACGATTTCCTTGTGCCAGCAGGCCTGGATGAACGCGACGCGCTCGCCGTGAGGGTGTTTGCTTTTGCTGTCGATAGCGGTGGGTTGCATGTTCTGACTCCTGTTTGTGTGAAAAACAGGGCGTTATGAATCGAAAGGGATTCAAGGGTACGCACGAGCACACAAGCGCGCGGGCGGCCCTTTGGTGTCAATCCCGTTCTCTCTTCATCCGGACTATGACCGTCGGCCCCGGAATCACACCGGGTCTGCTGACCTTGCCGCCGATCACCGCCAATGCCGTGTCGTCGCCAAGCGCTCGCGGGCTATGCGCATTGCGCGCAATTACCGCCGGTGGGGAATTGCACCCCGCCCTGAGAACGTTTTTGCCGCCCTTTGTCGGGCGGCGCAGCGTTTTTATCACATATTTTCCGGCCTTGCACAGAACCCTGTGGGAGCGAGCCTGCTCGCGAAGGCGGTCTGTCAGTGACACATCTGCTGACTGACACACTGCTTTCGCGAGCAGGCTCGCTCCCACATGGATGGTGTGTTCTCAAGAAGTAATCTGACCTTTTTGCGTTCAAGGGTTGATTAATCGGCGCCATGACCGCAGTAATTCACCTTCGAAAAGGGATTTCCCCTGCTGACTCTGAGGCCAGGTTCATGAGCGTTATCGATCTTCGCAGCGACACCGTCACCCAACCGACTCCTGCCATGCTCGACGCGATGACTGCGGCGGCCACCGGTGATGACGTGTACGGCGAAGATCCGACGGTCAATCGTCTGGAGGCGGAACTGGCAAAACGCCTGGGCTTTGCCGCCGCGCTGTTCGTGCCGACCGGCACCATGAGCAACCTGCTGGGCCTGATGGCGCACTGCGAACGTGGCGACGAATACATCGTCGGCCAGCAGGCGCACACCTACAAGTACGAGGGCGGTGGTGCGGCGGTGCTCGGTTCGATCCAGCCGCAGCCGCTGGAAGTGCAGGCCGACGGTTCGCTTGATCTGGCTCAAGTGGCGGCGGCGATCAAGCCGGATGACTTCCACTTCGCCCGTACCCGTCTGCTGGCGCTGGAAAACACCGTGCAGGGCAAGGTGCTGCCGCTGGAGTATCTGGCCCGCGCGCGCCAATTCACGCAGGAGCACGGTCTGGCCCTGCATCTGGACGGCGCGCGGCTGTACAACGCGGCGGTCAAGCTCGGGGTGGATGCCCGCGAGATCACGCAACATTTCGATTCGGTGTCGGTGTGCCTGTCCAAGGGCCTCGGCGCGCCGGTGGGGTCGGTGTTGTGTGGCACTGAGCAACTGATCGGCAAGGCCCGGCGTCTGCGCAAAATGGTTGGCGGCGGCATGCGTCAGGCCGGGTTGCTGGCAGCGGCGGGGCTGTATGCGCTGGATCACCACGTCGAGCGCCTGGCGGATGACCATGCCAACGCACAGTTTTTGGCCGAAGGCTTGCGCGAGGCCGGGTTCAGCGTCGAGCCGGTGCAGACCAACATGGTTTACGTGCAAATGGGCGACCGTGCCGAAGCGCTCAAGGCGTTTGCCGCCGAACGCGGGATCAAGTTGAGCGCCGCGGCGCGCTTGCGCATGGTCACGCACATGGACGTCAGTCGCTCGCAAATCGAGCAAGTGATCGCGACATTCGTCGAGTTTTCGCGCAAGTGACAGCGTTAGCCGTCCAATTGACCGTTACTATCGTATAAACACGCTGTACCCCGCGCGAAGGGCCGATATAATGCGGCCCTTTGCCGTCGTTTCGTCTGTTGACGTTTCGTACAGGCCTTTGGCCGCAGCCTCCGTGGAAGAAGCTAATGAAAAGCGCAGAAATCCGTGAAGCCTTCCTTCGCTTCTTCGAAGAGCAAGGCCACACCCGTGTAGCCTCCAGCTCTTTGATTCCGGGCAACGACCCAACCCTGCTGTTCACCAACGCGGGGATGAACCAGTTCAAGGACTGCTTCCTGGGCCAGGAAAAGCGCGCGTACACCCGCGCAACCAGCAGCCAGAAGTGCGTGCGTGCCGGTGGCAAGAACAGCGACCTGGAAAACGTCGGTTATACCGCTCGTCACCACACATTCTTCGAAATGCTCGGTAACTTCAGCTTCGGTGACTATTTCAAGCACGACGCGATTACCTTCGCCTGGACCTTCCTGACCGGCGTTCTGAAACTGCCGAAGGAAAAACTCTGGGTCACCGTCTACGCCTCCGACGACGAAGCGTATGACATCTGGACCAAAGAAATCGGTGTGCCGGTCGAGCGCATGATCCGCATCGGCGACAACAAAGGCGCGCCGTACGCCTCCGACAACTTCTGGACCATGGGCGATACCGGCCCGTGCGGCCCATGCACCGAGATTTTCTACGATCACGGCGACCACATCTGGGGTGGCCCACCGGGTTCGCCGGAAGAAGACGGCGACCGTTACATCGAGATCTGGAACAACGTGTTCATGCAGTTCAACCGCACCGCCGATGGCGTGTTGCATCCGTTGCCAGCGCCGTCGGTCGACACCGGCATGGGCCTGGAGCGGATCAGTGCGGTGATGCAGCACGTCAATTCCAACTATGACATCGACCTGTTCAAGAACCTGCTCAAAGCCTCGGCTGAAGCCATCGGCTGCGAAAATGGCGATCAGTCGTCGCTCAAAGTGGTGTCCGACCACATCCGTTCGTGCGGTTTCCTGATCGCCGACGGCGTGCTGCCGTCCAACGAAGGCCGCGGCTACGTGCTGCGCCGGATCATTCGTCGCGCCTGCCGTCACGGCAACAAGCTGGGCGCTACCGGCAGCTTCTTCTACAAGATCGTCGCGGCGCTGGTCGCCGAGATGGGCGAAGCCTTCCCGGAACTGCAGAAGCAGCAGAGCAACATCGAGCGCGTACTGAAAGCCGAAGAAGAACAGTTCTCCAAGACCCTGGAGCACGGCCTGAAGATCCTCGAACAGGATCTGCTGGAACTCAAAGGCACCGTGGTGCCGGGCGACGTGGTGTTCAAACTCTACGACACCTACGGTTTCCCGATGGATCTGACCGCCGACATCGCTCGCGAGCGCGGTCTGACCGTCGACGAAGTCGGCTTCGAGCGTGAAATGGAAGCTCAGCGTGTGCGTGCGCGTTCGGCCAGCTCGTTCGGTCTGGACTACAACACCCTGGTCAAGGTTGATGTGGCCACTGAGTTCACCGGCTACAAAGACACCAGCGGTTCGGCAAAAATCGTCGCTATCTATAAAGATGGCCAGTCGGTCGACGTCTTGAATGAAGGCGAAGAGGCGGTAATCGTGCTGAACCAGACGCCGTTCTACGCTGAATCCGGCGGCCAGATCGGCGACTGCGGTTTCCTCCAGGCCGGTAACGCACGTTTCGACGTCCGTGACACCACCAAGACCGGCGGCGCCTTCCTGCACCACGGCGTGCTGGATTCCGGCAGCCTGACCGTCGGCGCGCCAGTGGAGACCCACGTCGATGCCGAGGTGCGCCACGCGACTTCGCTGAACCACTCGGCCACCCACTTGCTGCACGCTGCATTGCGTCAGGTGTTGGGCGAGCACGTTCAGCAGAAGGGTTCGTTGGTCGATAGCCAGCGTCTGCGCTTCGACTTCAGCCACTTTGAAGCGATCAAGCCTGAGCAGATCAAGGCGCTGGAAGACATCGTCAACGCCGAGATCCGCAAGAACTCCGCGGTTGAAACCGAAGAGACCGACATCGAGACCGCCAAGCAGAAAGGCGCGATGGCGCTGTTCGGCGAGAAGTACGGCGACAACGTGCGCGTGCTGAGCATGGGCGGTGACTTCTCCGTCGAGCTGTGTGGCGGTATCCACGCCAACCGTACCGGCGACATCGGCCTGCTGAAAATCATCAGCGAAGGCGGTGTGGCATCGGGCGTGCGTCGTATCGAGGCGGTCACCGGTGCTGCAGCACTGGCCTACTTGAACGCTGCTGAAGAACAACTCAAGGAAGCGGCCAACCTGGTCAAGGGCAGCCGCGACAATCTGATCGACAAGCTGTCGGCCGTGCTGGAGCGCAACCGCGCGCTGGAAAAGCAACTCGAGCAGTTGCAGGCCAAGGCCGCCAGCGCCGCGGGCGACGATCTGTCGAACTCGGCAGTCGACGTCAAAGGCGTGAAGGTGCTTGCCGCACGTCTGGACGGTCAGGACGGCAAGGCGCTGCTGGCGCTGGTCGATCAGCTGAAAAACAAACTCGGCCGCGCAGTGATCCTGCTCGGCAGTGTCCATGAGGAAAAGGTCGTACTGGTTGCAGGCGTAACCAAGGACCTGACTGGCCAACTCAAAG
>NZ_JBIUVO010000067.1:0-27379 GCF_044742995.1 Pseudomonas sp. NPDC087803
ACTCCGTCGGCTTCGCCCCGGTCGACCAACTGGACGGCGACTTAAACGAAGACACCACCCGTGAAGGTTTCCGCATCGCTCACGACATCAGCGCCTACAGCTTCGTGGCCCTGGCCAAGGCTGGCCGCGAAATGATGAAAGGCCGCAACGGCAGCCTGCTGACCCTGTCGTACCTGGGCGCCGAGCGCACCATGCCGAACTACAACGTGATGGGCATGGCCAAGGCTTCGCTGGAAGCTGGCGTACGTTACCTGGCCGGCTCCCTGGGCCCGGACGGCACCCGCGTCAACTGCGTATCGGCTGGTCCGATCCGCACTCTGGCAGCCTCGGGCATCAAGAACTTCCGCAAGATGCTGGCCGCCAACGAAGCGCAAACCCCACTGCGCCGCAACGTCACCATCGAAGAAGTCGGCAACGCCGGCGCCTTCCTGTGCTCCGACCTGGCGTCGGGCATCAGCGGTGAAATCATGTACGTCGACGGCGGCTTCAACACCACCGCCATGGGCAACATCGAAGAGTAATCTTCGCTCTGCCGATAAAAACCCGCCTCTTCAGGCGGGTTTTTTATTGGTTCAACATCAAAAGATCGCAGCCTTCGGCAGCTCCTACATGATTGGTGTCGCATACACATTCCCTGTAGGAGCTGCCGAAGGCTGCGATCCTTTGATCTTCAGAGCGAACAATCGGCGAACATCGCAATCGCCTGACCGGACGCCATCGCTGGCAAGCCAGCTCCCACAGGGTTCCGTGCAGTACCGAAATTTCGTGCACACCCGAGAAATCTGTAGGAGTGGGCTTGCTCACGAAGAGGCCAGCACATTCAACATTGATATCGCCTGACCGGACGCCTTCGCGAGCAAGCCCGCTCCCACACGGTCCTGCGCAGTGTCGGGATTTTGTGAGCACCCGAGAAATCTGTAGGAGTGGGCTTGCTCACGAAGAGGCCAACACATTCAACATTGATATCGCCTGCCCGGACGCCTTCGCGAGCAAGCCCGCTCCCACAGAGTTCTGAGGTGTGCCTGGATTTTGTGAGCACCCGATAGACCTGTGGGAGCTGGCTTGCCAGCGATGAGGCTCTAATCAGCGACGTTTCAACGCCTGTTTGTGCGCATACATCGCCTCATCGGCATCCGCCAGCAGCCGATCCACTGTGTCATGGCGTTGCGGATCGTATTCGATCTGGCCGACGCTGAAGCGAATGTCGTAGCCGCGCTGCAGCATCGCATTGCGCTCGTCGAGGATTTCCTTGAGTCGCGCCATGATCGCCGTGGTTTCGACGTGACTGGAGCCGGTCAGCAGCGCCACGAACTCATCACCGCCCAACCGCCCGACCACGTCGCTCTCGCGAAAAGCGATGCGCAGCACATCGGCAAAGGTCTTCAGCGCACTGTCGCCCTCGGCATGGCCGTAATGATCGTTGATCTGTTTGAAGTCGTTGAGATCAAAAAACAGCAGCGTCGCCGGTTTGTCCCGGTGTTTGCAGGCGTCCAGCGCATGCTGGGCGAGAGTCTTGAAGCCACGGCGGTTGGACAGCAGCGTCAGCTCGTCCATGCTCGCCATCTGCACCGCCATCAACTCTTGCTCGGCCATGCCGGCGAGGTCGCGCAACAGGGCGCGCTCCTCGTCGTCGAGTTCGCGCGGCCGGGTGTCGATCAGACACAGCGTGCCCATCTTGTTGCCATTGGGCACCGTCAACGGATAACCCGCATAGAAGCGAATCTTCGGCTCGCCGGTGACCAGCGGATTGTCGTAAAAGCGCTCATCCTGCTTGGCATCCGCTACCATCAGCAGTTCGTCCTGCAGGATCGCATGGCCGCAGAACGACACATTCCTCGGGGTTTCGCTGACGCCCAGGCCAACGCAGGACTTGAACCACTGGCGATCGCTATCCACCAATGTCACCAGGGCAATCGGCACGTTGAACAGACGCTTGGCCAGCCGCGTCAGCCGGTCAAAACGCTCCTCCGGCGCGGAATCAAGGACATTCAAGCCGTGCAGCGCTTGAATTCGGGTTGCTTCATTGGCGGGTTTGATCGGGGCCAGCATCACGCACTCCATCAGGGTCAACGACCGTTAGAGTAGCTTGATTCGCCAGCGACTCACACACTCAACCGCCCGCCACCGGGCATGGCCCGCCAGCGTCGGCCCAAAGCTTGAACTGGGCCACAAAAATGTCATGCGGCACCGGTACCGGCGTGCGCCCTGCGCCGGGGTTCCAGCCCCACAACACCAGTTTGTCGTCGCTGACATGTTTGATCAGCGCAGCGAAATCCCGGTCGCCGTTGCTGGAGCGGTCCTTGATCATCGCGCACAACTTGTCCGGTGGCAGACCAATCCAGGCCATCTTGTGCGCCGCCGGTGGCAGACTCCAGTGCGGCGCCCCAGGTGGCGCGTGCGGGCCATAACTTTCGGGCGGATTGCTCTCGGCGTGACAGGTGGCGCAGGGCAAACCGGCGGCGCCCTTGCCGTCCATGCCGCGCACCACATTCATCGCGTGCGGTGTGCCCGCATCGAATTGCAGTGGCGAATCGCCGGGGATGTGGCAGTTCTGGCAGCGCGGGCTCTGGAACACTTTCTGTACCGTGCCGAACGCCTTGAGCGCCTCCTGATCATCGGCGAACAGGTCCGAGGCGTAGCCGCCCAGCCCGAGCAACATCACCGTGCCCAACAGCAGATGTCGTTTCATCTCACACCCCCGACAGTTGCAGCGGCAATTCACGCAGGCGTTGCCCGGTCAGCGCATACACCGCGTTGGCCACCGCCGGCGCGGTGGGCGGAACCCCGGCCTCGCCAATGCCCCCGGGCTTGTCGCTGCTGGGCACGATATGCACCTCGACCAGCGGCATCTCGTTGAGCCGCAGCACCTGATAGTCGTGATAATTGGATTGCACCACCGCACCGTCCTTGACCGTCAGCTTGCTGTGCAGCGCCATGCCCAGGCCAAAGGTGATGCACGATTCCATCTGCGCCGCGATGCTCTGCGGGTTGACCGCGATCCCACAATCCACCGCACACACCACGCGGTGCACGCGGATCGCCAGATTGTCCTGCGAGACCTCGGCCACCTGCGCCACATAACTGCCGAACGACTCATGCACCGCCACGCCCAACGCATGCCCGTCCGGCAATGGCGCTTGCCAATTGGCCTTCTCCACCGCCAGATTGAGCACCCCGAGATGGCGCGCATGATCCTTGAGCAAGGTGCGCCGGTATTCGACCGGGTCCTTGCCCGCCGCCGCAGCCATTTCATCGATCAGCGACTCCATGACAAACGCGGTGTGGCTGTGCCCTACCGAACGCAGCCACAGCACATTTATCCCGGTCTGCGGTGAATGCAGCTCGACCTGCTGATGCGCCAGACCCTTGACGTACGGACTGTCGGCCACGCCCTCGACCGACGTCGGATCAATGCCGTTCTTGACCATGGTCGCTTCCAGCAGCGTGCCGGTCATGATCGATTGGCCGACCAGCACATGCTGCCAGCTCAGCGGCATGCCCTGCCCGTCGAGGCCGATGCGCGCCTGATGCAGGAACATCGAGCGGTAATAACCGCCGCGAATGTCATCCTCGCGCGACCACACGGTTTTCACCGGCATCCCGGCAGCCTTCGCCACTTGCACCGCTTCGGCGACGAAGTCCGAGGTCGGATTGGCCCGACGCCCGAAACCGCCACCGAGAAATTCGGTGTGAATCTCCACCTGCTCCGGTTTGAGCCCGGTGATCTTGCCGGCGACCATCTGGTCGAGGGTCTGAAATTGCGTGCCGGTCCAGATCTCGCACTTTTCGGCGCTGATCTTCACCGTACAGTTCAGCGGTTCCATCGGCGCATGTGCCAGATACGGCACGCTGTATTCGACGTCGATTTTCTTCGTCGCCTTGGCGAAGTTGCCCTTGGGGTCACCGGCCTGACTGGCGGAAGTGCCCGGCGTCGCCGCCAGTTTGCGGAAGCTGTCGAGCAGGCCCTGGCTGCTCAGGTCAGTGTGCGGCCCCATGTCCCAATCGACCTTCAACGCGTCGCGACCAAGTTTCGCCGCCCAATAATGCTCGGCGATTACCGCCACGCCCGTCGGCACCTGCACCACTTTGTGCACGCCGGGCACCGCCAGCGCCTCGGCGCCCTCGAAGGATTTGAGCGTGGCGCCGAACACCGGCGCACGGGCGACCATCGCGGTCATCAAGCCTTCGAACTGCACGTCCATACCGAACTTGGCGCGCCCGGTGATTTTCTCCCGGGTGTCGAGGCGTTTGGTCGGTTTGCCGATGACCTTCCAGTCTTTGGCCTCCTTGAATGTGATCGACTTCGGATCCGGCACCGGCAGTTGCCCGGCGGCGTCCGCCAGCTCGCCGTACGTCGCGCGTTTATCGCCGGCGATCACCACGCCCGACTCCGTGCGGATGGATGAAGGCGCCACGTCGAAACGCTTGGCCGCCGCTTCCACCAGCATCTGCCGCGCCGTGGCGCCGGCGAGCCGGTAACGGTCGAACTCCATCCAGGTCGAGGTCGAGCCGCCGGTAATCTGCATCCCGCCAAACGCCGGCATGCCGTAGTTGGCGGCCGAGGCCGGCGAGTGTTCGACGCGGATCTTCGACCAGTCGGCGTCCAGCTCTTCGGCGATCAGCATGGTCAGGCCGGTCCAGATGCCCTGGCCCATTTCCGAATGCCCGAGCAACACCGTCACGCTGTTGTCGGCGGCGATGCGCAAAAACGCATTCGGCGCGAAGACCTTGCCTTCATTCTCCGCCGCCAGGGCAAACCGATGGGCACCGGGGACCACGAACGCCACCACCAGACCGCCACCCAGGACGGCACTGCCCTTGAGAAATCCACGACGCGATACAGGACTGTTCATCAGCCTTCTCCCAACATGCATCAGCCGATTTCGGACGCACGCTTGACTGCCGCGCGGATCCGCGGATAGGTGCCGCAGCGGCAAATGTTGCCGGAGAGCGCCTGATCGATATCGCTGTCGGTGGGTTTGGGGATTTTCGCCAGCAACGCTGCGGCAGACATGATCTGCCCCGACTGGCAGTAACCACACTGCACCACATCGAGTTCGGCCCAGGCCTGCTGCACCGGGTGCGAGCCGTCGGTCGACAGGCCTTCGATGGTGAGAATTTTCTGTCCATGCGCCACGGCGGTGGCCGGCGTGATACAGGCACGCAACGGTGCGCCATCGACGTGTACGGTGCAGGCGCCACACTGGGCCATGCCACAGCCGAATTTGGTACCGGTCAGGTGCGCAACGTCACGCAGGACCCAGAGCAACGGCATGTCTGCCGGCACATCGAGTTCCTGATCCTTGCCATTGATATTCAAGGTCAGCATCGGGGATTTTCCTCAGACTCACGGTGTTCTGAAGGGGCGTCGCTACGGCCATCGAAGCCTGTGCGCGCCTCGGCTTATCCCTTTCAGCAAAGCCTAATTTGCGCGTGAAGCCAGACGTTGCGACCACCGGTCATGCCTGCCCCCGAAAATGTCGACTTTAATCCTACGGCTGATAACGGCGCTCATCCGAACCATCACGACCGGTCTGCGACGAGCGCGGTAACCCATCACATTGGTCAGGAGTAGCGAACATGGGATTTGTCACCACCCAAGACGGCGTCGATATTTTCTACAAGGACTGGGGCCCGAAAGACGCCCCGGTGATCCACTTCCACCACGGCTGGCCGCTCAGCTCAGATGACTGGGATGCGCAGATGCTGTTCTTTCTGGCCCAGGGCTTTCGGGTGATTGCCCATGATCGTCGCGGGCACGGACGGTCGAGCCAGGTCTGGGACGGCCACGACATGGATCACTACGCCGACGATGCGCTGGCGGTGGTTCAGCATCTGGGGGTGAAGAACGTGGTGCATGTCGGCCACTCCACCGGCGGCGGCGAGGTCATCCACTACATCGCCCGTCATGGTCAGGACAACGTCGCCAAAGGCGTGCTGATCAGCGCGGTGCCGCCGCTGATGGTCAAGACCGAAAGCAATCCGGGGGGCTTGCCGAAATCGGTGTTCGACGATTTTCAGGCGCAACTGGCGGCCAATCGCGCGCAGTTCTACCGGGATATCCCCAGCGGCCCGTTCTACGGCTACAACCGGCCCGGAGCCAAGCCTTCCGATGGGATCATTGGCAACTGGTGGCGCCAGGGCATGATCGGCGGCGCCAAGGCGCATTACGACGGCATCGTCGCGTTCTCGCAGACCGATTTCACCGAAGACCTGAAGAAGGTCACCGTGCCGGTACTGGTGATGCATGGCGAAGACGATCAGATCGTGCCGTACGCAAACTCGGGGCCTTTGTCGGCGAAACTGCTGCCAAATGGCACGCTGAAGTCATATCCGGGATTTCCGCACGGGATGCCGACGACTGAAGCGGCGACGATCAATGCCGATTTGCTGGCCTTCATTCGCGGTTGAAATTCGAGCGTTTGATGATCACTGGGGAGTGATTAGAGATTTGTGAGTACCACACATCATTGTGGGAGCTGGCTTGCCAGCGATGGTGGTGGGTCAGGCAACATCAATTGTGGATGTGCCGGCCTCATCGCTGGCAAGCCAGCTCCCACAGGTTTTCAGGTGCCTGCTGAATACTGGTGTGGGAGCCAGCCTGCTGGCGAAGGCAATCTGTCAGTCGATATCGGGTTGACTGATCCACCGCTTTCGCGAGCAAGCCCGCTCCCACAAAGGCAGACTGCGGCAGTCCTGACTTCCACTAATCCTCGGAACGCCCAGTGCTCTCGCGATCACGTTCGTAATGGTGCGCTAGTGGCAGCGTCGGCAACCAGGTCTCGCGACGGATGGTCCACAATTCATAGGTCGGCGTGAACTGGTTCGGCTCGTCCAGTGAGCCGACATTGACTTCAATTTCATCCCCCGAACGCACAAGCACCGGCGACCCACAGCGCGGGCAGAACACCCGCCCTTGGTACTCGCCGGTCTTGCCGCTGACCATGACGGCGCTTTCGGGAAATATCGCCGAGGCATGGAACAACGCTCCGTGGTGTTTGCGGCAGTCGAGGCAATGGCAGATGCCGACGCGGTAAGGTTGGCCCGCGGCTTCGAAACGCACATCGCCGCACAGACAACCGCCAGTTATTGGGGTCATGTTGTCGATCCTCTGCAAGACTCGGTTGAATCTTTGAACATAGCAGCCGTACACGCGAACGCCCACATTCTGCCTTTGCCGGAGACAGCCATGCCCTCCCCCGAATCCACCTTGTTACAAAGCTGGCACGCCAATGCTGATGCCTGGATCGAAGTGATCCGCAGCGGTGCGATCGAAAGCCGTCAGCAGGTCACCAATCAGGCGATCCTGCTGGCGATCATGGGCCGTCAACCGGAGCGCGTGCTGGATCTGGGTTGTGGTGAAGGCTGGTTGTTGCGGGCGCTGGCGGATCGCGGTATCGATGCGGCGGGCGTCGATGGCGATGCGACGCTGATCGAGGCGGCACGCGAGGCCGGTTCGGCCAAGGTGCATGTCGCCAGTTATGAGGCGCTGGTCGAGGCCAGGGTCGATATCGGCCGCGATTACGATTTGATCTGCGCCAATTTCTCGCTGTTGCATCAGGACATCATTCCATTACTCGCCGCGATGAATGCGTTGCTGGTTCCCGGCGCCGCCATGATCATCCAGACCCTGCATCCGTGGGCCGTGGCGGCCGGCGATTATCAGGATGGCTGGCGTGAAGAATCCTTCGCCGGGTTCAAGGGCCAGTGGCAGCCGATGCCATGGTATTTCCGCACGCTGTCGAACTGGTGCAACGCGCTGGACATGGCCGGGTTTCAACTGGTCAGCCTGCAGGAGCCGCAGCATCCGCAAAGCCCGGTGCCACAGTCACTGTTGTTGATCGCCGAGCAGCGCCCCTTGTAGGAGTGAGCCTGCTCGCGATGGCGTAGGCTCAGGCAACACCAACGCCTGTACCGACGCCATCGCGAGCAGGCTCACTCCTACAGGGGTTTGTGTTCGACCGCGAAGCACTTGTCGATCTACGGCACCGCCATTCGACCAGGGACTGACTACGCTGTTAATCCCGCGTGTCTAACCTGCCGAGGATGACTGCCATGCAACGCTTGCAAAAACTCACTCCGTGCCTGTGGTTCGATGATCAGGCCGAAGCCGCTGCGAAGTTCTATTGCTCGATCTTCGATCACTCGAAAATCACCGGCTTGACCCACTACAGCAAGGTCGGCCAGGAATTTCACGGCAAGCCGGAAGGCGCGGTGATGACCGTCAGTTTCGAACTCGACGGCCAGACCTTCACCGGCCTCAACGGTGGGCCGCTGTTCAAGTTCAGTGAAGCCATTTCGTTTCAGGTCAATTGCCAGAATCAGGAAGAAGTCGACCATTTCTGGGGCAATCTGTCGGCCGGTGGCCCGGTCGAGGCTCAGCAGTGCGGCTGGCTCAAGGACAAGTTCGGGGTGTCGTGGCAGATCGTGCCGGTGGCCTTCATGCACATGATGCAAGACCCCGACACCACGAAGTCGCAACGGGCGATGCAGGCCATGTTCCAGATGAAAAAACTCGACATCGCCGAACTGGAGCGAGCCTTTGCCGGCCAGAGCTAATAGACTCCGGATCTGGCCTGCCGGGAACAATAACGATGAAACACGCTGCCGCCAAAAACCCTGAACAAGCCCCACGCTTCTGGCGGGATGATGCCCTGCCTTTCATCGAGGCGCGGGCCATCGCCGATGGCCGTGAGGTCTGCTACTCACGCCACTCTCATGCACATTTCTCCATCGGTGCGATCACCGCCGGGCGGAGCATCTATGTGCATGAGCAATCGACATTCGAAGTCGCCGCCGGCACCGTGGTGCTGATGAATCCGGGCGACGTGCATGCCTGCAATCCGATTGATGACCAGCCGTGGTCGTACTTGATGCTGTATGTCGAGACGCCGTGGCTGACGGATCTGCAGCATCAGTCGGGATTCAGTGCCGAGCTTGAGTTTCGGCGGTTTTCCACCACGCATTTGCATGACCCTCGGCTGTTCAGGAATCTGCAAGGGTTGTACGACACTCTGGTCGATGAGCAGCAGGATGTACTGCGCAAACAGAGCGCTGCAGTGGAGTTTTTCGGCGACCTGCAGTTGCGCCTGAACCCGGCAGAACCGGCGCTGCGCGAGCCGAATTTCAAGCTTGAACGCGCCGCCGACTTTATCCGCGAACACTGCACCGACCTGCTCAGCCTGGACGACATCTGCACGGCGGCACAATTGTCGCCGTCGTACCTGATCCGCGCGTTCAAGCAGCATTACGGCATGACCCCGCATGCATTTGTGGTCAACCAGCGCATCCAGTTCGCCCGTGAACGACTGCGCAACGGCCAGTTGATTGCCGATGTCGCACTGGAAGCAGGGTTTGCCGATCAGGCGCATTTCCAGAGAGCGTTCAAACAGCATCTGGCGGCAACACCCGGCCAATATCGCGGCTGACAGAAGAAAGCGGCTACGCTGTGGATCAGCGGCCAATTCCGGCCCGGGAGTCTGCTCCGGATGATTCTGATTCTTCTGCCAAACGCCGATTACGACCCGACCGAAAGCAGCGTGCCGTGGCAGGCACTGCACAGCGCGGGGATCGAAGCCCGTTTTGCCACGCCGCAAGGCCTGCCGGCCTACGCCGACCCACGGCTGGTGAGCGTAGGCTTCGGCCCGTTGAACGCCATGCTGATGACCCGCCAGGCTGATCTGGACAGCTACGCGCAGATGATCGAAAACACGGCATTTCGGCAGCCGCTGGCGTATGCCGATGTCGACGTGAGTCAATTCGACGGTTTGTTGATTCCCGGCGGCCATGCCAAAGGCATGCGCAGCCTGCTGGAATCCGGGCAGGCCCGACAAATCGCCTTGCAGTTTTTTCAGGCACAAAAGCCTGTGGCGGCGGTGTGTCATGGCGTGTTGTTGCTCGCCCGAACCCTCGACCCAGACACCGGGCGTTCGCTGCTGTTCGGACGCAGGGTTACCGCGTTGCTGGCGGCCACCATGGAGTTACCGGCCTGGTTGATGACTGCCCCCTGGCTGGGGCGTTATTACCGCACTTACCCGCAGACCGTCGAAGCAGAAGTCACCGCCGCACTGTCGCGCAACGCCGACTTTGTGCGCGGCCCGCTCATCGCCCGACGTGACAGCGCAACAACACCGCAAACCGGGTTTGTGGTGCGCGACGGCAATCTGCTCACGGCGCGCTGGCCCGGTGATTGCCATCGCTTCGCCGCAGAATGGGTCGCCATGCTGCAGCAGGTTGAATGATCACTCCCATGCAGGAGCTGCCGCCGGCTGCGATCTTTTGCTGTTGCAGGCTCACGGCAACAACAGATAACCCGCGCTCGCCGCCAGCAACAAGGCCATCAACCGATTGAACCACCGCATCCCCGCCGGATTGCCCAAATACCCCCGCAAAAACGTCCCGGCATACACCCAGCAACCCACCGACAGATAACAGATCACCAGATACACCGCCGCAAACTGCCAGACCAGCCGCGCCTCGCCATCGGCGACGAACGCGCCCATACCCGCCACACACGCCAGCCAGGCTTTCGGGTTGAGCCATTGCATCACCGCGCCATACAACATCGACGGCGCCCGCCCCGCCTCGCTGGCATTCAACTGGCCGTCATCCGTCGCCAGTTTCCAGGCCATGAACAACAGAAACGCCACCCCGGCCAGTTGCACCACCCGGGTCAGGGCCGGCCACAACGTCAGCACTTCATGCAGCCCCAGCCCCATCAGTACCAGCAGCAACACAAACCCCAACGTCGCCCCCGCCACATGCCGCTGACTGGCCCGGAAGCCAAATTGCGCCCCGGCGCTCAACGCCACGATATTCACCGGCCCCGGGGTTATGGACGCCACCAGCGCAAACGCCGCCATCGACACAATCAGATTCATCACACACCTGTTTCAAATCGGGGATCAAGGTTGCAACACTAACCCGCGCTGCTGGCAGGAGTATTGAACAAAATTACCCCGATCAATCGAGATCCTTTCAAACACTTTATAAATCCAGGCGGCCTGATCACCACAAAGCGACTTTCAACTTCACGAACAACTAACAAACATCCAGATACTTTTAAAAACACCATGAAACCCAAAACAAACAAACCACAACGTGGAATGTTTTATATTCCCCGGCAACTTCACAACAGCCACCGACAGGTGACTGACTGCTGTATTACATCAACCTGGAAACACTAGAGTCAGATATGGATATCACCCGCAACCTGTTCAGCGCCGCCCCGGCATCCGCCGATGAAAAAGAGCGCCTCAACATTGCCAGCGCCCTGGAAAACAGACGCTTCCTCCTGCATAACTCCAGCACCCGCGAAGACGTTCTGCAACTCGCCACAGAAGTTATTCCGGGTAGCCGCTTCGACGCTGAACACCACGCCGGCAAGTTATTGCTACGCACGCTGATAAAACATGCAGACTTCGTCAAATTCACCGACAGCCTGAGCCTCCAGCAGGACACTTGGTTCATGGTGCAGAGCAATGGCGAAGTTTATGCCGCGCACGAAGAAACAGGCTCGGTCGGCACTTATATTCATTACACGATCATTACCGATGAACTTTATGACGTCGAAAGTCTGCGCGCCGATGTTGAACTTCTGGCCAATTGCGCCTGGCGCACGGGCGGCATCATTTCCTCCGGCAACACAGTTCCTCTGCGCCATTGGCTGGCCTTTCAGGAAATCACCCGGCCTGAAGACGAAGCCGCCATCGACAACCTGATCGACAGCCTGAACTTCACCCCGCCTGCAGCGCCGAAGTTCGGCAACTACTGGGGTATCAGTGAGGAAACCGAGGACGCTGCACTGATTGTCGACCCGGAACAATACCCGGTAGTCCTGCAGCAAGTGCGCAAGCTGATGGCCGATGCCGGACGGCATGCCGAGCCGCTGATCAATTATCTGACAGATGCGCTGCTCGTGAACAAGAGTGGTGCGATGGTGATGGAGGATCCGCGCCTGGCCTGGGAACAGTTGCTGGAAACAGACGCGGCCCGGGAATTTGCGCAGAGCTGTCTTGAGGCGCTGCCGGGGGTGGACCCGGTACCGACCATGACCGAGGTCATGCGCAGCCGGTTGCTGCTCGCCGCTGTCGTGCTGGATCTGGACATGGGTTCGCAAGAGCGGGTCGCGACGCATCGCGGCCTGCGTTACGCAGCGTTGCACGTGCACGAAACCTCGGCCCAGGCGCGCGCTCGCCTGAAAGAACAGTTCGAGCAGATCAATCGTGCCGGTCCGTTCGCGGCGCAGTTGGCGGTGCACCTGGTTCTGGCGGGCCAGTCCCCGGAGTTTCTGGTTTTCACCCCGCCGACGCTGTTGATCAGTTCGCCCGGTTGGGTGTTGTTGCGCAAGGCCGTGCTGCTGACGGAGCGCATCGCTCCCGGGCTGTCCCTGACCCTGTCCTACGCCCAACTGATCAAGTTCGCCGCGCTCGCACCACTCAGCGACGCCCAAAGTACATTGCATCAAGTTCTCACTCTGCAATGCGTGATGGACTGGGCAACGATCAACGAACTGACGCCCGACGATGACCCGGCACTGACGACAGAAAGCCTCGCAACGGCGGCGATGAATCACTACAGCGCCTATAGCAAGGAACTGGAAGACGCGCTGAGCGCAATCACTGCGCCCCCGGTCAGCCGCCGCCTGCTGGCAAGGCAAACGCTGCTGGACGCCGGCATCGCTGATCAGCGAGAGATGTTCGCTTCGCCGCACAACAAGGGTGGCTTGATCCGCGACACGGTGATCAATCTCTACCTGGCCAACCAGTTGCATCGGAAAAACCTCACCAGCCAAACGAGCAAGCGCAATCTGCATGACGTGCATCCTGGCCTTGCGGATCTGACGCCAATCAACACGTTGTATGCCGAACGACTCATGCCGCAGCATGAACGCTTCATGTCGGGGATCAGTACGCTGATCCGGCTGGCGTTCGCCAACCTGAGCCTGAGTGATCGGCAAGCCCTGACCCAGGGCGCGTCAACGGTCTACCGGGTGCGCGGCAACCGCCACATCCCCGGTCACAACGCCGACCACTTCTCGCCGCACGGGGTGGTCATCCTGTGCCGTTACAAAAGAAAGAACCATTGCTTCGAATTATTCCCGCTACAGGGGCTGTGCCGCCCCAGTCCGCGCCTGGCCGAGGCTTACTTCAAGGCGTCCGGATTTAACCCGGACACCGGCAGCTTCGACGAGGCGACCAATGAGGACACGGGTGTATTCCCGCGCCTCACCTACCTGGAAAACATCGTGACCGAGCACAAGGCTTACTTCCAGGGCGCAATACCTCGACAAACCGAAGAAGCGGACATCAACCAGTTACTGCCGCGTCATCACTGGGAACTTGCGGAGTACGCGCAGATTCGCGAGTTCGGCATGCTGCTTGATCGGCTGGGTGAATTTGCCGTGCACGACGAACCTTCCGCCTGGTATGTCTCGCCCATGGACAGCTTTGGCTCCTCCAGGCTCAAGCGCATTGCCGACTTCATTGCGCAAAAGAACCCGGCCATTACTTACGACGAGTATTACCGGATGGGTTATGACCAGACCAAATACGAAGAACAGCAGGAGGAATACCAACGCGTTGCCAACATCATTCTGAATATCTTCATTCCGTTCCGCGGCTGCATCCAGCAACTGACCTCGGATGATCCGGATCAACGCAGCGGAGCGGCCTTCAGTTGTGTCATCGACGCCATCGCCGTCGCCCTTGTCTTTATCGGGGCCGCCGGGGCTTTGGCCAAGGCCGTGGCCAGCAGCACCCGGCTGCTAAGCCTCAGTCGCGTGGCCGGCAGTGTTCTGGTATCGCTGTTCAACCCGGTGGACGGCGTCCCGCAACTGCTGATCGGCGCCGGCAAACTGGTGGGCAAAGGCGCGCTGAAACTGACTCACTACGGCAGCTCCATCAGCCGTACCAGCACTCGACAGCTGCGTCGTTTGACCGGTGCCAGCAGCGGCTCTTATGACCTGGTCAAAGCACTGGGCAAGTCCGGGGCGGCGGCGGAGATTCGCATGACGTTACCGACATTAGCGCACGGGCGGGTGCTGTTCGGGGATGAGGCACTGGAAACCATCGAACAACTCGTTGCACGACTGAGTCACGAAAGCTTTGTCGTGCCCAAGGGCACATCGGAGGCAGAAGTGCGGCACCTGTTCAACAATGCGGTGGTAGAAGCGACATGGCCATCCAAGGGGTTCAAGAAGCTCGAGGAATTGATCGGTCACGGCGCGGCGAACGACGTCCTGAGTGCATTCGCCAAAAACAATCCCGCGCGTTTCAGTGGCGCACGGCTAAATACCAAGGCTGATGAATTCTCGCAATTGCTGGACTACCTGGCGGAGCTGGAAGCCAAGAAAGTCTTCTACCTGAAGAATTATCAGCAAAACATATTGACGCTGGATCTGGGCAAACCGCCCTATACCGATGTAATGCCAGAATCGGTCTTCAACCCCAAGGGTTTCACCGACAATGCGCAGCGTGCCGGGGCCTGGATGGTCAATGGTTCAAGTTCTCGAAACGAACTGGAGCACCTCGTTGCAATCCTGCGCGAATACACGCAAAACAACCGATCCCTCAAAGACGCCGCCGTTGTCCTGGAAATCCATGACCGACTTGTGCCGCAACTCGCAGGTCGGGTGCGCCAGGCAGGTGGACCGTCGAAATACGGCGGCAGCATCAGCGGTTTCGCTTTGCTGGAGCAACATTTGAAGACGCTGGATGCCAGCCATGAACACTTCCACAAACACCTGCTGGCAGCTATCGCCGGTTTCCAGGGCTTCGGCGACGGTAATGGCCGCACCGCCAGCGCGGTGTATGCGATCAGTCAGCTGCGCAACAACCGCTTCACGGCGATGCCGCAACACGTATTCATGTCGTTGAGCGATCTGGGTTAAACGCTCGAGCTCCGTGCCCCGCTTGGCGAGGCACGGATTTTTTTCATTCCCCGATAATCATCGCCGGCACCGTAAACCGAAACTCCGTGCCCTGCCCCGGCTCACTGCTGGCCTCGATCCGCCCGCCATGGGCTTCAACGATCCCCTGGGTGATGTACAAGCCCAGACCGGTGCCAGTCGGATTGCCCTCCTTCACCGTCCAGTAACGATCGAACACGTGCGCCAGGTTTTCCTTGGGAATCCCTTCGCCGGTATCGCGCACGGTGAAGACGATTTCGTGGCCGACCGACTTCGCCAGAACGCCCACCGAGCCTTTGCGCGGGGTGAACTTGATGGCATTGCCGATCAGGTTCGACAGCACCTGGAACAGGCGCTCCGGGTCGGCATGGATTTTCAGGTCCGGATCGGCCTGGAACGAGATACTGATGTCCTTGTCCAGCGCCAGCGGCCCGAGCAGGGACTGGGTTTCTTCGAACATCTGCCCGACATTCAGCATCTGCGGCGCAATGGTGTAGCGCCCGGCGTCGATCTTGGAAGTGTCGAGCAAGTCTTCCAGCAGCGTGTTCATCCGCCCGGCCGCCTGCTGCATGGTGTCGATGGCGGTGGAGATACGCCGCGAGGTGTGTGGGCCGTCGGAGCTGAAGGTTTTCTGCATCATGCCGCAGAGCATGGAAATCACCGTCATCGGGTTGCGCAGGTCGTGGGAGACCACCGCCACCAGCTCGTCGCGGGCGCGCACCGCCTCCTGCTCGCGACGCACCTGACGGGCCAGGTCGTTTTCCAGCGCCGAGCGGCGCAGATCGTTGGCGGCAAACAGGTCGCCGTGGCTCCATTTGGCGGAGATCCCGGCCATCTCGACTTTCCAGATCTCGAACGACGTGCGCGGGCGCAGCCGCAGACCGGCGTCGGAGTTTTCCAGGTCCAGCGGTTTGCGCGGATCGCCACTCCAGTTGATGCTTTCCTTGACCTCGGGACGGAACCACAGCACGCCGTTGTCCACCGGTTTGGGCAGGCTCATCGCGAGCACGCCGCTGGCGACCTGCGGGTACTGCGCAGCCGGCGGATAGACGCTGGACAGGTGATGACTGGCAAACACCGGCTGGCCGCCGTCCTGCAACCATTTGTGCAGGGCGCGGATTTCTTCCGGTTCCGGGCAGTTGCCGTAACGGTGCAGCTGTTTGTCTTCGATGATCGCGATACCGCCGGCCCCCGTCAGCGCCATCAGCACCTCAGGTTGCCCCGCCAGTCCGTCGAAGACGTTTTGCGGCGAATCGATCATCGCTTGATTGAGCAGTGCCAGCGCCTCGACTTTTGCTTCGCGCTGACGACTGATTTCCAGCGACTCCATCGCACTGATCTGCAGCGACAACACTTGGCCGATGGTCTGGCAGGCGCTGCGCAGTTCGTGCGGCACGTGCAGCGGCTGGCGATTGCCGCAACTGATCAGGCCCCAGAGTTTGTCGCCCTTGAGCAGGGAAATACTCATCGACGACAGCACGCCCATGTTCTTCATGTACTGGCAGTGGATCGGCGACACGCTGCGCAGGGTGGCGAAACTCAGGTCCAGCGGGGTCTGGGTGTCCGGGCGCAGCTTGGGCACCAGCGGCACCGGCTGGTAATCGGCATTGGGGATGATCCGCAGCCAGTTGGTGCGGTACAGCTCGCGCGCCTGTTCGGGGATGTCCGAAGCCGGGAAGAACAGACCGTTGAACACTTCCATCGACGGATCGGACGCTTCGGCGATGACCTGGCCGTGGCCCTCCTCCTCGAAGCGATAGATCAGCACCCGGTCGTAACCGGTGATCGCCTGGATTTCCTTGACGCTGATGTCGTACAGCGCCTGCAGGCTGGTGGCCGCCTGCAGGCGCTGGAGCATGCGTCCCAAATGGGTCTGGTTGCCGGCGACGTTACGCGGCTGGAAGTTTTCGACGTGTATTTCCAGTTCCAGAATCAACACACCCTGATGCCGGTGCAGCAGACCTTCGAACGCTATGCCATTGAGGTGAAAGTGCAGCGGCCCGGCGTCGGCAAACGCCGGTTGCAACAGCGCCTCACGCACCGCGTCGGCATCAGCCGCGCCCAGCAGGCTGTGCAGCGGCTGGCCGATCAGCTCTGGAGCCGGGCGTGCCAGCAGGGTCTCGACGTTGGCGCTGACCTGAATGATCTCCAGTGCCGGCTCGCTCAGGGTCAACAGCAAACCGTGGGGCTGGATCGCTCCGGGGAAGCGGATCGGCTCGTCGGCGCAGTTGGCCAGCAGTTCTTCAAAGGCTTCTTTATCTTGCGGGTTCATGCCAGTACCTCGCGGCTTTCGAGCCAGCGCTCGAAACAGCTGAATGTGGTGTGTGCCGCCGCGACCACGGCTTCGCGCTCGGCCGCATCCAGCGTCCGGTTGCCCAGATATTCAATGAAGTCGCGCCAGCGGCGGCCGGTGGCGGCGCCGTAGATATCGAGAAATGCCGCGCCGTTGTCGGCGTTCAGGCTCAACCGCGAGGCGATCTCACGGCGCAGGATCTGGCCGCCGAGGGTCGCGCCTTCGAGCACATACAGCACACCGAGGCTGGCGGCACTCGAGTCGATCACTGGCAAGGACTGGCACATCGGCAACTGCTCAATGCGCTCGGCCGTCAGGCCCAGGGCTTGCAAGTCAGCGTACAGGGTCGGCGTTTTGAGGCGCGGCGCGAGGTCAAAGTCGTCGGGCACCGCGCCACTGGATCGCAAGGCACTTTCCAGCGGTGCGTAGAAGCCGTAGTAAGCCCGCATCAGCCGTTCAAACGCGTTCGAATCGAGGGTATCGGAGAAAAAGGGAAGACGTTTTTCCAGTGCGATGTGCAGTTCGGCAGTGCCGGCTCGCAGATCTTGCAGCACCGGTGGCACATAAACTTCACGGGCCTTTGCTTGCATGTATATCGCTCTTGGTGAGGCCGCTTCGGGGCCGGCTGGGTGTTTGCAGCATCGGACGGATATTACACGGCAAATGCCTTTTCTGACTTGGCGCACAGCTTTTTCTGACGAAACCATGGCCTTCTGACTTTTCAGAGTTCTGCCCAATCGAAAAAGTTCGACGCGATCAACGGCGCCGGTCGCCGCTGTACCGCGACAGCACAGCCTGACTGTACGGGTCGCGCCGCCCAAGGGCTGTGATAAAAATACGCTTCCACGTTTCTGGAACGCCGCCATGGACCTCGCCACCCTTTCGCTGTTTCTCCCGGCCTGTTTCGCCCTGAACATGGCCCCGGGCCCGAACAACCTGCTGTCGGTCAGCAATGCCACCCGCTATGGCTACCGGCGAGCCTGCGCCGCCGGTATCGGGCGAATTATTGCGTTCGCCGCAATGATCGCCCTCGCCGGCGCCGGGTTGTCGGTGGTGCTGCAAACCTCGGAATGGCTGTTCCATGCGATCAAGGTCATTGGCGCGGCGTATCTGCTGTACCTGGCGTGGCAACTGTGGCGCGCCAACCCCGAGACCGAGCAGTCGGTGGCGGGAGCGTCGGTAGGGTTCTGGAGGTTGGCGCGTCAAGAGTTTCTGGTGGCGGCGGGCAATCCGAAAGCGATCCTGCTGTTCACCGCATTCCTGCCGCAATTCGTCGACCCGAGCCGTCCAGTGCCGGCGCAATTCGCCATGCTCGGCGCGCTGTTCCTGCTGCTGGAGTGGATCGCGATTGGCGCCTACGCCTGGATGGGCCTGCACATGCGCCGCTGGTTCGCCGAGCCGCGCGGCAAACGAATCTTCAATCGTTGCTGCGCGGGACTGCTATCAGCGGCGGCTTCGGTGTTGTTGATGGCCAAACGGGCGTGAGGCCTAGGCTTCGGACGGCCCTTTGAGTTCGACCTGATTGCCGTCCGGGTCGAAGCAATACAGCGACAGGCCATAGCCCTCGGCGCCGAAGCGTCTGGCGGCTTTTTCCACGCTCAGACCGTGCGCCTGCAGGTGTTCGATCAGCGCCGGTTCATCGAACGGTTCGATGCGCAGACAGAAGTGATCGACGTTGCGTCGTTCGGCACCCGCCGCCGCACCGCCCTTCTTGCCCAGCTCGCCCTGCAAGTCGACGAGGTCGATCATCGCGGTGCCGGCGCGCAGATGCACCAGCCCCAGTGGCTCGTTGTGCCTGACCACTTCGGCGCCAAACACCTGGCGATAAAACTCAATACTGCGTTGCAGATCGGCGACGCGCAGGACAATGTGGTCGATGTGCTGAATGATGAACGGTGGCATAAAACTCAATCCCTCAACGGTAGGAGCTGCCGCAGGCTGCGATCTTTTGATCTTGTTTCTTAAAATCAAAGGCAAAAGATCGCAGCCTGCGGCAGCTCCTACACGGTAGTTCAGGGCATTTGGAAATTCACTGTCGATTTTTCGGTGGAGCCATCGAGAATCTGGTTTTACTCTCAGGCCATGAACATACAAACCGCACTGCTGCCGCCCCACGCCGAGATGGTTCGCGCCATGCTCGAACGCGATACCGCCTATGAGGGGGTGTTCTTCACGGCGGTGAAAACCACCGGGATTTTCTGCCGCCCCAGTTGCACGGCACGCAAGCCGAAACCGGAAAACGTCGAATTCTTCGCCCATGCCGATGAGTGCCTGAGCGCCGGTTATCGCGCCTGTCTGCGCTGTAAACCGCTGGACGCCGCCGCCATCGCCCCCGACTGGGTGCAGCGCCTGCTGGCCGCCGTCGATGCCGAGCCGGAAATGCGCTGGAGTGATACGCAGCTGCTGGCCGAAGGCATCGAGCCGCTGAAGCTGCGGCGCTGGTTCAAGCAGCATTTCGGCATGACCTTCCATGCCTGGCTGCGCACCCGCCGGCTGGGCATGGCACTGGGCGGCATTCGCCAAGGCGCCTCGATTGACCATGCGGCGTTCGACTCCGGTTACGAATCGCTCAGCGGTTTTCGCGATGCGTTCCAGAAATCGTTTCACATCACCCCGGGCCGCGCGGCCAACAGTGAACCGCTGCTGTTCAGTCGCCTGACCACGCCACTGGGACCGATGATCGCCATGGCTGAACGTCGCGGGCTGGTGCTGCTGGAGTTTCTTGATCGCCCGGCGTTGACCCGCGAGGTCGAGGCCCTGCAGAGTCGTCATGGCTACGTGATTGCGCCGGGACACAATGCGCACCTGCAGCAGATCGAAGCCGAACTGGCGGCCTATTTCAGCGGCAAACTCACTGAATTCGGCGTAGCGTTGCATCTCCCTGGCAGCGACTTTGCGCGCCAGGTGTGGGCCGAGCTGCAACAGATTCCCTACGGTCACACCAGCACCTACGGCACCATCGCCGCGCGGCTGGGCAAACCTGGCGCCAGTCGTGCGGTGGGGCTGGCCAACGGGCACAACCGACTGTCGATTGTGGTGCCGTGCCATCGGGTGATCGGCGCGGACGGCGCACTGACCGGCTACGGTGGTGGCCAGCCGCGCAAGGCGTTTCTGCTACGGCTGGAGAACGCGACATTGCAGATCACTCGCCAACTGGCTTTTTGACGACTTGATTCAACCAACAGGAAGGGATTTCGATGAGCTCGCTCGATACACAGTTTCACCAACTGCATCAGGATGGCCTGCTGATCCTGACCAACGTCGCCGACGCCACCGGTGCGCGACTGGTCGAACAAGCGGGTGGCAAGGCAGTCGCCACCAGCAGCGCGGCGGTCGCCTGGGCGCACGGCTACGCGGACGGCAACACCCTGCCGCTTGAACGGCTGATTGCCAGCGTGGAATCGATTGCGCGGGTGATCCAGGTGCCTCTGAGCGTGGACATCGAGGCCGGGTATTCCGATGACCTCGGGCGTGTGGCCGCAGTCATCGACGCGGTGCTCGCCGCTGGTGCGGTCGGGATCAACATCGAAGACGGCAGCGGCGCTCCGGAACTGCTGGCGCGCAAGATTGAAGTGGCGCGCGAAGTCGCCCGCAAACGCGGTGTGGAGCTGTTCATCAATGCGCGCACCGACGTCTACCTCAAGGGTCTGGTACCGGCCGAGGATCGCGTCGCCGAAACCCTGCGCCGTTCGGCGCTGTATCAGGCGGCCGGGGCCGATGGCTTGTTTGCCGCCGGCGTGACCAGCGCCTATGAAATCGAGGCCATCTGCAAAGGCACTTCGTTGCCGGTGAACGTGCTCGGCTTCGCCTGCCTGCCCTCGCCGACAGAGCTGCAAGCCTTGGGCGTGCGGCGTTTGAGCGCCGGGTCCGGGATCGCCGAATTCCTCTACGGCGCGATGGGTGCGCTGGTGAAAAGCTTCCTCGCCAGCGGCAAGCTCGACACCCGTGACCTCAAGGCGCTGACCTACGGCGAAGTCAACGGTCTGCTGAAATAGCATGTCGGATAGTTATCAGGCGGCCAGCGAGTTTCTGGCCGCACTCGACGAGGACTGGCAACGGCACATTGCAGCTGTCGGCCCCTGCCTGCATCAACCGCACCCGGCGCGTGATCCGTATGAGTCGCTGGTGCGGGCGATTGCCTATCAGCAACTGCACGCCAAGGCCGGGGATGCGATTGTCGGGCGGCTGGTGGCGTTGTTTCCGGGGCAGACGTTTCCCCGGCCGGAACAGATTCTCGCGACCGACTTTGATCAGCTACGCGGCTGCGGCTTTTCGGCGGGCAAGATTGCAACTATTCAGGGCATCGCCCAGGCAACACTGGACGGCGTGGTACCGGATTACCCCACCGCGCTGGCGATGGACGACGAGGCGCTGATCGAACGCCTGGTCAGCCTGCGCGGGGTTGGCCGCTGGACCGTGGAGATGTTGCTGATTTACAGCCTGGAACACATGGATATCCTGCCGGCGGATGACTTTGGCGTGCGCGAGGGCTATCGGCGCTTGAAGGGGCTGGAGGTGCAGCCGACGCGCAAGCAGATGATCGAGATCGGCCTGGCATGGAGTCCGTATCGGACGGTGGCGGCGTGGTATTTGTGGCGCATGCCCAAACCCCTGTAGGAGCTGGCGCAGGCTGCGATCTTTTGACTTTGATCTTTTGAAAAGCAAGATCAAAAGATCGCAGCCTGCGGCAGCTCCTACAAGGGAATGCTTTGCAAATGTGGGAGCGGGCTTGCTCGCGAAGGCGTCTGCATGATCGCCACAAACCTTCTAGGCTCAACCACACCACTTCAGCCCACCGGAGGCCCCTCATGCACCTCGAAGGCTCCTGCCATTGCGGCGCCGTCACCTTCAGCCTGACCAGCGCCCACCCCTATCCTTATCAGCGCTGCTACTGCTCGATCTGCCGCAAGACCCAGGGCGGTGGCGGTTACGCGATCAACCTCGGTGGCGATGCGGCCAGCCTCAAGGTTCAGGGCGGCAAGCACATCAGCATCTACCACGCGAAGATCAAGGAAGAAGGTGAAAAACGTGCCCATCGCAGCACGGCCGAGCGGCATTTCTGCTCACAGTGCGGCAGCGGTCTGTGGCTGTTCAGCCCGCAATGGCCGGAGCTGATTCATCCGTTCGCCTCGGCCATCGATACGCCGCTGCCGGTGCCGCCGGAGCACACGCATTTGATGCTGGGATCGAAGGCGCCCTGGGTCGAGGTGGATGCGCAACCCAAGGACCAGCAGTTTGCGGTGTATCCCGAGGAGTCGATTGCGCAGTGGCATGAGCGACTGGGGCTGGTCAAATGAGCATAGTTTTGCGCTGGTCTTGATGCCCCTATCGCGAGCAGGCTCACTCCTACATTTGGAATGCATTCCCTTGTAGGAGTGAGCCTGCTCGCGATGGGGCCCAACCTGCCAACACAAATCAGTCCAGATGCGCCCAGGTCATCCGAAACGACGCGCCACCCCACACTGATTCCCCGACCTCGACCTGCCCGCCATGGGACTGCGACACCCGCCGTACCAGCGCCAGCCCGAGACCGAAGCCACCGGTGCGACGGTCGCGACTGGCATCCAGCCGCGAGAACGGCTCAAAAATCTTCTCCCGACCTTCCACCGGTACACCCGGACCGTCGTCGTTGACCCGCACCTCATAGTAATCGCCGCTGCGCACCAGCGTCACCTCAACCCGCTGCTCGGCATAACGAATGGCGTTGCGCAGCAGATTGATCACCGCCCGCGCCATGAATCGCGGCTCAATGCGCACAGTGTCGAGTCGGCAGTCACCGATCAGCAACTGCACCCCCGCCGCTTCCGCCTCCAGCGCCACGCTGCCGACCACGCTGTCGAGCCAGTTGGCTGCTTGAATGTTTTCGCGCTTGATCACCGTCGCGCCGCGTTCGAGGCTGGCGTAGGTCAGCAGTTCGGAGACCATTTCTTCCAGCTCGCCAAGGTCGGCGTACATGTCGGCAATCAGTTCGCGATTCTGACTGGCGTCCGGCTGTTGCTTGAGCTGATCGAGTTCGAACGACAGCCGCGCAATCGGCGTGCGCAGTTCGTGGGACACCGCGTTGGTCAGCTCGCGCTGATTGGCGATCAGGCTCTCGATGCGCGCCGCCATCAGGTTGAAGTGCTCGGCCAGATCACGGATGTTCGAGCGTTTCGACAGTTGAATGCGCACCGACAGATCGTTGTCGCCGAAGCGCTCGGCGGCCAGACGCAGCTTCTCCAGATCGCGCCAGTGCGGACGCACCCAGAAAAACAGCACGATGCCGATCAGCACCGCGAGCATCGCGTAAGCCACCGCGATGTAGAACGGCATCAGGCTCGGCTCGGGCGGCAGCTTGATGCTGAGCAATTGCGAGCCACCGTCGATGTTGCTGATGAACTGGGTGTAGTTGTCGCGAATCACCAACAGGTTCTGCGCCAGTTCGGCCTGTTCCTCAGGCGTGAGCGCCAACTGATCGGCCTCGACCAGCTTCAGTGACAAGCCGTAGTGCGGGCGCAACGCTTCCAGTTGCCGCTCGCGCGCCGCGCCTTGCTGATCGCGCATGTGCTCGACCAGTGACCACGCCTGACCGCGCACTGCTTCACGGTTGTAGGCCTGCATCTGATTGTCGAGCAACGCGTTGAAGGTGTGCTCGACGGTTTGCAGGGCCAGCACCAGCCCCACTGTCATCACCAGAAACAGCCCGAGGAATAACCGCAGCATCTACAGCTCCCACGCGAACGGATTGAACAGGTAACCCTTGCCCCACACGGTCTTGATGCACACCGGCTCGCGGGGGTTGTCCTTGAGTTTGTTGCGCAACTTGCTGATGTACACGTCGACGCTGCGATTGAGCCCGTCAAAGGCGATGCCGCGCATGCGGTTGAGGATGTCATCGCGCGACAGGGTCTTGCCGGCGGCGCTGGCCAGCAGCCACAGCAATTCGAATTCCATGGTGGTCATTTCGATGATCTCGCCGGCCAGACGCACCTCGCGACAGCTGCGATCAATGTTCAAGCGCCCGAATTCCAGCGAGCTGACCACGCCGGCCTCCGGCACTTGGCGCCGTTGCAAGGCGCGCAGCCGGGCGAGCAGTACCGGCGGCTTGATCGGTTTGATCACGTAGTCATCGGCACCGGATTCCAGGCCGAGAATGTGGTCGAGGTCGTCTTCCTTGGCGGTGAGGATGACGATCGGCGTGTCCGACACGCTGCGAATTTCCCGACACACGTGCAAGCCGCTCTGCCCCGGCAGCATCAGGTCGAGCACCACCACTTTGGGCTGGAACTCGAGAAACGCCGCCACAGCCAGATCGCCGCGATGTACCGCGCGTACCTCGTAGCCATGTTGTTCGAGAAAGTGCGCAATCAGCGTGGCCAGACGCTCGTCGTCTTCGACCAGCAGGACCTTGCCAAAACCCAGGTTATCCATAACGACCGTCTGCCAACCCATGTGTGAAGTGGGCGACAGTATGGCGGGATTCGCTGGCGAGGCGTTGTTTCGGGCAGCAAAAACCGGCCACTTGGGCCGGTTTTCGGTGATATTTCATACTCTTAAGAGTTTTTAACAGTTTCCATGTAGGAGCTGCCGCAGGCTGCGATCTTTTGATTTTTTGAAGCAAGATCAAAAGATCGCAGCCTGCGGCAGCTCCTACAGGTTATGCGGCGACAGGCACACCGCTGTGAAAGCGGAACTCTTCATCCGGCGACTCGATCAGTTCCTGCTCGGCAGCGCGCACCTTGTCGATCACCTGAGCGATGTCCTTCGCGTCGCCGTACTGGTAAGCCAGTTTCAGATAACCCTGGAAATGCCGCGCCTCGCTTTTCAACAGGCCGAAATAGAACTTGCCGAGTTCTTCGTCCAGATGCGGCACCAGCGCTTCGAAGCGCTCGCAACTGCGCGCTTCGATAAACGCGCCGACCACCAGCGTATCCACCAGTTTTACCGGTTCGTGGCTGCGCACCACTTTGCGCAGACTCGAGGCGTAACGCCCGGCATGCAGCTGGCGCAGCTCGATCTTGCGGCGCTTCATGATGCGCATGACCTGTTCGTGATGCACCAGTTCTTCCCGGGCCAGACGCGACATCATGTTGATCAGGTCGACGTGGGAATGGTACTTGGCAATCAGGCTCAGCGCGGTGCTGGCGGCCTTGAACTCGCAGTTCTTGTGGTCGATCAGCAGGGTTTCCTGATCAGCCAGTGCGGCCTGGACCCAGGCGTCGGGCGTGCGGCAGCCAAGGAATTCGTGGATTTCGGGAAGGATCATGGGGCTCACGGTAAAAGGTGTACGAGCAAAGGCCGCCGATTATACCGGCCTGCCCGCAGACCACCAGTCGCAGGCGTTGATATGCATCAAGTCGCAGGCGCATGAGCAGCAACTATAGTTGTGCAACGCCGTGCCTTTTCTTTGCTGGAGACTCCGCTCATGCAAGCCATTCGCAGCATTCTGGTGGTCATCGACCCCGAACATTCGGAAAGCCTGGCGCTCAAGCGCGCCAAGTTGATCGCCGGCGTGACCCAGGCCCATCTGCACTTGTTGGTGTGCGACCCCGGGCACGATCATGCCGGCCTGCTGGGCGTGCTCAAGGCCGCGCTGACGGATGAAGGTTACAGCGTGACTACCGAGCAGGCATGGGGAAAAAACCTGCACGACACCATCATCACTGTGCAGCAGGCCGAGGGCTGCGGGCTGGTGATCAAGCAGCACTTCCCCGACAGCGCACTGAAAAAAGCCCTGCTGACCCCGGACGACTGGAAACTGCTACGGGAATGCCCGACCCCGGTGCTGCTGGTGAAAACCGGCACACCGTGGAAAGACCGGGTGATTCTCGCGGCTGTGGACGTGGGTAATGCCGATGGCGAACACCGGCATTTGCACACCACGATCATTGATCACGGCTACGACATCGCGAGCCTGGCCAAGGGGCATCTGCATGTCATCACGGCCCATCCATCGCCGATGCTGTCCTCGGCGGATCCGGTGTTTCAGCTCAAGTCGACGATCGAGGCGAAGTATCGCGAGCAGTGCAAGGCGTTTCAGGCCGAATTCGATGTGGATGACGAACACCTGCACATCGAGGAAGGCCCGGCGGATGTGCTGATTCCGCATATGGCGCACAAGCTGCAGGCGGCGGTAACCGTGATCGGCACCGTGGCACGCAGCGGGTTGTCAGGCGCGTTGATCGGCAATACCGCCGAAGTGGTGCTGGATGCGCTGGAAAGCGATGTGCTGGTGCTCAAGCCGCAGGAGGTTGAGGACCATCTGGTGGAGTTGGCGGTGAAGCATTAAGCGTTGCGGTGCCTGAAACGGCCTCTTCGCGAGCAAGCCCGCTCCCACAGTAGATTGATGTCGAACACAAAATCCCTGTGGGAGCGGGCTTGCTCGCGAAGCTTTTGATCTTCAGGCGCCGAAGGCGTCCTTGAGAAAGCCCGGTGCGATATAGCGCTGATAATGCGCCTCCGACAGCAGGAAGAATTCCCGATCAATGGCATCGCGCAATTCCGGCAGGTTCCAGTCGCGGAACTCCGGCAACAACACCATCCCGTAGGCTTCCAGATTAATGATCACCCGCGCCCCGCGCGCAATCAGCTGATACGCCCAGCAATATTCCGACTGATGCGGCACGAAGCGGATCTTGCGCTGTTCCAGCTGCTGGCGCAGGCGCGCCGGATCGAAGATCTCGACCTTGCTCGCCATCACTTGTGACAGCAATTGCTCCAGACGCAACCACACCGCACGCTTTTCCTCCTCGCCGTAACCATTCCAGTTGATCACTTCGTGATGGAAACGCTTGCAGCCACGGCACACCAGATCTCCGTAAACTGTGGAGCAGAGGCCGACGCAGGGGGTCTTGATGGTCTGATTGGGCATAAATTGGCAAAACACTGAAACGCGGAACAGGCCGGCATGTTAGCCCTTTGTCGGGCATTGATCACCCCTCAAACGTCAGGGGCAAGCGCTGGCTCGCGGTTTGCCTCGCCCGCGCACAACGCCACCAAAGTCCAATAGAGCGCGACTTACCTTTAAATTTTTTTTGCCGTAGAATCAGCCAGCCTTTTAAGGCGCCAATGTCCGTTAGAAGCTGTTTTCAAAGCGTCACGAGCACACTCGGGGGGGGGGGGGGGGGGGGGGGGGGGGGGGGGGGGGGGGGGGGGGCGGGGGGGGCGGGGGGGGGGGCGGGGGGGGGGCGGGGCCGGGG
>NZ_JBIUVO010000068.1:0-26772 GCF_044742995.1 Pseudomonas sp. NPDC087803
ATAAGAGAGAGCCTGTACTGGTTTGATCGCAAGATCACTGCAACTCAGAGTCCAAAGAAATCCGTTTGCTCTTGGCTCCCGATTGGGAGTGTCATGAAGGAAAAGCTTCATGGCGAGGGCACTCAACAAAAACAAGAAGCCCGAATCAATAATAAAAAGAGCACGCAACTACTTCTGGGGGAGCTTCGGCTCCCCTTGTAGTTTCTGTCTTCCGGCAAAATCCCTCTGTTAACCCTTGCCCGCCCCTTGCAGCTTGCGGCTTACAGCTCAAATCTGCCGTGTCCTACACCATCCCCCGACTAAATGCTAGAATCTGCGCCCATCATGCGGTCATTCTTTGGTATGGCCGAACATTCCTTCAAACAGTGCATCCCATGCTGAAGAAGTTGTTCCAGTCATTCCGAACACCCGTGCGTCGTACGCAACACATCCGCAGCACCCCTGAAGTGCTCAACAGCGGCCAACATTCGCTGCAAAAGGGGCAATTCAGCCGCTATGCGGTGAATATCGTCGAACGCTTGCAGGGCGCCGGCTACCAGGCCTATCTGGTCGGTGGCTGCGTGCGTGACATGCTGTTGGGCATCACGCCCAAGGATTTCGACGTCGCCACCAGTGCCACCCCCGAGCAAGTCCGTGCCGAATTCCGCAATGCGCGGATCATCGGCCGCCGCTTCAAACTGGTGCATATCCATTTCGGTCGCGAAATCATTGAAGTCGCGACCTTCCGCGCCAATCACCCGGTCAATGAAGACGACGAAGACAGCAACCAGTCTTCGCGCAACGAGAGCGGGCGGATTCTGCGCGACAACGTCTACGGCACCCTGGAAGAGGACGCGCAACGCCGCGACTTCACCATCAACGCCCTGTATTACGACCCGGTCAGCGAGCGCATTCTCGATTACGCCAACGGCGTACACGACATCCGCAATCACTTGATCCGGCTGATCGGCGATCCGAAGCAGCGCTACCAGGAAGACCCGGTGCGCATGCTGCGGGCCGTGCGTTTCGCCGCCAAGCTCAATTTCGGTATCGAGAAGCACACCGTGCAGCCGATCCGCGAGCTGGCGCCGATGCTGCGCGAGATTCCGTCCGCTCGTCTGTTCGAGGAAGTGCTCAAGCTGTTCCTCTCCGGCCACGGCGCGATCACCTTCGAGATGCTGGTCGATCTGCAACTGTTCGCCCCGCTGTTCCCGGCCAGTGCCGACGCACTCGAGCACAACCCGGAATACACTCACACGCTGATCAGCGAAGCGCTGACCAACACCGACCTGCGCATCAAGCAGAACAAACCGGTGACCCCGGCGTTCCTGTTTGCCGCGCTGCTGTGGCCTGCCCTGCCGGCCCGCGTGTTGCGTCTGCAGGAACGTGGCATGCCGCCGATTCCGGCGATGCAGGAAGGTGCGCACGAGTTGATTGCCGAACAGTGCCAGCGCATCGCCATTCCAAAGCGCTTCACCATGCCAATCCGCGAGATCTGGGACATGCAGGAGCGCCTGCCACGCCGCAGCGGCAAACGCGCCGACCTGCTGCTGGACAATCCACGCTTCCGCGCCGGTTACGACTTCCTGCTGCTGCGTGAAAGCGCTGGCGAGCAGACTGACGGTCTGGGCGAATGGTGGACGGATTATCAGGACGCCAACGACAGTGAACGTCGCGACATGATCCGTGACCTCAGCGGCAAGGGTGATGACGCCAGCGGCGCGCCGCGCAAGCGTCGTCGCAGCAGCGGTTCCAAGCGCAAGCGCGCCGGGGCACCGAGCGCATCGGGCGAATAAGGCATGGAACGCATCTATATCGGCCTGGGCAGCAACCTCGCTGACCCGGCCGAACAATTGCGCAGCGCGCTCAACGCGCTGGGGCAATTGCCGCAGACCGCCCTCGCCGGCGTCTCGGCGTTCTATCAGAGCGATTCACTGCTGCCAGGACAACCGCGTTACACCAACGCGGTCGCCGCCCTCGACAGTGACCTCGCGCCGCTGGACCTGCTCGATGCGCTGCAAGCCATCGAGAATGATCAGGGCCGCGAGCGACTGGAACGCTGGGGCCCGCGCACGCTGGATCTGGACATCCTGTTGTTCGGCGATCGTCTGATCGACGAGCCACGGCTGAAAGTCCCGCACTATCAGATTCAGGAACGCGCGTTCGTTCTATATCCCCTGGCCGAACTGGCCCCCGCAGATCTGCGCCTGGCCGATGGCCGTGCCCTCGCCGATCTGCTCGCCGCCTGCCCATTCGTCGGCCTCGAACGCCTCACCCACGCCTGAAAATATTCCCCCCTGTGGGAGCGGGCTTGCTCGCGAAAGCGTCGTGTCAGTCACTGAATCAGTCAACTGACACACCGCTTTCGCGAGCAAGCCCGCTCCCACATTGAGTATTCCAAATCTGATTTTTTGTCGGACAAAAACCCCGCCGATCAGCCCCGCCGCACCGCTGAATCGCATCAGTAACGCCGGTAACACTCCCCTCGTAACAATGCGGTAACACACGCAATTGACTTCCGCTTGGCTCCTCACGACTATAGGCGTCCCGCTGCCGCCAACCCGGCACATACGGGCGCAATCCAGGCCTTATAAGCACGACAAAAGAGCGTGCGCCTGAGTAGACGAAGAATCACGCGCGTTACTCGCAGTAGTTTCCAGAGCGCCTGAACGAGGATTTTTTACATGCCAGCCATCACCCTGACCACGCTCCAGAGCCTCAAGCAGAAAGGTGAAAAAATCACCATGCTGACCTGCTATGACGCGACCTTCGCCCACGCCTGCAACGAGGCCGGTGTCGAAGTGCTGCTGGTGGGCGACTCCCTCGGCATGGTTCTGCAAGGGCACGACAGCACCTTGCCGGTGACCACCGCAGAAATGGCCTATCACACCGCGTGCGTCAAACGCGGCAACACCGACGCCCTGATCCTGGCCGACCTGCCGTTCATGGCCAACGCCACTATCGAGCAAACCCTGACCAACAGCGCCACGCTGATGCAGGCCGGCGCGCACATGATCAAAGTTGAAGGTGCGCTGTGGCTGGCGGAGTCGATCCGTCTGCTGGCCGAGCGCGGTGTGCCGGTCTGCGCGCACATGGGCCTGACCCCACAGGCGGTGAACATTCTTGGCGGCTATAAAGTGCAGGGTCGCAACGAGAACCAGGCGCGGCAGATGCGTGCCGACGCGATCTCGCTGGAACAGGCTGGCGCCGCAATGCTGCTGCTCGAATGCGTGCCGAGCGAACTGGCTGCGGAAATCAGCCAGGCCGTGAAGATTCCGGTCATCGGCATCGGCGCCGGCAGCGATACCGACGGCCAGGTACTGGTGCTGCACGACATGCTCGGCCTGTCGATCACCGGCCGGGTGCCGAAATTCGTCAAGAACTTCATGCAGGGTCAGGACAGCATCCAGTCCGCACTGAAGGCCTACGTCAACGAAGTCAAAGGCGTTACTTTCCCTGGGATCGAACACGGATTCTCTGCATGAACACTGTTAAAACCGTACGCGAATTGCGCGCCGCCGTGGCCCGCGCCCGCAGTGAAGGCAAGCGCATCGGCTTCGTGCCGACCATGGGCAACCTGCACAGCGGCCATATCGCGCTGATAACCAAAGCCACTCAGCGCGTGGATTTCGTGGTCGCGAGCATTTTCGTCAACCCGCTGCAGTTCGGCGCCGGCGAAGACCTCGACAAGTACCCGCGCACCCTGGCGGCGGATCAGGAAAAGCTGCTGCAAGCCGGCTGTCATTTGCTGTTCGCCCCGACCGTCGAGGAGATGTACCCCGACGGCATGGCCGGGCAGACCCGGGTCAGCGTGCCGCAACTGTCCGAAGGCCTGTGCGGTGCCAGCCGTCCGGGGCACTTCGAGGGTGTGGCGACAGTGGTCAGCAAACTGTTCAACATGGTTCAGCCGGATCTGGCAATCTTCGGTCAGAAAGACTTCCAGCAACTGGCGGTAATCCGCGCGCTGGTGCATGACCTGAACATGCCGATCCAGATCATCGGCGAACCGACCGTGCGTGCGGCCGATGGCCTGGCGCTGTCGTCGCGCAACGGTTTCCTCAGCGAAGATCAACGTGCGGTGGCCCCGGTGGTCTATCGCACCCTGAGCACAATTGCCGAGTCGATCAAGCACGGTGAGCGCGACTACCCGGCGCTGATCGCTACGCAGGTGCAACAGCTGGAAGCCGCTGGTCTACGCCCGGATTACCTGGAAATCCGCCACGCCCTGACCCTGCGTCCGGCAACGGCAGAAGACCGCGATCTGGTGATTCTGGTGGCCGCGTTCCTTGGCACCACGCGGTTGATCGACAACCTGCACCTGAACCTCGATACCCCGACTTAACCATCACCGCAATATCCCCTGTGGGAGCGAGCCTGCTCGCGAATGCGATCTGTCAGCTGACAACGATGTCGACTGTTCCGACGCTTTCGCGAGCAGGCTCGCTCCCACAGTGTTTTCTGGTGTCCACACAGACCATATTGCCGCCTTAAAAGCCTTCGGGCACACTGCCCGCCGTTTGCTTCCAACCCGGGAAATCCCTCATGCACGCCATCATGCTCAAGGCCAAGCTGCACCGCGCCGAAGTCACTCACGCGGTACTCGATTACGAAGGCTCGTGCGCCATTGATGGCGAGTGGCTGGACTTGTCCGGCATCCGTGAGTACGAGCAGATCCAGATCTATAACGTCGACAACGGCGAGCGTTTCACCACCTACGCGATTCGTGGCGAAGAAGGTTCGCGGATGATTTCGGTGAACGGCGCGGCAGCGCATAAAGCCAGGGTCGGCGACCGCGTGATCATTTGCGCCTACGCCCATTACAGCGAAGCGGAACTGCTGAATTTCAAGCCGCGCATGCTGTACATGGCCCCCGGCAATGAGCTCAGCCACACCAGCAACGCCATTCCGGTTCAGGTGGCCTGAGCCGCTGCGACGCGCCACTCCCCTTCCGTTGGTCGGCTTGTTCCCGGTATTGATGTTAAAAAAGTACAGGGAACAGGTCAGAAGAAGTCAAGACAGATCGCAGCGCGAGGTTTACTGTATTCGCCCTGCGTTGAAAAATCGTGTCGACGCATTTGACCCTCGCCCAAACATGGCGTATCGGTCTGTTCTGTGTTCAAAAGGCCGTTCAAGTAAAAAGGAAAACCGCAGCGATGGCGTACTACCGCACTCCTCATGACGTTACCGCTCTGCCTGCCTGGCAGGCGTTGAAAGATCACCGCCAAGCCATGCAGGATTTCAGCATGCGCGAAGCCTTCAACGCCGATCCGCAGCGCTTCAATCAGTTTACTCTCAGCAGCTGCGGACTGTTTCTCGATTATTCGAAGAACCTGATCAACGCCGAGACCCGCAATCTGCTGGTGGGTCTGGCCAATGAAGTCGATCTGAAAGGCGCAATCAAAGCGCTGTTCGACGGCGAAATCGTCAACGCCTCCGAAGGCCGCCCGGCGCTGCACACCGCCCTGCGCCGTCCGGTCGGCGACAAGCTGTCGGTCAACGGCGTCAACGTGATGCCGGAAGTGCACAAGGTGCTGAACCAGATCACTGACCTGGTCGGCCGCATCCACGACGGCCTGTGGCGAGGTTACACCGAGAAGCCGATCACTGACGTGGTCAACATCGGCATCGGTGGCTCGTTCCTCGGCCCGGAGCTGGTCTCCGAAGCGCTGTTGTCCTACGCGCAGAAAGGCGTGCGTTGCCACTACCTGGCGAACATCGACGGCAGTGAGTTCCACGAACTGACGCAGAAGCTGCGCGCCGAAACCACGCTGTTCATCGTTTCGTCGAAATCCTTCAACACCCTCGAAACCCTGAAGAACGCTCAGGCCGCACGCGCCTGGTATCTGGCTCAGGGTGGTTCGGAAGCCGAGCTGTATCGTCACTTCATCGCGGTATCGAGCAACAACGCTGCGGCAGTCGCGTTCGGTATCCGTGAAGAAAACATCTTCCCGATGTGGGACTGGGTCGGTGGTCGTTACTCGTTGTGGTCGGCCATCGGTTTGCCGATTGCCTTGGCCATCGGCATGTCCAACTTCAAGGAACTGCTGTCCGGTGCCTACACCATGGACCAGCATTTCCAGAGCGCACCGTTCGAACAGAACATGCCGGTGCTGCTGGCCCTGCTCGGCGTGTGGTACGGCAACTTCTGGGGCGCGCAAAGCCACGCGATCCTGCCGTACGACCACTACCTGCGTAACATCACCAAGCACTTGCAACAGCTGGACATGGAGTCCAACGGCAAGAGCGTGCGTCAGGACGGCACTTCGGTGTCGACCGATACCGGCCCGGTGATCTGGGGCGGCGTCGGCTGCAACGGTCAGCACGCTTATCACCAGTTGCTGCACCAGGGTACCCAACTGATCCCGGCCGATTTCATCGTGCCGATCGTCAGCTTCAACCCGGTCGCCGACCACCATCAGTGGCTGTACGCCAACTGCCTGTCGCAGAGCCAGGCGCTGATGCTCGGCAAGACCCTGCCGGAAGCCGAGGCCGAACTGCGCGACAAAGGCATGAGCGAAGAACAGGTGCACAAACTCGCGCCGCACAAGGTGATCCCGGGCAACCGTCCGAGCAACACCCTCGTGGTCGAGCGCATCAGCCCGCGTCGACTTGGCGCGCTGGTCGCCATGTATGAGCACAAAGTGTTCGTGCAGAGCGTGGTCTGGGGCATCAACGCCTTCGACCAATGGGGCGTGGAATTGGGCAAGGAATTGGGCAAAGGCGTTTACAACCGTCTGGTCGGCAGCGATGAAACCGTCGCTGACGATGCTTCCACCCAGGGCCTGATCAACTACTTCCGCGGTCGTCACCGCGGGTGATAGTCTGAAGGGGCGGTTTGCCTGCCCCTACAGCTTGCAACATCGACAGTTCCACGGCACCGGGCAATCGCAGAATCGGTGGCGTACGCGGCCTTTGTAGGAGCTGCCGAAGGCTGCGATCTTTTGACCTTGAAGATCAAGATCAAAAGATCGCAGCCTTCGGCAGCTCCTACAGGGTCCGTGTAGCTTCCCTCTTGTCTTACAACAAGAATAAGGAACCGTCATGTTCGATATCAGCACGTTCCCCAAAGCCGATGCCGTCCGCCGGGCTGCGCAGTTGAGTCAGGAGGAATACAAGCGCCTGTACTGCGAATCGATTGAACACCCCAACGCTTTCTGGGCCGAACAGGCCACGCGCTTCCTCGACTGGAGCACACCGTGGCAGACCGTGCAGCGCTACGACCTGAAAACCGGTGAAGCCTCCTGGTTTGCCGGCGGCCAACTGAACGTCAGCTACAACTGCATCGACCGCCACCTCGCCCAGCGCGGCGAGCAGACCGCGATCCTCTGGGAAGGCGACGACCCTGCCGAATCGGCGCAGATCACCTACAAGAAACTCCACCATCATGTCTGCCGCCTGGCCAATGTGCTGAAAAGCCGTGGGGTGAAAAAAGGCGATCGAGTGTGCATCTACATGCCGATGATTCCCGAGGCGGCCTACGCCATGCTCGCCTGCGCGCGAATCGGCGCGATTCACTCGGTGGTGTTCGGCGGCTTCTCCCCGGACTCATTGCGTGACCGCATCCTCGATGCCGACTGCCGCACGGTGATCACCGCCGATGAAGGCGTGCGCGGCGGCAAGTTCGTGCCGCTCAAGCACAACGTCGACAAGGCCCTGCAAAGTTGCCCGGACGTCAGCACCGTCGTGGTAGTCGAACGCAGCCAAGGCGAGGTCGATTGGGTCGAGGGCCGCGACCTCTGGTATCACCAGGCCGTGCGTGACGTCAGCGACGATTGCCCGCCAGAACCGATGGACGCCGAGGATCCGCTGTTCATCCTCTACACCTCCGGCAGCACCGGCAAACCCAAAGGCGTGTTGCACACCACTGGTGGCTACCTGCTGCAAGCAGCGATGACCTTCAAGTACGTACTCGATTATCGCGACGGCGAAGTGTTCTGGTGCACCGCCGACGTCGGCTGGGTCACCGGCCACAGCTACATCGTTTACGGCCCGTTGGCCAACGGTGCGACCACGCTGATCTTCGAAGGCGTGCCAAGTTATCCGAGCACTTCGCGCTTCTGGCAGGTGATCGACAAACACCAGGTCAACATCTTCTACACCGCACCGACCGCCCTGCGCGCGTTGATGCGCGAAGGTGCCGGGCCGTTGCAGGAAACTTCGCGTGCAAGCCTCAGATTGCTTGGAAGTGTCGGTGAGCCGATCAACCCGGAGGCGTGGGAATGGTATTTCAACGTGGTCGGCGAGCAGCGCTGCCCGATTGTCGATACCTGGTGGCAGACCGAGACCGGCGGGATCATGCTCAGCCCGCTGGTGAGTGCGCAACGCATCAAACCGGGGTGCGCCACGCAACCGATGTTCGGCGTGCAGCCGGTGCTGCTCGACGAACACGGCAAGGAAATCAACGGTGCCGGCAGCGGCGTGCTGGCGATCAAATCCAGTTGGCCGGCGCAGATCCGCAGCGTCTACGGCGACCCGCAACGGATGGTCGACACCTATTTCAAGCCCTACCCCGGCTACTACTTCACCGGTGACGGCGCTCGCCGCGACGAAGACGGCGATTACTGGATCACCGGGCGCATCGACGACGTGATCAACGTCTCCGGCCACCGCATCGGCACCGCCGAAGTGGAAAGCGCGCTGGTGCTGCACGACAGCATCGCCGAGGCCGCCGTGGTCGGTTACCCGCACGACGTCAAAGGCCAGGGCATCTACGCCTTCGTCACCCCCATGAACGGTGTCGAGCCGAGCGATGAGCTGAAGAAAGAACTGCTCGCCCACGTCAGCAAGGAAATCGGCAGCTTCGCCAAACCGGACCTGATCCAGTGGGCGCCGGCCTTGCCGAAAACCCGCTCAGGCAAGATCATGCGCCGGATCCTGCGCAAGATCGCCTGCAACGAACTCGACAGCCTCGGCGACACCTCGACCCTGGCCGATCCGAGCGTGGTCCAGGGCCTGATCGACAAGCGCCTTAATCAGTAACGTCCCCGGCGCGGTCAACCGGCCGCGCCCGTCCACCCCGACTGAGTTGTCATGGAATTCATCCGCAGCCGTATCGAAAACCAACTCATGAGCCTGACCGGGCTGTCCCTCGGTCAGCTCGATCTGGAAAATCCCAAGGGCGATCCCGGGCTGTTCGGGCCGGATTCGGTCAGTTGGCAGGTGCATGGCGACTTCAGCAGCATGCTGATCGGCGGCATCAGCGCCTTGTTGCTGCAAGCCCTGCATCCGCTGGCGCTGGCCGGGGTCTGGGATCATTCGAATTTTCGTCAGGACATGCTCGGTCGTTTGCGCCGCACCAGCCAGTTTGTCTCTGGCACCACGTTCGGCTCACGCCGGGATGCCGAATGGCTGATCGACAAAGTGCGCACCATACACTTGCAAGTGGTCGGTACCGCGCCGGATGGCCGGCCGTATGCAGCCAGCGATCCGGACCTGCTGACCTGGGTGCATGTGGCCGAGGTCAGCCATTTTCTTGCGGCGCATTTGCGTTACCGCAACCCGCAATTGTCGGGGGCGGATCAGGATCGTTATTACGCGGAAATCGCTGTGGTCGCCGAGCGCCTGGGTGCGCGGGAGGTGCCGAAATCGCGGCAGGCCGTGGCCGACTATCTGCAACGCATGCGCCCGCAATTGCTCTGTGATGAGCGTAGCCGCGAAGTCCTGCGCTTGCTGCTCGACGCGCCGGCCCCGAGTGTTCTCGCGCGGCCATTTGGCGACCTGATGATGAAGGCCGGCATTGACCTGTTGCCGGACTGGGCCAGCGCCATGTTCGGCATACGGCAGAACCCGCTGCAACGCCAGTTGATCCGCGCCAGCGTCAAGCGCAGTGCGCCGATGCTGCGCTGGGCGATGCGCAACGGTTCGGTGCAGCGGGCCAAACGCCGAATGGGACTGCTGACCTGATCCATACACAGAACCTGTGGCGAGGGAGCTTGCTCCCGCTGGGTTGCGCAGCGACCCTCGAAATGTTGCGAGCGCTTCGCACTCGAGCGGGAGCAAGCTCCCTCGCCACAGATCTGCACAATGTCTCAGGGCATCGGTAACTGCTAAACTCCCGCGCCTCAATTCTCACCAGCAAGGCGCACGCATGTCTTCCTTGAATCAGGCGCTGCGCGCCGCCCTCGACCAACGCCAGGATCTGCTCGCCGAGCTGCACAGCCAGGGCACCGATTGCTATCGCCTGTTCCACGGCAGCCAGGAAGGCGCCGGTGGCCTGACCGTCGACCGCTACGGCCCGCAACTGCTGGTGCAGAGTTTTCACCAGACCCTGGAGCGTGACGACCTGCTGCAACTGCACGCCATGGTCAACCAGACCCTGGGTTTTGAAACCCTGCTGGTGTACAACGACCGCTCCCGCGGCAACTCGCGGATCGACCGCGAAGACAGCGTCTACCGCGCCGAAGAGGCTGCCCTGGCGGATCTGGTCGGTCACGAATGGGGCCTCAACTATCGCGTGCGCGGGCGGCATGCCGGGCAGGATCCGCTGCTGTTCCTCGACCTGCGCAACACCCGCGGCTGGGTCAAGGATCACGCCAAGGGCAAAAGCGTGCTCAACCTCTTTGCCTACACCTGCGGCGTCGGCCTGAGTGCCGCTGCCGGTGGCGCGCGTGAGGTGTGCAATCTGGATTTCGCCGAAGGCAATCTGGCCGTCGGCCGTGAAAACGGCCAGCTCAATCCGCAGTTGCCCGAGATGCAATTCATCCAGTCCGATTACTTCCCGGCGATCCGTCAGCTCGCCGGGCTGCCGATCAGCCAGCGGCGCGGGCAGAAACTGCCGAGCTATCAGCGCCTCGACCAGCGCCAATACGATCTGGTGCTGCTCGATCCCCCGGCCTGGGCCAAGAGCGCGTTCGGCACCGTCGACTTGCTGCGCGACTATCAGAGCCTGCTCAAACCGGCGCTGCTGACCACCGCCGACAACGGCGTGCTGATCTGCTGCAACAACCTGGCAAAAGTCAGCATGGATGACTGGCGCGAACAGGTCCTGCGCTGCGCCGAGAAGGCCGGGCGCCCGGTGCGCGAATGGAGCGTGATGACCCCGGGAGCCGACTTCCCGTCGCTGGATCAACAGCCACCGCTGAAAACCCTGATCCTGCAGCTGTAGCCGTACTCCCTGTAGGAGCTGCCGCAGGCTGCGATCTTTTGATCTTGTTCTAAAAAATCAAAAGATCGCAGCCTGCGGCAGTTCCTACAGCTTTTTCAGACAAATCTGAACAATCCTGCACCCCATGATGCACTTCGGAACCAGAATCGCGTGCCATACTCCAAGGCACTCCGATTCAGACAGATGAAGCCGCACATGCCCAAAGGATTGATTCGCGCGATTGGCGCCTTGTTGACTGCTCTGGCCCTCTACAGCCTGCTGGGGTTTCTGATTTTGCCGGGCATTGCCCTGCGCATCGCCAACCAGCAGTTGGCCAACTACGCCACCGTGCCGGCACATATCCAGCGCATCGAACTCAATCCGTTCAGCCTTGAAGTCACCCTGTGGGGACTGGTCATTGGTGAGCCGGGCAAGGAACAGGTCGGCTTCGAGCGGCTGTATGCCAACCTGCAACTCGACAGCCTGTGGACCAGGGCGCTGCATCTGGCCGATATCGAGCTGGACAAGCCCAAGACTGAAGTGCTCTTCGCCAAGGACGGCCAGCTCAATCTGCTGGGCCTGTTCAAAATTCCCGCCAGCGAGCCGACCCCGGCCGACCCGAATGCCAAACCGTTCCCGCTGCGCATCGACCGCATTCAGCTGGCCGGGGGCAATGTACATTTCCAGGACGCCCGGCCAAGCGAGCCGATCGAGTTCCTCTACGACAAACTCGACTTCGAACTGAAAAACCTCAGCACCCTGCCCGAAGACAACGCCGACATGACCCTGGTGGCTGCCGGTCCGGCCGGTGGCCAGATCGACTGGAAAGGCAACTTCAGCCTGATCCCGTTCACCTCCGAAGGCACCTTGAAAGTCACCGACGGCAAGATGAAATCCTTCTGGCCCTATGTGCGTGACGCGGTGCCACTGGTGCTCGAAGACGGCGTGCTGAATCTCAGCACCGAGTACAAACTGAATCTGTCGAAAGAAACCGAACTACAGCTGAACAACGTCGCGGTGAGCATTGCGCCGTTCGCGATCAAGGCGCCGGACGGCCGTCCGCTGGCAAAACTCGAACGCCTCGATGTCAGCGAAACCTCGCTGGACCTGGCCAAACAGCAAGTGGTGGTCGGCAAGATCCGCAGCAACAAACTGGAAACCTGGGCCGCGCTCGAAGCCGACGGCCAGCTCGACTGGCAGAAACTGTTCGCCAGCCAGCCATCGAAACCTGCCGCCAAGGCCGCCGCCGAACCCAAGACCGCTCCGGCCGCCGCCGACTCGCCGAAAGAGCCGGCCGCGCCGAGCAAGCCCTGGCAGGTGCTGCTCAAAGACGTGCAGTTACGCAACTACACCGTGCATCTCGCCGACCGTTCGGCCAACCCGCCGGTGGCGCTGGATGTGACGCCACTGAACATTGATCTGCAGGATTTCGACAGCCTCAACGGTTCGCCCTTCAAGGTCAGGCTCGACAGCGGTCTGGGCAAACAAGGCAAGATCAACGCCGACGGGGTGGTCAACCTCGCGCCGGTCACCGCTCAGCTCAACGTGAAAACCCAGGACATCGACCTGCGTGTCGCGCAGTCCTACATCAATCCGTTCATTCGCCTGGAACTGCGCAGCGGCATGCTCGGCAGTGACCTCAAGGTCAACCTCAAAAGCACCGCCCCTCTGGCGCTCAGCGTGACCGGGCGCGCGCAGATCGATCAACTGCACACCCTCGACACCCTGAAAACCCGCGACTTCCTCAAGTGGCAGCAAGTGGTGGTCGAAGGCCTGAATTACCAGCACGGCGACAGCCTGTCGATCGACAAGGTCAACCTGTTCCAGCCGTATGTGCGCTTCATGATCAATGATGACCGCACCACCAACATCGACGATCTGCTGATCCCGCAACCTGCCGACAGTGGTGCGAAGTCCGCAGCGGCGAAACCGGCCGGCAAAGACAAGCCACTGGGCATTCACATCGGCGCGATTGCGATCAACGACGGCTCGGCCAACTTCGCCGACTTCAGCCTGACGCCGAATTTCGCCACAGCAGTTCAGCAGCTCAACGGCCAGATCGGCACCATCGACAGCCGTCAGGCGAAACCGGCCAGCGTCGACATCAACGGCAAGGTCGACCGTTATGCACCGGTGACCATCAAAGGCGCGGTCAACCCGTTCGACCCGATGGCCAGCCTCGACATCGCCACCAGTTTCAAACGCGTCGAGCTGACCACACTGACGCCGTATTCCGGCAAGTTCGCCGGTTACCGCATCCGCAAGGGCCGGCTCAACCTCGACCTGCACTACCTGATTACCAAGGGCCAGTTGAAGGCCGAGAACAAAGTGGTGGTCGAGCAGTTGCAACTCGGTGAGAAAGTCGACAGCCCGGATGCCGTGAGCCTGCCGCTGAAACTGGCGATTGCCCTGCTCAAGGACGTCGATGGCAAGATTTCCATCGAACTGCCGGTGACCGGCGACCTCAACAACCCGCAGTTCAGCGTGATGCCGATTGTCTGGCAGACCCTGCGCAACCTGATCGTCAAAGCCGCAGCCGCGCCGTTCAAGCTGATTGGCGGCCTGATCAGCGGCGGCGGTTCCGAAGACCTCGGTACCGTGTCCTTTGCTCCAGGTTCGAGCGACCTGAGCAAGGACGCCGAGTCGGCGCTGGACAAACTGTCCAAGGCCCTCAAGGAACGTCCGGCCCTGCGTCTGGAAATCGAAGGCACCGCCGCGCAAAGCAGCGACGGTCCGTTGATTGCCGAACAGCGTCTGGAGCGCGAATACCAGTACAACTACTACAAGATGCTCCAGCGCCGAGGCGACAAGGTCCCGGCTCAGGCTTCCCTGCTGCAAGTACCGGACAGCGAGAAAGGGCCGCTGCTCGAAGGCATCTACCGCACCCGCCTGAAAACCCAGCCACCGGCCGAATGGAAGGATTTGGGCAAGGAAGAACGCACGGCGAAAATGCGTGACGGCGTGATCAAGTTCTGGAGTTCCAGCGATGTGCTGCTGCGGCAGTTGGGTCAGGAACGTGCCAGCAGTATCAAGGACTATCTGGTCGACAAAGGTCAGTTGGCGGATGACCGGGTGTACTTCATTGACGCCAATCTCGGCCAGGCCGAAAGCGATGGCCGGGTCGTGACGCAAATGCACCTGGACGCCGAATGATGAACCACAAGTGGCTGGTTGCACTGACGCTGCTGTTCGCCGCCAGCCCTGCGCTGGCCTCCGACACGCTGCGCTGTGGCAGCCAACTGGTCAGTCTCGGCGACCGCGTCAGCGAAGTGCTGCAGAAGTGCGGCGAACCGGTCAGCCGCGATGCCCTCGGCTACAAGCGCAGCGCCAATCGCCGTGAAGAGTTTCAGGTGGAGGAATGGACTTACGGCCCGAGCAACGGCATGTATCAATACCTGCGCTTTGAAGGCAACCGCCTGCGGCAGATCAACAGCAAACGCGGTAACTGAAAGATCAAAAGATCGCAGCCTGCGGCAGCTCCTACAGGACAATGCATTCCACTGTAGGAGCTGCCGAAGGCTGCGATCTTTTGCTTTGAAATAGAACAGGCCCCGACACAAGTGCCGGGGCCCGTAATGGTCACATCCGTGTGACCGTTCGCATGAACTCTAAAGTTGCGGCAGACGTATTGCTCGGCCCGTCTGTCGCGCCTTCTCCCGGTCCAGGCGAGAAGTCATGCCTTACTCGGCTTTCAGGCCGTCAGCGGAGACCGCTTTGACGCCTTTGATTTTCTTGGTGATGTTCACAGCGGTGGTTTTCTGAGCCTCGGTGATGGCTACAGTCGACGACAGCGATACGACACCTTTGTTGGTTTCGACTTTGATATCAGTGCCTGGAATGCCTTTTTCGGTTACCAGGTCGCTTTTCACTTTGGTAGTGATCCAGGTATCGGAAGTAGTTTCTTTAGCCTTGGTCATTTCACCAGCAGCCAGAGTCATTGGAGCCTGAGTAGCCTGGGTGGATTGTGCGAAAGCACCGGAAGCCATGGTCAGGGTCAGCGCGGTAGCAGCAGCGGCAGTGATAGCGAACTTCTTCATACGAGTAACTCCTGTTTTTCTGGAAAGTCTGCTGGTTGTCTTGTCAGCAGGGTTACTGGGTATGTTGCGAAGGCTGTGCCAACTTTTCGAAAGACAATAAATCGTTATAAATCAATAAGTTACGAATTAGGCAAATTTTCGAAATCATGCAATTTGCATGACACGTGCATTATCGACATGCAAGTTGCGGCTTTTCCGAAAGTTCTTAACACGCTGAAATTATTGAAGCTTTTTCCAGCGCCAAAAGACAAAAAAATGCCCCGCAACGCGGGGCATCCGGTGACGCTTGTCGAGTCAATCAGGCACCGCTGCCTGGGCAACCCTTAGGCGCGTAGTCGGCGTTCACCGTCGAAGCGCAGCTCCAGACACCCGCCGCCGAGCCGGTCCCCGAAGAACGAGTCAACGTGATGGTTTTGCCCAGCACTGGAGCCGGGGCGTTGGCCAAGGTGCAGACGATGGTCCCCGCGCCAGTCGACGCCGTGCCGGACGCGGTGACGGTGCCGCAATTGGTCGTAGCAAACGACGCGCTACCTGCCACCAGCGTCAGCGTCGGGTCCGTACCTTGATTAATGGTGTCCTCGAAAGGCACTTTTAGCGCGCTGATTTCCGCCAGCCCGGCAGTGACTTTCGAACGTGCCTGATACTTGGTGTACTGCGGCAGGGCGATGGTCGCCAGAATGCCGATGATCGCCACCACGATCAGCAGCTCGATCAGAGTGAAACCTTTTTGGTTGTTCATAGACAGGCTCTCCATGCATGAGTCGGAATCTCATGATCTGCAAAGAGCGCAGCATAGCTCATGCCAACCGCTTACAGACCCCGCACGCTGGGCATAAAGGCGCCGTATCGCGCTTTCCTACAACCGCTAACCGCACTATCTGACACTTTTTGTCACCTGCACCGGGCGTGTTTGGCGCTGTCACTTGACTAGGCTATAAGTCATGAACTGTCAGCATCCGGAATCCCCATGAATGACATCGCTCTGAGCGGGCTGGCCAAGCAATTGGTACAGGCCGAACTGCTTACGGAAAAAAGTGCCCAGCAGGCCTGGCAACAGGCGCAGCGCAATCGCCTGTCGCTGGTCAGCTACCTGGTGCAGAACAAACTGGTGAAGAGCTCACAAGTGGCCGAGATCGCTTCCGAGCATTTCGGCATGGCCTTCATGGACCTCAATTGCCTCGACAAGGAAACCCAGCCCAAAGGCCTGGTCAGCGAAAAACTGGTGCGCCAGCACCACGCCCTGCCCTTGTGGCGCCGTGGCAACAAACTGTTCGTGGGCATTTCCGACCCGAGCAATCATCAAGCGATCAATGACATTCAGTTCAGCACCGGGTTGAGCACCGAAGCGATTCTGGTGGAGGACGACAAGCTCACCGAGGCCATCGAGAAATTCTTCGACACCCACGCCAGCGGCCTCGAAGAGATGGCCGACGTCGATCTCGACGGCGTGGATGTCGAGTCCGTCGACGACAGCCGCCAGGACGCCATCGGCGGACTCGACGCCGATGACGCACCGGTCGTGCGTTTCGTGCACAAGATGCTGCTCGACGCGATCAAAAGCGGCTCCTCCGACCTGCACTTCGAACCCTACGAAAAAAACTTTCGGGTGCGGGTGCGTACCGACGGAATTCTGCGCGAAGTGGCCAAACCGCCGATCCAGTTGGCCGGGCGAATCGCCGCCCGCCTGAAAGTCATGGCCAGCCTGGATATCTCGGAGCGCCGCAAACCCCAGGACGGGCGGATCAAGATGCGCCTGTCGAAGAGCAAGTCGATCGACTTCCGGGTCAACACCTTGCCGACCCTGTGGGGCGAAAAAGTGGTGATCCGGATTCTCGATCCGTCCAGCGCGCAGATCGGCATCGACGCACTGGGTTACGAGCCGGCGCAGAAAGAGCTGTACATGGCGGCGCTCAAGCAGCCGCAGGGCATGATTCTGGTCACCGGTCCTACCGGCTCGGGGAAAACCGTGTCGCTGTACACCGGCCTGAATATCCTCAACACCGTCGACATCAATATTTCCACCGCCGAAGACCCGGTGGAAATCAACATGGAAGGCATCAACCAGGTCAACGTCAATCCGAAACAGGGGCTGGATTTTGCCCAGGCCCTGCGTTCGTTTCTGCGTCAGGACCCGGACGTGATCATGGTCGGCGAAATCCGCGACCTGGAAACCGCCGAGATCGCGATCAAGGCTGCGCAGACCGGTCACCTGGTGCTGTCCACGCTGCACACCAACAGCGCCGCCGAAACCCTGACCCGCCTGCACAACATGGGCATTCCCGGGTTCAACATCGCCACCTCGGTCAGCCTGATCATCGCCCAGCGCCTGGCGCGCAAGCTGTGCAGCCACTGCAAGAAACCGATCGAGATCCCCCGCGAAACGCTGATCAAGGAAGGCTTCCCGCCGGAACAGATCGGCAGTTTCACGATCTATGAGCCGGTCGGTTGCGACCTGTGCAACGGCGGCTACAAGGGACGCGTGGGGATTTACGAAGTGGTGAAAAACACCCCGGACCTGCAACGGCTGATCATGGCCGAAGGCAATTCGCTGGAAATCGACAGCCAGATGCGTCGCGACGGCTTCGACGACCTGCGCACCTCGGGCCTGCACAAGGCCATGCAAGGCATCACCAGCCTGGAAGAAATCAACCGGGTCACCAAGGACTGAACATGGCGGTCAAGGCAGCGAAAATCAGCATCTACGCCTGGGAAGGCACGGATCGCAAAGGCAGCAAGGTCACGGGCGAGTTGAGCGGGCAGAACCCCGCGCTGATCAAGGCCCAGCTACGCAAACAAGGGATCAACCCGGGCAAGGTGCGCAAGAAATCCACCTCCCTGCTCAGCCTCGGCAAACGCATCAAGGCCCAGGACATCGCCCTGTTCACGCGGCAGATGGCAACCATGATGAAGGCCGGCGTACCGCTGTTGCAGTCGTTCGACATCATCGGCGAAGGCTTCGACAATCCGGCGATGCGCAAACTGGTGGACGAGGTGAAGCAAGAAGTTGCCGCCGGCAACAGCTTCGCCGCGGCCCTGCGCAAAAAGCCGCAGTATTTCGATGAGCTGTATTGCAACCTGGTGGATGCCGGCGAGCAATCCGGCGCCCTCGATACGTTGCTCGAACGGGTTGCGACCTACAAGGAGAAAAGCGAAGCGCTCAAGGCCAAGATCAAGAAAGCCCTGACCTACCCCAGTGCAGTGGTACTGGTGGCGATGGTCGTCACCGGGATTTTGCTGGTGAAAGTGGTGCCGCAGTTTCAGTCGGTATTTTCCGGCTTCGGCGCCGAATTGCCGGCGTTCACCCTGATGGTGATCAGCATCTCGGAGTTCCTGCAGCAATGGTGGTGGCTGGTGCTCGGCGCCCTGATTGCGGCGGTGTTCGGCCTGCGCCATGCGCTGAAGAAATCCCAGGCCCTGCGCGACCGCAGAGACACCTGGCTGCTGAAACTGCCGCTGGTGGGGACGCTGATGTACAAGTCGGCGGTAGCGCGCTTCGCCCGCACCCTGTCGACCACCTTCGCCGCTGGGGTGCCGCTGGTGGAGGCTCTGGATTCAGTGGCCGGCGCTACCGGCAATGTGGTGTTCAAACGCGCCGTGCTGCGCATCCGCCAGGACGTCGCCACCGGCATGCAGCTGAATTTTTCCATGCGCAGCACCGGCGTCTTCCCGAACATGGCGGTGCAGATGACCGCTATCGGTGAAGAGTCGGGCGCACTGGATGACATGCTCGACAAGGTCGCCGGTTTTTATGAGGAGGAAGTGGATAACATGGTCGACAACCTCACCAGCCTGATGGAGCCGTTCGTCATGGTGGTGCTCGGGGTCATCGTCGGCGGGCTGGTCGTGGCCATGTACCTGCCGATCTTCCAACTCGGCTCAGCGATCTGACATGCCTATCGACGAACTCTTCAGTCTGTATCCGCTGGCCTTCGTACTCACTGCCCTGCTGCTGGGGCTGGTGGTCGGCAGTTTTCTCAACGTGCTGGTCTGGCGCCTGCCGAAAATGCTCGAGCGCGATTGGCGCCAGCAGGCGCAGGACGTCCTCGGCCTGCCGAGCGAAACGCCACTGCCAACCTACAACCTGATGCTGCCGCACTCCGAATGCCCGCATTGCGGCCACCGGATTCGTGCGTGGGAGAACATCCCGTTGCTCAGCTACCTGTTGCTGCACGGACGCTGTTCGGCGTGTGCCGCGCCCATCAGCAAACGCTATCCCCTGACCGAACTGGCATGCGGCCTGCTCTCGGCATTCGTCGCCTGGCATCTGGGCTTCGGCTGGCCGGCCGGTCTGTTGATCGTCCTCACCTGGGGTTTGCTGGCGATGAGCCTGATCGACACCGAACATCAACTGCTGCCCGATGTATTGGTGTTGCCACTGTTGTGGCTGGGGCTGATCGTCAACAGTTTCGGGCTGTTCGTCTCGCTGCACGCAGCGCTGTGGGGCGCGGTGGCCGGGTACATGGCGCTGTGGTCGGTGTTCTGGCTGTTCAAGCTGCTGACCGGCAAGGACGGCATCGGCCACGGCGATTTCAAGCTGCTGGCGCTGCTCGGGGCCTGGGGCGGCTGGCAGATTCTGCCGCTGACGATCCTGCTGTCGTCGCTGGTGGGGGCGATTGTCGGGGTGATTCTGCTGCGTCTGCGTGAGCAGAAAACCTCGACGCCGATCCCCTTCGGCCCGTATCTGGCAATTGCCGGCTGGATTGCCTTGCTCTGGGGTGGTCAAATAACCGACTTCTATTGGCAGTTTGTCGGTTTGAAATGAATACCCCTGTGGAAAAACCCTGGATTCTCGGCCTGACCGGCGGCATCGGCAGCGGTAAAAGCGCCGCAGCCCAGCACTTCATCGACCTCGGGATCCATGTGGTCGACGCCGACCACGCGGCGCGTTGGGTGGTCGAGCCGGGCCGCCCGGCGCTGGCGAAGATTGCCGAACACTTCGGCCCCGGCGTCCTGCAAGCCGATGGCACGCTGAACCGTGCGGCCCTGCGCAAATTGATCTTTGAAGTGCCGCAGGAGCGCCGCTGGCTCGAAGCCCTGTTGCATCCGTTGATCGCCGAGGAAATCGCCGATCATCTGGCGCTGGCAAAATCGCCTTACGCGATTCTGGTCTCGCCGCTGCTGATCGAATCCGGGCAGTACGCGATGACCCAACGCATTCTGGTGATCGACGCCCCGCAACAACTGCAGATCGAACGCACCCTGCAGCGCGACCAGACCAGCGAACAGCAGGTCCAGGCGATCCTCAAGGCCCAGTCGAGCCGCGAAGATCGCGTGAGCCGTGCCGACGATGTGCTGGTCAACGATCGCGACCTCGCTTGGCTGCACAGCGAAGTCGAGCGCCTGCATCACTTTTACCTGACTTTATCCGGAGGCCAGTCATGAGCCCTACCACCGTCGAATGCCCAACCTGCGGCGCCCCCGTGGAATTCACCCCAGAGAACAAATTCCGCCCGTTCTGCTCCGATCGCTGCAAGCTGATCGACCTCGGCGCCTGGGCGTCCGAAGAGCACAAGATTCCGCTGGCCCCGGACGCCGAAGACGAACTGTTCTCCGGCGATTTCGACCCGCGTCACTGATCGCGGTCAGGGCCGCATGAAGCCGTAGTCCTGATCGTCGTCGAGGTTTTCCGCGAGAAAGCGCAACTCGTCGGCCAGGTCTTCGGCGTTGCGCACCGTCTTGCTCTGCTGCACCACCGCGCTGAGCAAGGCACGCAAACTCAGGCCCGGATCGAAGCCCACCTCCAGCGCCATATCCAGACTCTGCCGCGTCTCCTGCCTCGCCCACTCGTAAACACTCATGCCGCTGCTCCTGAAGGGATTTGGCCGAGCATGAAATGCCGCGTGGGTGACCGGTTTGATGTGGATCAAGACTTGGGGTCGTCGTCCTTCCACGGCGCCGAAAGGTAGCGGGTGCGGTTGAAGGTTTCCAGCCACTCCGGGCTGAACACCACCAGCGCGCTGATCACCATGCCGTTGATAAAGGCTTCGGGGAAAATCAGCAGCCACAGGTAGCCGATGAAGTCTTCCAGCCATTCCGGCATGGCAAACAGGCCGTCGTGCCAGAGCAGGCCCAGGCTCAGCGTCAGGCACAGCAACGCCGACAACGCCGCCGCAAAGAATCCGGAACAGAAGATATACACAAACGGATTACGCGGCTGGGCACGCTCGACGAGGATCGCCACGCACTCGGTGATCAACACCGGCAACAGGATCAGTAACGTACCGTTGACCCCGACCGCCGCCAGATCCTGACGCCCGAGCAGCACCAGCCCGAGTTGCGCCACCAGCCCGCCGATGATTGCCAGCGGCCAGTCGAGCAACAACGTCACGGCGGTCATGCCGATGAAGTGATAAGACACCCCGGTGTCGAAATCCCTGCGCACCATCCACAGCAGAAACAAGGCGAACACCGTGCCGAACAGCAGGTGCTGACGGCGGCTGTCACTAAACAACTCGACCCACGGCGCGCGCACGATCGCCCACAGCAGCACGGGCAGATAAATCAGCCAGCCAACCGTCAGGCTCGTCGAGGACAGCAGTTCTGCACCGATCATGTCTCCCTCACCCTATCCCCCCTGAAGGAGCTGCCGCAGGCTGCGATCTTTTGATTTTTCTCTTTGGAAGTCAAAAGATCGCAGCCTTCGGCAGCTCCTACCGGATGTCGCAATCCATGTTGTGCAAGTCTACACCGCGGCATGGTGAGCATCAGCCGATGCAAAGCTTTCAGCTTGTCGCATTTGAACGCTAAGCTTGGGCTATGGATGACTCTGATTACTTACGCCTGCTGACCATTGCGGCCGAGCAAGCCAACGCGTTCCTGTCCAATGCCCGCAAATGGGAGCGTGAGCGTTGGGTCTGCCAGCGCCTGCTGCAAGGCTTGAACATCCCTTACCGCGCCGACGAGTTCGCCCCCGCCGGCGAGCCGCCGGACGTGCTGTTTCGTGATGCCAATTTCGAAGTGTTCTTCGTTCTCGATGAAGGCCGCCGCCTCAACGACGAATGGCGCGACGAACTGCAACGCCGCCGCAGTGCGTTCTCCCTCAGCCAACTGGTGCGCCGTGAAGCCAAGCCACGGCGGATCCCGGCCAATGAGTTCTTGCTGCGACTGGCGCCGACCTTGCGCAAAAAAGCGCACAACTACAAGGAACGCGGCATGGATCTGGGCGAACTGGACATCATTGCCTTCGCCAGCCTCAAGCGTGAAGTGCTGGACCTCAACAGCCACTTTCCTCCGCCGACCGAATATCTTCGTCAGGGCTGGCGCTCGCTGTCGCTGGTCGGGCCGACTTTCGCCCGGGTGCTGTTCGCCCATCCCGACGCGCCGGACTTTCTGCGCAGCAACCTCGGGCGCAGCATCGTCTTCGACGTCGGGATCAGCCTGTGACGCCGCTGCAGCAGTTGATTGCCGACGTCCCGCAGACCGGGCGCGTGCGCTGGATCGGCGTGCGCCCGCAATCCCGAGGGCCGATGATCGAACTCGACGCCGTGGAAGCGCGGCTGGAGGCCGGACTGACCGGCGATCACGCCCGTCCGGGAGTACGCAACGCGCGGCAAGTGACGTTGATTCAGTTCGAACATCTGGCGGTGATCAGTGCGTTGATGGGCCGGCCTGCAGATCAGCCCGTGACGCCTGCAGACCTGCGGCGCAATCTGGTCATCAGCGGTATCAATCTGTTTAGTCTCAAGGGGCGGCGCTTTCGCATTGGCCAGGCAATATTCGAGACCACCGGCTGGTGTCAGCCCTGCGCGCGCCTGCAAAACAACCTCGGCCCCGGCACCTTTCAAGCGGTGCGCGGGCATGGCGGAATTACCGCGCGGGTGTTACAAAGCGGGATCATTCGCCTCGACGACGGTGTTTCTGTCGAACCGGTTCCGGCCAGTGGCTATGCTGCATTCAACCCGGGATAAAAACCGCTGTAGCTTCCCCACCCTCAGCAACGTCTACCTGACGAGGCCTTTATGACCAGCCGCCTGAACCCCGAAGACCAGAAGCATGTCGAAGAGTACCTGCAGTTGTCCCAACACCGTGTCGAGCGCCGGCCTTTCCGGCCGTGGATGCTCCTGGTGCTGGTGCTGGCAGTGACCATTGGTCTGGGCCTGCTGAGCCGACTTATCAGTTACCTGACGCTATGAGCTGCCTCGCGCTCGCTCGGGTAACCGCACCGATTTCCTTTAAAAACCTTGCGAGTTATCCCTATGTCTCATCGTATTGTTATTGTCGGCGGCGGCGCCGGCGGTCTGGAGTTGGCTACCCGTCTGGGTAAGACTCTGGGCAAGCGCGGCACGGCCAGTGTGATGCTGGTCGACGCGAACCTGACGCACATCTGGAAACCCCTGCTGCACGAAGTGGCCGCCGGATCGCTGAACTCTTCCGAAGACGAACTCAACTATGTCGCCCAGGCGAAATGGAACCACTTCGAGTTCCAGCTGGGGCGCATGAGCGGGCTCGATCGCGCGCAGAAGAAAATCCAGCTGGCCGCCACCTACGACGAAAACGGCGTGGAGCTGGTACCGGCGCGTGAAGTGGCCTACGACTCGCTGGTGATCAGCGTCGGCAGCACCACCAACGATTTCGGTACCCAGGGCGCAGCGCAGCATTGCCTGTTCCTCGACACCCGCAAACAGGCCGAACGCTTCCACCAGCAACTGCTCAACCACTACCTGCGCGCGCATGCCGGGCAGACCGACGTGGTCGAGCAGATCAGCGTGGCGATCGTCGGGGCCGGCGCCACGGGCGTCGAGCTGGCGGCAGAACTGCACAACGCGGCGCATGAGCTGGCCGCTTACGGCCTGGACCGGATCAAACCGGAAAACATGCACATCACCCTGATTGAAGCCGGCCCACGGGTGCTGCCAGCCCTGCCAGAGCGCATCAGCGGCCCGGTGCACAAGACCCTGGAGAAACTCGGGGTCAATGTGATGACCAATGCTTCGGTCAGCGAAGTGACCGCCGACAGCCTGATCACCGCCGATGGCAACGAGATCAAGGCCAGCCTGAAAGTCTGGGCCGCCGGGATTCGCGCGCCGGGTTTCCTCAAGGACATCGACGGCCTGGAAACCAACCGCATCAATCAGCTGCAAGTGCTGCCGACGCTGCAGACCACCCGCGACGAAAACATCTTCGCCTTCGGTGACTGCGCCGCGTGCCCGCAACCGGGTTCGGATCGCAACGTGCCGCCACGTGCGCAAGCCGCGCACCAACAGGCGTCACTGCTGGCCAAATCGCTGAAGCTGCGTATCGAGGGCAAAACCCTGCCGGAGTACAAATACACCGACTACGGCTCGCTGATTTCGCTGTCGCGCTTTTCCGCTGTGGGTAACTTGATGGGCAACCTGACCGGCAGCGTAATGCTCGAAGGCTGGCTGGCGCGGATGTTCTACGTGTCGCTGTACCGCATGCACCAGATGGCGCTATACGGGCCATTCCGCACGGCGATGCTGATGCTGGGCAGCAAGATCGGTCGCGGCACCGAGCCACGCTTGAAGCTGCATTGATTTAAAACGGTGGGAGCGGGCTTGCTCGCGAAAGCAGTGTATCAGTCGACATGAATGTTGAATGACACGACCTCTTCGCGAGCAAGCCCGCTCCCACATTGTTTTGCGCAGCTCAAAAATCCAGCTCACGCCTACAATCGATTTCTGCTCATCAGAGCTGGAAGCGCCGCACCATGCCTTGCAGCGCGTTGGCCAGTTGCGACAGTTCGTGGCTCGAGGCGCTGGTCTGATCGGCACCCGCTGCCGAACGGACTGACAGGTCGCGAATGTTCACCAGATTACGATCCACTTCCCGAGCGACTTGCGCCTGCTCTTCGGCGGCACTGGCGATCACCAGATTACGCTCGTGAATTTCATGCACTGAGGCGGTGATGGTTTCCAACGCCTCCCCGGCACGCTCGGCCAGCGCCAGCGTGGTCGTGGCCCGGGCAGCGCTGGCCTGCATCGAATCCAGCGCCAGGCTTGAGCCACTGCGCATGCCCTGCACCATCTGCTCGATCTCCTGCGTCGATTGTTGGGTGCGATAGGCCAGCGCCCGCACTTCATCGGCAACCACCGCAAAACCTCGTCCGCTCTCCCCTGCGCGGGCCGCCTCGATGGCGGCGTTGAGCGCAAGCAGATTGGTCTGCTCGGCAATGGCACGGATCACATCCAGCACTTTGCCGATGTCCTGTGACTGGTTGGCCAGCGATTGCACCAACTCGCCGGTGTGCTGCACGTCGCTGGCCAGCGCTTTGATGGCCGATGCGGTGTCACTGACCCGCGCCTGTCCCAGTTGCGCCGACTCACTGGATTGCCGGGTGGCATCAGACGTCGATACGGCGTTGCGAGCGACTTCTTCAACGGCCGTGGTCATTTCATTGACCGCCGTGGCGGCCTGTTCGATTTCGTTGTTCTGCTGCTGCAGACCTTGTGTGCTGCCGAGCGTCACCGCATTGAGCTCATCAGCAGCGGTGGCCAGTTGCGTGGCCGAACCGCTGATGCCTTGCAGGGTTTCCCGCAGGTTCTGCTGCATGGTCGCCAATGCCTTGAGCAATCGGCTGACTTCATCGTTACCGTGGGTTTCGATTGGTCGGGTCAGGTCGCCCCTGGCCACACTTTCGGCAGCGCTGACGGCGCTGCTCAGCGGACGGACGATGCTGCGCGTGAGTAACATCGCCAGCGCCACCGTGGCCAGCGCCGCCAGCGCGATGAACAGACTGACGATGGTGCGCGAGGTCTGATAGTGGTCAGCGGATTTCTGGCTCTCTGCGGCAACCTGCCTGGCGAACAGATCCGCCAGGTCATTGAGCTGCTTGCCGGAACCGTCGACCACGGTTTTCATATCAACCAGCAGCAGTTTGGTCAGTGCGTCACGCTGGCCTTGATCGGCCAGGGTGAAGGATTGCGCGATGCCGGTGCGATACGCGGCGAAGGTCTTTTTGAACTGGTCATAGAGCTGTTGGCCTTCCGGCGTGGTGACCAGTTTGTCGTAGGCGGCGATTTTCTCGCTCAACTCCTTGTCGCGGGTGTCCATCTGGCTACGGTAGGTCGCGATGTTCTTCGGATCCTGATCAAGCGCCATGCGCAGGGAAATCGTGCGGATCCGCAGCATCAGCTCGCGAATCTCATCGCCGCCGCGAATGCTCGGCAACCACTGGTTCTCCACCGCGACCTCACTGTCACGGATGCTCGACATCTGCCCCAAGGCAAATACGCCAAGCAACGCCACCAGTACCGCGATCAGGGCAAACCCCAGTGCGGCACGTGGTGCGATATTCAACTGACGAAGCAACATGAGGAACGCCCTTATTCTTGTATTGGCCAGAGTGAAGGGGCGAACAGCGGCAGCCCCCTCTCGTTAGCGGGCTATCGGCAAGTTGTACGATGACTTGAAGGGAATTGTCTTTCGCGAGGGCAAAAAAAATCCCCGTATCTTTCGATACGAGGATTTTCAATATGGTCGGGGTAAGGGGATTCGAACTCCTGACATCCTGCTCCCAAAGCAGGCGCGCTACCGGACTGCGCTATACCCCGGTAAAAAAAAGGCGACCTTTCAAAGATCGCCTTCTTCGATCAGCGCTTTTGGCCTCTGATCTTAAGATTCGATCCCAGCGCTAACTGGTTTCAAAAATGGTGGGTCGTGTGGGATTCGAACATAAGACCAATTTGTTAAAAGCCAAATGCTATACAAACTGAG
>NZ_JBIUVO010000069.1:0-26498 GCF_044742995.1 Pseudomonas sp. NPDC087803
TCCTGTTTTGTGGTTTTCGGTGATACGGTGGGGTTTATTTCCTCCCCGTAAACCACCGCGGTTTGTACGGCTCTTTTGTCTTACGCCTCGGTTCGTCTCGACATCCGCCGTACCGGCGCGGTGAAGGAAGGCGACGAAGTGGTCGGCAGCGAAACCCGCGTCAAGGTTGTGAAGAACAAGGTGGCTTCGCCGTTCCGTCAGGCCGAGTTCCAGATTCTTTACGGCAAGGGTATCTACCTCAATGGCGAGATGATCGACCTGGGCGTGCTGCACGGTTTCGTCGAGAAGTCCGGCGCCTGGTATGCCTATGAAGGCACCAAGATCGGTCAGGGCAAGGCCAACTCGGCCAAGTTCCTGGCGGATAACCCGGAAATCGCTGCCAAACTCGAGAAGCAGCTGCGTGACAAACTGCTGTCTCCAGCAGTGATCGCGGACTCCAAGGCCTCTGCGGTCAAAGAGACCGAGGACGACCTGGCTGACGCTGATATCTGATCTCAGCGATGACCACCGCCGTACTCGATACCCTCGTCGCGGTGCGGCGAACCGCCATGGACCTGCTCGCTCGACGCGAGCACGGTCGAGTCGAACTGACGCGTAAACTGCGTCAGCGCGGCGCTGAGGCGCAAATGATCGAAACAGCCCTCGACCGGTTGACGGAAGAGGGGCTGCTTTCCGAAGCCCGTTACCTTGAAAGCTTTGTTTCCTACCGTGCCCGTTCCGGCTACGGCCCTTTGCGCATTCGCGAAGAGTTGGGCCAGCGCGGTTTGCAGCGCGCCGATATCGAACTCGCTCTGCGTGAAAGCGGTATCGACTGGCGGGAGCAGCTTCGCGAAACGTGGCAACGCAAGTTCTCCGGGCACCTGCCGATTGATGCCAAGGAACGCGCCAAACAAGGCCGTTTCCTCGCCTATCGGGGTTTTTCGATGGAGATGATCAACCGCTTGTTCAGCGGCAGAGGGATGGACGATTAACACGGTTGAACAAAAACGGCCCGCTATGAAAATAGCGGGCCGTTTTTTTTTGCCTTCAGATTACCTTTGATGGCTCACGTGCACGTTGGGTGGTCTGCGGTTTGCTGTGGGCCCAGTTTTCCGGGAGGTTGATGTAATCCACCAGCTCCCTGAGTCGGCCATGGTTCCGGGCATTGAACGCGAAGGCCAGCCGCACCAGATGGCTGTACTGCGCTTCGTCATGTTCCTCACCGCTGAAGGCGTGTTGATGGAACTGGTCACTCAGGCACAGATCGGCGAAAGCCTCTTGCATATGTTCCAGAGCCTGATCGCTGAGCTTGTGATGCATACGAATCACGAACTGACGCTTGAGCCAGCGACTGGAGTGGAAGTTGCTGTAGAACTGGTTGATCTGCTGCACCGCCTCATCGACGCTATAGACCAGGCGCATCAGTTTCAGGTCGGTGGGCAGGATGTAGTGGTTCTCTTCGAGCTGCTGGCGAATGAAATCCAGGGCGCCTTGCCAGAACGTACCCCCCGGCACATCCAGCAATACCACCGGCACCAAAGGACTTTTGCCGGTCTGGATCAGTGTCAGTACTTCCAGTGCCTCGTCCAGTGTGCCGAATCCGCCAGGGCACAGCACCAATGCATCGGCTTCCTTGACGAAAAACAGCTTGCGGGTAAAGAAGAAGTGGAACGGCAGCAGGTTGCCAGTGCCGTCTACGGTCGGGTTGGCATGTTGTTCGAAGGGCAGGGTGATGTTGAACCCGAGGCTGTGATCGCGCCCGGCACCTTCGTGCGCGGCGGCCATGATCCCGCCACCGGCACCGGTAATGACCATCATGTCCGAGCGTGTCAGGGCCGCGCCGAGTTCCCGGGCCATGGCATACAGGGGATGTTCGACCGGGGTGCGCGCCGAACCGAACACGGTGACTTTGCGTCGTCCCTTGAACTGTTCCAGCACCCGGAACGCCTGCTCCAGTTCGCGCAGGGCCTGCAGGGTGATCTTGGCGTTCCAGCGGTTGTGATCCTCTTGGGCCATGCGCAGCACGGTCAGGATCATGTCGCGGTAAATCGGCAGGTTCGGGCTGTTGGGGGAAACCTGGTTGAGTTGTTCTTCGACCTTGCTGATGAGGTCGGGGAGTTGTTCCTGAAAATGCCGGCTGAGCAGGTCATTCGGTTGGTAAGGCATTCAACGTCTCCTTCTGCACAGAGCTCGTAGCCCTGACGTGCGGCGTCAGTGCCGCGCTGCAAAAACACACACGATCGGCAGTTCCTTTGCTGCCGTGAACAAGTGATCGGGAATACTTTGAATCTAGACCTTCGCACGCATTTGCGCTGACTTGATCATTGCCCCGCAGAATCCTTTCTGGCAACTGCTGATTGCCTCTTCACGTAATCAGCCACCGCTCGTCCGAACGTACACCGTAGAGCAATCGCTCTGATTTACTAACTTACAGGCACCGTACGACAGCTTTGCGTCATTTGTCGTACGCAAGGTGCGCGCTTTTCAAGGATTCGTGGAGGCAAGGAGGCGGGATAGATGGTCAGAGTGATTCTGGAGATCGATACGCAGTTGTATCGGATGCTCAAAGCATCGGCCGAGACCAATCAAGTGAGTCTCGAAGAGGAGTGCTGCCGGCGTCTGGCGGGCGGTGAGCGGCGTTCCCGCTATTTACAGGCTCTGGTGGCCGAGTTGCGCGCCGAAGATGAGCAACGGCGCGCCAATTCCCGATGATTACTTCTTCTTCGCCGGGGCGGCTTTCGGACAGTCGGACTCCTGATAGCTGGCCGAACCGATCGCGCGGTTGGTCTTCACTTCGCTGAAGTCGTAGCGCATCACGGCGCCCTTGGCCATCAGCTTGCGGTACGACGGGTTATTGCACACCGAAGCACCCAGCTGGAAATACACGGCTTTTGGGTCTGCGCGCATCTTCTCGGCGTGGCTGGCCTGCACACTCAGGTGGTTGATCAGCGTAGTGCCTTCGACGGTGTAGCCTTGATCGAGAATGTCTTCGTTGATCGCCCGTGGGGTACCCACGCTGCTTTGCTCGGCGACACGGCGCAGCTCTTGGTTCAGATTCTGCTCACTCAGGGACGCAGCGTGTGCGCTGAAGGACAACGCCATGGCGATGGCCGCGGTAGGAACGATAAGGCGCAGCATGAAACTCTCCTGATTCAGTGACTGGTGGTTCGACCAGCCCCGTGGCTGTGCGTTCAGTGGCGGCGAATTATAGGGGAGCCGGTCTGGACGGTACAGGCTTGTGCCCGTCGCTCTGATAAACTGGCGACCTTTATTGCCTTGCCGAGTGCTGTTTGTGTCGAGTTTTCCTGCCTTCGGGCGCTGCCTGCAATGAATCACGCCCCCAACGCCGTCGCCCGCCTGCGCGACCAGCGCGAGGATGAAGGCATCAAGCCGATTCAGGCGCGAGGTTTTCGCTCCGAACGTTGCCGCGACTGTCGGGTGATCATCAGCCATTGCCTGTGTGCCTGGCGTCCGACCGTCGAAACCCGCTCCGGGGTGTGCCTGATCATGACCGGCAAGGAAGTGTTCAAGCCGAGCAACACCGGCTGGCTGATCGCCGATGTGGTGCGCGACAACCATGCATTCATCTGGTCGCGCACCGAACCTGACCCGCAGATGCTGGCGCTGCTCAATGACCCGCAATGGCAGCCGTACCTGGTGTTTCCCGGCGAATACGTCGAGCCGTCGCGGGTGACCAACACCGTCGCCGCCGATAGCAGCAAGCGACCGTTGTTCATCCTGCTGGATGCGACCTGGACCGAGGCGCGCAAGATCTTCCGCAAGAGCCCGTACTTTGACCGCTTGCCGATCCTCAGCCTGCTGCCGGACAAACTTTCGCGTTATCGTCTGCGCCGCTCCACCCGCAGCGAGCACCTGTGCACCGCCGAAGTGGCAGCGCTGTGCCTAGAACTGGCGGGGGACCGCGATGCCGCTTCGGCACTGGACGCGTATTTCGATGTGTTCAGCCAGCATTATCTGGGCGCGAAACAGCAGCTGGACATGAACGAGTCAACTCCGGCCCACGCCGAGTTGTTGCCTTATATACGAAAGCCGCAAGCGGTGTTGGCCCCATAGTGGCCCATACTTCACAGCGCGGCGGCCGTGCTGCTTGACCACCCCGGCTGCGCTGGGCATGCTTGGCGCCGATTAGGGTGCGGCCAAGGTTTGAAACGCCGTGTTTGCAAGTGATTGGCGTTGAACGTGCCCCTGTGGATAGCGCTGTGCAGCGCTGTCTTGAGTTGCTTTGGTGAGGCCCGAATGCGTCGGGCCTGCCATCAAAAAACAGGATCATTTGAAAAATGGCCACATACGACATCCTGATTGCCGATGATCACCCGCTGTTTCGTAGCGCACTGCATCAGGCGGTAACCCTGGGCCTTGGCCCGGATGTGCGACTGGTGGAGGTGGCGAGCATCGCCGAACTGGAAACGCGTCTGACCGAGAAGGCTGACTGGGATCTGGTCCTGCTCGACCTGAACATGCCCGGCGCTTTCGGCTTTTCCGGTCTGGTCATGTTACGCGGACAGTACCCGCAGATTCCGGTGGTGATGGTCTCGGCGCAGGAAGAAGCCTCGGTCATGGTCAAGTCCCGCGAATTCGGCGCCAGTGGCTTCATTCCCAAGTCCAGCGACCTCAGCGTGATTCAGCAAGCCGTGCGCAAAGTGCTCGATGGCGACGTGTTCTGGCCACCGCAGGCGTTCGAGGCGGTCAGCGTCTCCGCCGAAGCCAAAGCCGCCAGCGACGGCCTTGCCAGCCTGACCCCGCAACAGTTCCGCGTACTGACCATGGTCTGTGAAGGCCTGCTGAACAAGCAGATTGCCTATGAGCTGAACGTGTCCGAAGCGACCATCAAGGCTCACGTCACGGCGATCTTTCGCAAGTTGAACGTGCGCACGCGGACACAGGCGGCTTTACTTCTGCAACAACTTGAGTCAATTCCGAGCCAATAATGGCTGGCGTCTTCACGCTTTTTTGACTTTTGTTGCTCTAGCTTTCCCACTCCCTTCTGGTTGGTTTTTACGTTATGTCACCTTTCAAGGGCCAGACCGGCCTGAAACGCATCCTCAACGCATCCGGTTACTCGCTGGACGGCCTGCGCGCAGCCTTCACCGGTGAAGCGGCATTTCGCCAACTGGTGCTGCTCAATGTGGTGCTGATTCCGCTGACGTTCTTCCTGAATGTCAGTCGCGTCGAACAGGCGCTGTTGATCGCGGTGTGCCTGCTGGCGCTGATCGTCGAGTTGCTGAATTCGGCGGTGGAAGCGGCCATCGACCGCATTTCGCTGGAACTGCACCCGTTGTCGAAGAACGCCAAGGACATGGGCAGCGCCGCGCAATTCGTGGCCCTGAGCATGATTGCCCTGGTGTGGGCGGTGATTCTGCTTTAAGCGATACTCGGCAAGACGATCTCGTCGCTGCGCTGCACCCCGGCGGTGAAAGCGCGGCACAGCTCGAGAAACTCGCGCATGGCCGAGGTCTGGTATTTCTGCTTGTGCCAGATGAAGTAAAACTGCCGCGCCAGGTCCAGATCCGGGGTTTCCACCGCCACCAGACTGCCGCGCCGAAAGGCATCACGTAGCGCCAGTCGCGATATACAGCCAATCCCCAATCCTGATTCCACCGCGCGCTTGATCGCTTCGGTGTGCTCCAGCTCCAGACGGATATTCAGCGCACTGCGATGGTGACGCATGGCCTGATCAAAGGTCAGGCGCGTGCCGGAGCCTTGTTCGCGCAGAATCCACGCTTCATGGGTCAACTCTTCCATGGTCGCGCTGCCGCGTTTGGCCAGCGGATGCTGCGGCGCACAAAACACCACCAGTTCATCTTCCACCCAGCTCTGGACTTCGATGTCCGGATGACTGCAGTCGCCTTCAATCAGACCCAGATCAATTTCATAGTGAGCGACTTGATGCACGATATTGGCAGTGTTCTGTACATGCAGTTTCACCTGGCTTTCCGGATGGCGCTGCATGAAACCGCCGATCAACAGGGTCGCCAGGTAATTGCCGATGGTCAGGGTGGCGCCCACCGACAGTGAGCCGAAACCGGATTTGCCGTTGAGCAGGTCTTCGATTTCCTTGGACTGGTCGAGCAGGGCCACCGCTTGCGGCAGCAGCTGCCTGCCCAAGGCGTTGAGGCTCAGCCGTTTGCCGGCACGGTCGAACAGCTGGCAGCTGGACTGGCGCTCCAGTTCGGTGATCGAGGTGCTCGCCGCCGATTGCGAGAGGTTGAGCAGGCCCGCAGCACGGGATACGCTTTCCTGCTGGGCGACGGCGACGAAGACTTGCAGTTGACGAAGAGTAAATCGCATATCTATATAACCGATAACCCTTATCTTAATAATCCAGTTAACAGATATTGTCGTCGCTATTAGAATGCGATGCAATTGCGCACTGTCAGCCGCAAAGGCCAGCGCAGACCCAATATCCAGGAGTCCCACGTACATGAGCAACATGAACCACGAGCGTGTCCTCAGTGTTCACCACTGGAACGACACTCTGTTCAGCTTCAAGTGCACCCGCGATCCGGGCCTGCGCTTCGAGAACGGTCAGTTCGTGATGATCGGCCTGCAACAGCCCAACGGCCGCCCGCTTATGCGTGCCTACTCGATTGCCAGCCCGAACTGGGAAGAGCATCTCGAGTTCTTCAGCATCAAGGTGCAGGATGGTCCGCTGACTTCGCAGCTGCAGCATCTGAAGGAAGGCGACGAGATCATCATCTCGAAAAAGCCTACCGGCACCCTGGTGCTGGACGACCTGAACCCGGGCAAACACCTGTATCTGCTGAGCACCGGCACCGGTCTGGCGCCCTTCATGAGCGTGATTCAGGACCCGGAAACCTACGAGCGCTTTGAAAAAGTGATCCTGGTGCACGGCGTGCGCTACGTCAACGAAGTCGCCTACCGCGAATTCATCACCGAGCACCTGCCGCAGAACGAGTTCTTCGGCGAAGCGCTGCGTGACAAGCTGATCTACTACCCGACCGTAACCCGCGAGCCGTTCGAGAACCAGGGTCGCCTGACCGACCTGATGCGCAGCGGCAAGCTGTTCAGCGACATCGGCCTGCCACCGATCAACCCGCAGGACGACCGCGCGATGATCTGCGGCAGCCCGAGCATGCTCGACGAGACCAGCGAAGTGCTCGACAGCTTCGGCCTGAAGATCTCGGCGCGGATGCGCGAGCCGGGTGACTACCTGATCGAGCGTGCGTTCGTCGAGAAGTAAGCACCCCGAAAAAGCCCCCATTGCCTATGCAGGCAATGGGGGCTTTTTTATGCCCGAAATATTTCATTAATGCCCGCCACAATCCATGTAGGAGCTGCCGAAGGCTGCGATCTTTTGATCTTAAAAAAGGCAAGATCAAAAGATCGCAGCCTGCGGCAGCTCCTACATGGGGCGGTGTTTCAGGCTATGGCCGGGACGACTTCCAGCACGCGAATCTGCTCCGGCGTCGGGTAATGCCAGCGCACGTCCAGGTCCCAGAACTGCGCGCCGTATTCGCGCTCTGGTGTCGGCGTCTGGTACGCCGGACGCGGATCCTGCGCCAGGCACTGCTCGATCAACTCGACCAGAGGCTCGCCAAGGCGCTGAGCATGGCCGTGCGCCTGTTGCAGCGCGGTGTCCGTCCACTGCACGTCAATCAGCTGTGGCGCGGCGCTGGCGATGCTGTTGGAGGCATCAGGAATGATGTCGGCGTAAGGCACATAGGGTTTGATGTCGAGAATCGGTGTGCCGTCGAGCAAGTCGATCCCCGAGATGAACAGCCGATTGGCCTCGACCTTGTCCAGCTTCACCACCGACTGACCGATGCCATTGGGCCGGTGCGTCGCACGAGTGGCGAACACGCCCATGGACTTGTTGCCGCCCAGACGCGGTGGCCGCACCTTCAGCCGCGGCTTTTCTTCCAGCGCCTGATGAAACAGGAACAACAGCCAGACATGGCTGACCTGCTCCAGCCCCTGCACGGCATCACCCTGATCGAACGGCGCGACCAGTTCCAGCACGCCACGGGCGGCCGGGGCCAGTTGCGGCTGGCGCGGGATGGCGAACTTCTCCTTGAAGCAGGAGCGCACGAAGCCGATGGGGGAGACGTTGTAAGTCATGTTCGGTAATCAAGGCGGGAGCGGGGCGGGCATGATAACCCGGAGGGCTTCAAGGCAGGTGATGACGGGGCCGACGCCTTCGCGAGCAAGCCCGCTCCCACAGGGATTTCACTTGAAATCAGATTTTGTGTTCAGCACAAAACCTGTGGGAGCGGGCTTGCTCGCGAAGGCCGCGCCGCCGACTCAGAGTGATCCGCAGATCAGCCGCGAACGCGCAGGGTCAGGCCCTTGAGGAAGTTGCGCAGCAACTGGTCGCCGCACGGGCGGTAGTTGGTGTGGCCGACCTTGCGGAACAGCGCGCTCAGCTCAGGCTTGGACACCGGGAACTCGGCAGCCTTGAGAATCGCGTGCATGTCGTCTTCCTTCAGTTCGAAGGCCACGCGCAGCTTTTTCAGGATGATGTTGTTGGTCACCGGCACTTCGATCGGCTGCGGCGGACGGCTTTCGTCCTTGCCACGCTTGAATACCACCAGACCGTCGAGGAAGTGTGCGATGACTTCGTCCGGGCAGCGCACGAAACCTTCTTCGTCTTCTTCTTTCTTGTCGAGGTACGCGACGACGTCTTTCAGCTCCACGTCCAGGCCGCCGAGTTTGATGATCTCGACAACTTTCTTGTCGCTGATGTCGAGCATGTAGCGCACGCTGCGCAGTACGTCGTTATGAATCATGTGGGTAATCCTGATAATCGTTGTGGGCAACGCGCAGGCGCGCTGCCGGAATGTGTGGCGGCAACAGAGGCTTCAGAACTTCTCTTTGCCGGACAGGTAGCGCCATTGGCCGAGCGGAACCTTGCCGATCGACACGCCGCCGATGCGGATGCGACGAATGCCGACGACCTTCAGGCCAACCGCCTCGCAGAACTGCGCGATGATCCCCGGCTGCGGGTTCTTCATGGCGAAGCGCAGACGGTTTTCGTTCTGCCAGCTGGCCTTGACCGGCGGCAGCTCCTTGCCCTTGTGCGTGAGGCCGTGCTGCAGGCGATTGAGGCCGTGGGCAACCATGTCGCCTTCGACTTCAACCACGTATTCCTGCTCGATCTTGGCCGCGTCGGCAGTCAGTTTGCGCAGGACTTTCCAGTCCTGAGTGAACACCAGCAGGCCGCTGGCCCTGGGCTGCAGATCGGCGCTGGCCGTCAGGCGCAGGAAGTGGCCGCGCAGCGGGCGTTTACCGTAGCGGTGCTCGTCGCTGAGGGTTTCGGCGCTGAGCGATTGCATGGCGCTGTCGACATCCATGCCGGCCGGCACGTTGAGCAGGATGGTCACCGGCTCCGGCGCGGTGGCCTGGGCGTCCTTGTCGAGTTCGACCTTCTGGTCGCCGACCTTGAATTGCGGTTCGTCGATCACTTCGCCGTCCACGGTGACCCAGCCGCCCTCGATGAACAGCTCGGCCTCCCGGCGGGAGCAACCGACCAGTTCGATGAGGCGTTTAGAGAGGCGAATCGGGTCAGTCATGACAGGGCCGTAACAAAAAAGGGGTGGGCATTGTACCTGCCTGGCGCCGGTTAAGCCCGGTTCCATTTGTAGGAGCTGCCGAAGGCTGCGATCTTTTGATCTTCAAAAAGCAAAGATCGCAGCCTTCGGCAGCTCCTACAGAGGTACGGTGGGGTTTCAGGCATGGCTCGAGCGCTGCTGATTCTGCCGCAAACGCATATGCAGCAGCGGATACGGCTGACCCATGCCATCCACTTCCGAACGGCCGATCACTTCAAAACCCTGCTTGAAGTAAAACCCCAGTGCCTGCGGGTTCTGTTCGTTGACGTCGAGTTCATCGGCGTTCAGGTGCTGCATGGCGTAGTTCAGCAATTGCTTGCCCAGTCCCTGGCCACGGTGCGCGGGGTCGATGAACAGCATTTCGATCTTGCCTGCCGCCACCCCGGCGAAACCGGTGATGCGCTGCTGATGATCTCTGGTGCAGATCAGCATCACCGCGTCCAGATAACGGGTGAGCACCAGATTGCGCAGCAACTCGATGTAGCTGTCCGGCAGAAAATCATGGGTCGCGCGAACCGAGGCCTCCCAGACCCGGGTCAGTTCCTGATAATCGCTGAGTTTCGGCGTGTGAATGACCGAATGCTGACGCATGCCCGATGGCCTCTTGTTCGTTTCAAGGGAGTCCTTCCCCCGGTAAACGATAGCCGTAAAAAAGCCCCGCATCTCGTAAAAAGAGCGGGGCTTTTGATGACACGACTATCCCCTGTGGGAGCGGGCTTGCTCGCGAAAGCAGCGTATCAGTCGACATATCCAGTGACTGATACACCGCCTTCGCGAGCAAGCCCGCTCCCACAGGTATTTTGTGGTGCTTAGATCTGCTCAGCCCACAGGTCGTATTCGTCGGCGTCGGTGACTTTGCACCAGACCTTGTCGCCCGGCTTGAGGTTGCTGCCGTTGTCGATGAATACGTTACCGTCGATTTCCGGGGCATCGAAGAAGCAGCGGCCGACGGCGCCTTGCTCGTCGACTTCGTCCACCAGCACTTCGATTTCACGGCCAATGCGCATTTGCAGGCGCGCCGAGCTGATCGCCTGCTGGTGCGCCATGAAGCGCTCCCAACGGTCCTGCTTGACGTCGTCCGGCACCACTTCCAGGTCCAGATCATTGGCAGGCGCGCCATCGACCGGCGAGTACTGGAAGCAGCCGACGCGGTCGAGCTGGGCTTCGGTCAGCCAGTTCAGCAGGTACTGGAAGTCTTCTTCGGTTTCGCCCGGGAAGCCGACGATGAAGGTCGAACGGATGATCAGGTCCGGGCAGATTTCGCGCCAGTTCTTGATCCGCGCCAGGTTCTTGTCTTCGAACGCAGGGCGAGTTTCATCGTCTTGAGGACTTTGGGGCTGGCGTGCTGGAACGGGATGTCCAGGTACGGCAGGATCTTGCCGGCGGCCTTCAGCGGGATCAGCTCGTCGACGTGCGGGTACGGATAAACGTAGTGCAGACGGACCCAGACGCCCAAGGTGCTCAGCGCTTCGCAGAGTTCGGTCATGCGGGTTTTCACCGGCGCGCCGTTCCAGAAACCGGTGCGGTATTTCACGTCGACACCGTAGGCGCTGGTGTCTTGCGAGATCACCAACAGCTCTTTGACGCCGGATTTGACCAAGCGCTGGGCTTCGTCGAGCACGTCACCCACCGGACGGCTGACCAGTTTGCCGCGCATCGACGGGATGATGCAGAAGCTGCAGCTGTGGTTGCAGCCTTCGGAAATCTTCAGGTAGGCGTAGTGACGCGGAGTCAGCTTGATGCCTTGCGGCGGTACCAGGTCGATCAGCGGGTTGTGATCCTGACGCGGTGGCACCACTTCGTGCACGGCGTTGACCACTTGCTCGTATTGCTGCGGACCGGTCACGGCCAGCACGCTCGGGTGCACGTCGCGGATGTTGCCTTCTTCCACGCCCATGCAACCGGTGACGATCACCTTGCCGTTTTCCTTGATCGCTTCACCAATCACTTCCAGCGACTCAGCCTTGGCCGAGTCGATGAAGCCGCAGGTGTTGACCACCACCACGTCGGCGTCCTGGTAGGTAGACACCACGTCATAGCCTTCCATGCGCAGCTGGGTCAGGATGCGCTCGGAGTCGACCAGTGCTTTCGGGCAACCCAGAGATACGAAGCCAACCTTTGGATTGGCCGGCGCAGGAGTGGTGGACATGTCTAACCTCGGTGTTTTGTGACGTCGCTTGCCGTGTAGGAAAGCCGACGGATGGGCGCTTAGGGTGCGCCTCTGATCAAAAAGTGCGCAATTCTAGCGGTGAGCAACGCACTTGACCAGCTTTATGCAGGGAAATACGACGAGTGCTGCGCTATGCTTCGCGCCGTTGAGCTTTACCAATTTTTTACAGTCAACAAAACGTCTGTAACAACAGGTAAAACAGCGCATGCTGCACCACAAAGCATAGTGCTTCATTCAAAGAAGCCGGTTCTGAGAAGTAGGAGTGTTGGATGGGTCAGGCAAGTAGTCAGGCGGCGGGCGCCGAGCATTCGGCTGCAAAACCGCTGAGCATGCTGGTCGCGGCAGTCGGGGTGGTTTACGGCGACATCGGCACGAGCCCGTTGTACACCCTCAAAGAAGTGTTTTCCGGCGGCTATGGCGTGCCCGTCAATCACGATGGGGTGCTGGGCATTCTGTCGTTGATCTTCTGGTCGCTGATCTGGGTCGTCTCGATCAAGTACATGATGTTCGTCCTACGCGCCGACAACCAGGGCGAGGGCGGCATCATGGCGCTCACCGCACTGGCTCGGCGTGCGGCGGGGGAGCGCAAGAAGTTGCGTTCGTTGCTGGTGGTTTGCGGGCTGATCGGCGCGGCGCTGTTTTACGGCGACAGCATGATCACCCCGGCGATTTCCGTGTTGTCGGCGATCGAAGGCCTGGGCCTGGCATTCGACGGCATCGACCACTGGGTGGTGCCGCTGTCGCTGGTGGTGCTGGTCGCACTGTTTCTGATCCAGAGCCACGGTACGGCGCGGATCGGCATTCTGTTCGGGCCGATAATGGTCACCTGGTTCCTGGTGCTCGGCGCCCTCGGCGTTTACGGCATCAGCCATTACCCGGAAGTGCTGCACGCGATGAATCCGGTCTGGGCCGTGCGCTTTTTCATGGTTCACACAGGCATGGGCGTGGCGATTCTCGGCGCCGTGGTACTGGCGCTGACCGGTGCCGAAGCGCTGTACGCCGACATGGGCCATTTCGGGCGCAAGCCGATTGCCCGTGCGTGGTTCCTGCTGGTGCTGCCTGCACTGGTGCTGAACTACTTCGGTCAGGGTGCTTTGCTGCTGGAAAACCCGGAAGCGGCGCGTAACCCGTTCTACCTGCTGGCACCGAGCTGGGCGCTGATTCCGCTGGTGGGGCTTTCGACCCTGGCCACGGTGATCGCCTCGCAAGCGGTGATTTCCGGTGCGTTCTCCCTGACCCGTCAGGCGATCCAGCTCGGCTACATTCCGCGCATGTACATCCAGCACACCTCCAGCGACGAGCAGGGCCAGATCTACATCGGCGCGGTGAACTGGTCGCTGATGGTCGGCGTTGTGCTGCTGGTGCTCGGCTTCGAATCGTCCGGCGCACTGGCCTCGGCTTACGGCGTTGCGGTGACCGGCACCATGCTGATGACCACCATTCTGGTGTCAGCCGTCATGCTGCTGCTGTGGAAGTGGCCACCGATCCTCGCGGTGCCGGTGCTGATCGGTTTCCTGCTGGTGGACGGTCTGTACTTCGCCGCCAACGTGCCGAAAATCGTGCAGGGCGGTGCGTTCCCGGTGATCGCCGGTATTGCCCTGTTCGTGCTGATGACCACCTGGAAGCGCGGCAAGCAATTGCTGGTCGAGCGCCTCGACGAAGGCGCGCTGCCGCTGCCGATCTTCATCAGCAGCATTCGCGTGCAACCGCCGCACCGTGTGCAGGGCACCGCGGTGTTCCTCACCGCGCGCTCCGACGCCGTACCGCACGCGTTGTTGCACAACCTGCTGCACAATCAGGTGCTGCACGAGCAAGTGGTGCTGCTGACCGTGGTCTACGAAGACATCCCGCGCGTGCCGCCGGCACGCCGCTTTGAGGTGGACTCCTACGGCGAAGGCTTCTTCCGGGTAATCCTGCACTTCGGCTTCACCGACGAGCCGGACGTGCCGCAGGCATTGAAGCTGTGCCATCTGGATGATCTGGACTTCAGCCCGATGCGCACCACCTACTTCCTCAGCCGCGAAACGGTGATCGCCTCGAAACTCGAAGGCATGGCCCGCTGGCGCGAGGCGCTCTTTGCGTTCATGTTGAAGAATGCCAACGGCAACTTGCGCTTCTTCAATCTGCCGCTGAACCGGGTGATTGAGTTGGGGACGCAGGTGGAGATGTAATCCGGCATCATCAAAAAGCCCTCGTCAGCTTTGCGGCTGGCGGGGGCTTTTTTGTGGGCGGCAACTCCAGATCAAAAGATCGCAGCCTTCGGCAGCTCCTACAGGTTTCGCATTCCATGTAGGAGCTGCCGAAGGCTGCGATCTTTTGATCTTCAACCCTCTACAAGCTTTCAGGTAACTCTGCTTCAGACTCGGTCTTCGTGCGCGCAGGTCGCGGCAGTTTCGGAGTTTGCCTACAAGGTCTGTGGGCGTCATCCGATATTGCGAAACTGGAAGTAAACGATACTAAACGTCTGACACGAACTGGCGTGTGCAAATGAGCGAGACGCGTATGACTGCATCATCGGAACAAGAAAAGCAGGATGATCTCGAGAACCTTCGGATTGAAGCGGAAGCTATGGAGCGATTGATCAACTTCGATCCGGCTCAAGCGATCAGCCATTACGATATGCGGGCAAGATACGCCTGCAAGGATTGATGATTATTTGAATTCAGCGCAATTCCCTGTAGGAGTGAGCCTGCTCGCGATGGCGGAGTGTCAGTCCATGATCCGCCATCTGACACTCCGCCATCGCGAGCAGGCTCACTCCTACAGAGAAGCGGGGTGATTGTCTGAAATGTAAAAAGCCCCCGCAACCGTAAGGCTGCAGGGGCTTTTTGTTTGGCCGGATCAGATCACTCTGTCGGCTGATCCTTGCTCTGACGCTTCTCGATCAAGTCCACCAGACGCTTGGCCAGCGCCGGGTAGTTCTCGTCGAAGTGGTGGCCGCCGGGCAGTTTTACCGCTTCGCCGACTGCTGTCTTGTCGGTGCAGCCGCTCTCGTCGGTTTCTTCGGCGCCGTAGATGCACACCACTTTAGACGCTGGCAGCTTGGCCATTTCCGGGCCGGTGGCGGCTTCTTTGCCGGCGTTGCCGAGCCAGCCTTCGACTTCGATTTCGAAGCTGCCGGTGCGGGCGAAGGCCAGCAGGATGATGGCGTCGACGCGCTGCTGCTCGGTGTCCGGCAGGCGGTTGTAGATCGCCGGCAGGACGTCGGCACCGAATGAGTAACCGGTCAGGATGAAGCGCTTGGTGCCCCATTTCTGCCGGTAGTGCTGCATCAGTTCGGTCAGGTCCAGTGCGCTTTGCTCCGGGCTCTTGTGCTGCCAGTAGTAGCGCAGGGTGTCGATGCCGACCACCGGATAGCCGATCTTGGCCATCTCGCCGGCCACGTCGCGGTCGAGGTCGCGCCAGCCGCCGTCACCGGAAAGGAACAGGGTCACGGTGTCCTTGGCCTGACCGGCCGGCACTTCAACCACCGGGATCGCCAGGCCGCCATTGGCCTTGTCGCCGCCGACGAGGATCTTGCGCAGTTCGTTGTTCAGCACTTGCGGCAGGTTGATGTCGTAGTCGCTGATGCTGGTTTCGGCGTTCGGTTGATCGCGCACGAAACCGGCGCTGGTGTCGTCCGGGTTGTCGTTCCATGCCACCAGCCAGTGGCCGTGAGCCGCGGATTTCGGCAGCAGGTGGGTGCAGCCGGGTTTTTCCAGGGCCAGGTCAACCGAGATCGCCTGGGCCTTGTCGTCTTTCTGCTCGGACAACCAGCGCCAGGCCAGCACGGCGCCAGGGCCGATACCGCTGACCAGCGTGGCCGGGCCACTCAGTTCACGCAGCCCGGTTTGCAGAGCACGGCTCTGTTGCAGGCAGTCCTTGGGCAGAATCACCTGAACGATCTGCGCCGAGGCGCTGCGGCTCAGGGTGCTCAGTTGGTTGTCGGTCAGTTTCTGGTCGTCATTCACCGCGACCAGTACCTGAGCCTTGGGCTGGGTGCCAGGAATGACGCGGGTCATGACCGTGCCATCGGCGGCAGTCAGCGGTTGCAGAGTCGGTTGCGGTGCCGGGCGTTTGAGGTACCAGTAACCGCCGCCGGCAATCACGGCCAGCACAATCAGTGCGGCCAGGATGTACTTCAGGGAGCGTTGAATCATCAGCGTTTCACCAATCCAGTCAAGCCGCCCGCGATCAGGGCAGCAGTATCGGCCAGCGCCACCAGCGGATCGAGTCCGGCGGGCACTGCCATATAACGGGGTTCCCAGTCAGGCTGGAACTTGTCTTTGAAGCGGCGCAAGCCTTGGAAGTTGTACAGCTGCTCACCACGGCGGAAGACCATCGAGCCCAGACGCTGGGTCAGCGGTGCACCACGCCGGGGTTGCAACCCCGACAACGGCACCATGCCCAGGCTGAAGCGCGCGTATCCGTGACTCTTATAGTGTTGAATCAGGCCGACCATCATGTATTCCATGGTCAGCTTGGGGGCGTCCGGGTGCGCACGCATCAGGTCGAGACTGGCCAGGTCATGGCTGTAAGTCTCGAGCAGGTTGGCGAACGCCACCGGGCGGCCTTCGAAGCGAATCACCGCAATGCGGAAATGCTTCAGGTAATCGTCGCTGAATCGACCGAGGGAGAAGCCTTTCTCGCGCACGTTCTTGCCGGTCAGCCACGCATCGGAAATCACTTTCAACTCGTCCATCGGCGCCTGGCCCGGCTCATGGATTTCCAGCGACAGACCATCGCGGGTCCCACGGTTCCAGGTGTAGCGCAGGTCCTTCATCTCTTTGCCCTTGGCTTCCAGGTCAAAGCGATGCAGATCGACCCGGGCTTCTTCCCCGAGCTTGATCGCGGTCAGGCCGATGTCCATGTAGTACGGCAGGTTTTCGGCACGTACCTGATAGAACACCGGGCGAGTGTGATGGATGTCGCACAGGTCGCGGAACTGCCAGATCATTTCGGCGCGCTGCTGGCCGGGGCCGATCGGGTCGTACAACGCCACCAGACTGCGGCCACGGCGGGCGTACATCAGGAACGCCTCGTCGTTGGGGTGAAACAGCAACGCCTTGTCACCGGTCAGGGCGAGGCCACCGTCGGGTTGTGACGAGGCCATCAGAATCTTCGCCGCGCGGTCCAGTTCGTCCGGGGTCGGCAGGTGGATCACCGGGCGCGCGGTCCGCAACAGCCAGGTCAGGGCAATCACCAGCAACAGCACCGCAGCGCCAAGCAGCGAGCGCAAGCCACGCGGGGCGTCAGCGTCGAGGGTGAACTGCCACCACAGTTGATGGCTGTAAGGCACGTCCTGATAGGCGAACAGCAACAACCAGGTCGAAGCCCCCAGTACGCAGAGGCTGGCCACCAGGTACAGCGGCGAGAACGGCAGTTCGGTCAGGCGACTCGGGCGATAGAACGAACGGCGGAACACCCCCAGCAACGCGGCAGTGAGCGTCATCAACGTGGCTTCTTCCCAGTCGAAGCCTTTGAGCAGCGAGAGCAGGGCACCTGTCAGCAACAGAATAGTGGTCAGCATCCACGCGGCCGACAGACGACGGCGCAAACCCTGGGCGAGCAACAGACACAACACACCAATCAGGCTGGCGCCGAAGTGCGAGGCGTCGACCAGGCGATGCGGAATCAGAAAACCGATGTGTTCCAGACGCGTGTCGATCTCCGGAGTGGCCCCGGAAAACAGCAGCACCACGCCGGACAGGAATACCAGCACTGCCAGAATCGGCGCGGCCAGACCGGACGCCGCGCGCATGGTCTGGGTCTGGAACAGGCGCTGGCCTTCGTTGATCAGCAAAAACACGCAGGCCACCAGCAGTGGCAGCACGACATAGATCAGACGATAGAGCAGCAGGGCGGCGGCCAGCGGTGCAGCGCCGAGGGTGTCGGCGAACGCGGCCAGCAGAATCGCTTCGAAAACCCCGACACCCCCCGGCACATGGCTGAGGACGCCTGCGGCCAGGGCCAGCAGGTACACCAGCAGGAAGGCACCGAACGGCGGGGCTTCCGGCAGCAGCAGATAAAGCACGGTGGCGGCTGCGGCGACATCGAGGGCGGTGATGATCAGTTGCAGGAAGGTCAGGCGTCGGCCCGGCAGGCGCAACGTGCGGCGTCCGGCGCGGACCAGCAGGTTGTCGCGGTACGGCTGTTCCGGCAAGCGGCGGCGATAAATGCCGATCGCCAAAACGGCGCCGAGCAGCAGAATGACTCCGGCGATACTGCCCAGCAGTCCTTCGGACAGACCCAGCGCCTGAGAGGCCGCAGGCAGGTCGCTGAGGGTGGCGAGCGCAGCCAGTGGCGGCAGCGCGCAGCCCAGCGACAGGCTGGCGAACAGGGTCATGTGGGCAACTTCCGAAGCCCCCAGCCCGTGACGTGCATATAAACGGTAGCGCACCGAACCGCCGGACAGCAGCGACAGGCCGATGGCGTTGCCAATCGCAAACGCGGTGAAGCCGCCCAGCGCCAGCGTACGCGGCGGCAGAGTCACGCCGGCGTAGCGGCTGGCCGACCATTCATAGCCCAGCAGAATAATGAAGCCGACCACGGTCGCACCCAGTGCACCGAGCAGGGCCGGTTTCGGCACGTCGAGAATCGAGTCGTGCAGCGCATAGAGATCGAGTTCGCTCAGCAGATGGCGACAGGCAATCAGCGCAATGGCAAACAACAGCAACGTGACCGCGAGCCCGATCGGCTGGCGATATTTGCTCAACCGATCCAGCAAGCGCAGGCGCTCGGGCTTGATCGGATGTTCTGCTGTGACGGTGTCTTGTGGATCAGACGAGTTGGCGCGCATCAATCACCTCTTGGATTGTGCGCGACAGGATGGAGGTATCCAGCCAAGTTACCAATCCCTGTAGAAAAAAATAATCACAAAATACTACGCCTCTCATCCGGGATCGGCGAGGGCGGGTCATGGATTGCAGACGTCTTGCCTGCGACTCAAGCATAGTCGCAACTCGGCGGGTCTGACGATCCTGAGCGTTTCACTGCAGCGTGACAGATCATTGTTGCGAAAGGACTTTTTCCACAGATACAAAAAAGGCCACTCTTTCGAGTAGCCTTTTTTGATGTTTGGTTGCGGGAGCCGGATTTGAACCGACGACCTTCGGGTTATGAGCCCGACGAGCTACCAGACTGCTCCATCCCGCGTCTGTGTGTCGGCATTCTACAGAGGATCGCCGGGCTGTCAACCTCGAATCGGGATAAATCTGTTCCTGTTCAATTGGTTAGCGCTTTTTCTGCTAAGGACGACGAGAGCGCAGGGCAGGTGGGACAAGGCTTTCAGCTCTATCGACCAGCGATTCTCGATTGAGAAAATAAATTCAAGGCTGTTTTCCCACAGCCTGAAAAGAACATTCAGACCACTGGTGCTATATACAGGTGTCAGTGAGATACTGCGTTTCCGGCTCGCCATGTTTCCTTTTCTGTCATGACCCAGCGAAAAATCATCCACGTCGACTGTGACTGTTTCTACGCCGCCATCGAGATGCGCGACGACCCGAACCTGGCCGGCAAACCTCTGGCTGTGGGTGGGTCGGCGGATCGGCGCGGGGTGATTGCCACTTGCAACTATGAAGCGCGGGCGTATGGCGTGCGTTCGGCGATGTCATCCGGACACGCCTTGAAGCTGTGCCCCGACCTGACCATCGTCAGGCCGCGCATGGACGCCTATCGCGAAGCTTCAAAGGAAATTCATACGATCTTTCGCGATTACACCGATCTGATCGAGCCACTGTCGCTGGACGAGGCCTACCTCGATGTCTCTGACAGCGCGCATTTTGGTGGCAGCGCCACACGCATTGCTCAGGACATCCGGCGGCGAGTGTCCAATCAGTTGCACATCACCGTGTCGGCGGGCGTGGCACCGAACAAGTTTCTGGCGAAGATCGCCAGTGACTGGAAGAAACCCAACGGGTTGTTCGTGATTACCCCGGATCAGGTCGAGGAGTTTGTCAGTGGTCTGCCGGTGAGCAAGCTCCACGGCGTCGGCAAAGTCACCGCCGACAAGCTGGGCAAGCTCGGCATCGTCGATTGCCTGCAACTGCGCGAGTGGGACAAGTTGGCGCTGGTGCGTGAATTCGGCAGTTTCGGTGAGCGATTGTGGAGTCTGGCCCGTGGGATTGATGACCGGTTGGTGCACAACGACAGTCGTCGTCAGTCAATCAGTGTGGAAAACACCTACGACGTCGATCTGCCGGATCTGCGCAGTTGCCTCGACAAACTGCCGGAGCTACTGGAAACCCTGAAAACCCGCATGGAGCGGATCGACAGCAGTTATCGCCCGGGCAAGCCGTTCGTCAAAGTCAAGTTTCATGACTTTACCCAGACCACGCTGGAGCAAGCCGGGGCAGGGCGCGATCTGGGCAGTTATCAGTTGATGCTGACGCAGGCGTTCAACCGGGGCGGGAAACCGGTGCGGTTGTTGGGGGTGGGGGTCAGGCTGGAGGATTTGCGCGGAGGGTTTGAGCAGATGGAGTTGTTTGAGCGGTAGATCGTTAAAAGCAAAAGATCGCAGCCTGCGGCAGCTCCTACAGGAGGGCGCATTCCAAAGTAGGAGCTGCCGCAGGCTGCGATCTTTTAATAAAGCTTAATTCGGTCCCGGATCCGCCACCAGACGCCCGGCATCCTTGGTCAGTGACTTGAGAAATTCCGCCTGCAACTCAGGATCGTTGCGCGTCAGTTCGATCAGGCTTTGCTCCAGCTCGCTGGCTTCTTCTTCCAGACCCAGTTCCGACAGACGCTTGACCCGGTGGACCCACTGGCTGACTTCGTCGTCTTCCAGGTCGTCGTAAATCAGCCCGTGCGCTTCGAGCAACTTGCTGCGCAGGTGGCTGCTGATGGCCAGGGACGAGTCGCTGTGCACGTCATCCTTGGCGTCTTCGACGCTGATCTGCAGCTTGCCGATATGATTAAGGTCATTTTCGGCGAACGGGCTGTCCAGCAGGTTCAGGCGCAGCACACCGTTGCGGTCGGTGGTCATGTCGAAGGTCTGCTTGCCAGCCTTGACCTGCACCGGGCGCTCGCTCCACGGCAGGCTCGAATACTCCGTGCGCTTCTCGCGCTGGACTTCATCGATACCGGCCAGGTTCTGTTGCGCACGACCGTGGGACTGCACGTTCATGAACGGGTTGACCCCGGCGATGCCGTAGTTCAACCAGTCCTTGGTCACGCTGTCCGGCAGGTTGCCCAGAGCGAACACGTTGACCACATTGGCGCCGATACCGGCGACCACGGCCACCGCGCCCAGCGGAATCTCGTAGATTTCGCGCCAGGGCTGGTAGGGCGTGTAGCGATCGTAACGACGGGTGACTTCGAACTCGGTGACTTCGAAGGTCTTCTGTTCGTTGATCTTCACGCGTCGTTGCGGCAGCTCGAGCACCTTAGGCTCGCCGACATCGATCTGCAGGCTGTGATCGAGCAGTTTGCGCTCGACCCGCTCTTCGTGCTCGCTGCGCTGTGACATCTGATTGGCACAGCCGCTGACCAGCAGGGCGCCGCACAAGGCGGCGCCACCGAGGCCCAAGGTGTTTCGCTTGAACATGAGGTCTCTATCTGGATTCAGCGGCGGATACGGGCCTGAAGGAAGGACACCACATCGGCGACCGGCAGCGCTTGCGCTTCGGCTTCGGTGCGGCTCTTGTATTCCAGGTTGCCTTCGGCGAGGCCGCGGTCGCTGACCACGATCCGGTGCGGAATGCCGATCAGCTCCATGTCCGCGAACTTGATGCCCGGGCTGGTTTTCTTGTCGCGATCGTCCAGCAGCACTTCGAAACCGGCCGCAGTCAATTCTGCGTACAGCTTGTCGGTGGCTTCGCGCACCTGCTCGGTTTCATAGCGCAGCGGTACCAGGGCGATCTGGAACGGCGCCAGGGTGTCGCTCCAGATGATGCCTTTGTCGTCGTTGTTCTGCTCGATGGCGGCAGCCACCACGCGGGATACGCCGATACCGTAGCAACCCATTTCCAGGGTCACCGGCTTGCCGTTCTCGCCCAGGACCTCGCACTTCATCGCCTTGCTGTACTTGTTGCCCAGCTGGAAGATGTGCCCGACTTCGATGCCGCGCTTGATTTCCAGAGTGCCCTTGCCGTCCGGGCTTGGGTCGCCGGCGACGACGTTACGCAGGTCGGCGACGGTCGGAACCGGCAGATCGCGCTCCCAGTTCACGCCGAAGTAGTGCTTGTCGTCGATGTTCGCGCCGATACCGAAGTCGCTCATCAGCTCGACCGAGCGGTCGATGATGATCGGCAGTGGCAGGTTCAGCGGGCCGAGCGAACCGGCGCCGGCGCCAATGGCGTCACGCAGTTCGGCATCAGAAGCCATGACCAGCGGGTTGGCCACGCCTGGTTGCTGGGCGGCCTTGATTTCGTTGAGCTCGTGATCGCCACGGATGACCAGGGCAATCAGCTTGCCTGGCTCTTCGGCATGGACGATCAGGGTCTTGATGGTCTTTTCAATCGGCAGATTGAATTTTTCCACCAGGGCGGCAATGGTCTTGGTGTCTGGGGTGTCGACCAGGCGCAGCTCTTCGGTCGGTGCTGGACGCGAGGTTTCGCGTGGCACGGCTTCGGCTTTCTCGATGTTCGCCGCGTAGTCGGAACCGTTGCTGAAGACGATGTCGTCTTCGCCGGATTCGGCCAGTACGTGGAATTCGTGGGAGCCAGCGCCACCGATCGAACCGTTGTCGGCTTCAACCGGACGGAATTTCAGGCCCAGACGGGTGAACACGTTGCAGTACGCCTGGTGCATGCGGTCGTAGGTGACCTGCAGCGAAGCCTGATCGGCGTGGAACGAGTAGGCGTCCTTCATGATGAATTCGCGGCCGCGCATCAAACCGAAGCGTGGGCGGATTTCGTCACGGAATTTGGTCTGGATCTGGTACAGGTTGATCGGCAGCTGTTTGTAGCTGCTCAACTCATTGCGCATCAGATCGGTGATCACTTCTTCGTGGGTCGGGCCCGCGCAGAAGTCGCGACCGTGGCGGTCTTTGATGCGCAGCAGCTCAGGGCCATATTCTTCCCAGCGTCCCGATTCCTGCCACAGCTCGGCCGGTTGGGTGCTCGGCATCAACACTTCAAGAGAACCGGCAGCGTTCATTTCTTCGCGAACGATGGCTTCAACCTTGCGCATTACCCGCAAGCCCATCGGCAGCCAGGTGTACAGGCCCGAAGCGAGTTTGCGGATCATGCCGGCGCGCAGCATCAGCTGATGGCTGACGACGACCGCATCGGAAGGCGTTTCTTTCTGTGTGGCGAGCAAAAATTGACTGGTGCGCATGGTTGGCCGTTGTCGGTTGCTATGACTGGAAATGACGGAGCAGTGTACCGGCGAGATTTGCCGACGTACAGGATTGCGCTCGGCGGTGAGGCTCAACGGCGGGAATCCTCCCGCCGTAGCTGAAATGTCCTACGACTCTTCGACGGCGGTGCTTGGCACAGGCTCGGGCGTGGGTGTCGGACCTTCGCGACGGTTTTCCTGGAACCAGTGCAGGGCGATCAGCAGCAGTGTCGGCACGCCGAGCAGTGCGGTGATCATGAAGAAGCTGTGGTAACCGAACTTCTCGACCATTACCCCGGAATAGCCGCCCATCAGGCGCGGCAGCAACAGCATGATCGAACTGAGCAGGGCGTACTGGGTGGCCGAGAACTTCAGGTTGGTCAGGCTCGACAGGTAGGCGACAAACGCCGAGGTCGCGAGGCCGGAACTGAAGTTGTCCAGAGAGATGGTCACCACCAGCATCTGCAGGTTCGGGCCCATATCGGCGAGCATCACGAACAGCAGGTTAGTCGCCGCCGAAGCGGCGCCACCGATGAACAGGATCGGCAGGATGCCGAAGCGCACGATCAGCAGGCCACCCATGCCGGCGCCGACCAGGGTCATGATCAGGCCGAAAATCTTGCTGACGCTGGCGATCTGGTCCTTGGTGAAGCCCTGGTCGATGTAGAACACGTTGGCCATCACGCCCATCACCGTGTCGGACATCCGGTAGGTCGCGATCAAACCGAGCAACAGCAACGCCTGCCAGCGGTAGCGCAGGATGAAGTCGTTGACCGGGGTCAGCACCGGCGCCAGGCCGCGACGGCCCATGGTCGACAGGCACAGACCGGTGAGCAGGGTGTAAAGGATGGCGCGCAGGAAGGCGCGGTCTTCGAGCAGCAGGTCGAGCGGACTCATGCTGCCGAACAGCACGCTGGCGAAATCGGTGTTGTAGAGCTGGGTGAACATCGCCGGCACCGACACCAGCAGCACGATCAGCACGAATACCGAGGCCAGTTGATGCACGAAACTGTAGCGGCCAGCCTGCAACTGCGTGCGCAGTGGCACTGGCGGTTCGCGCATCAGCAGCGACGTCAGCAGGGCGGGGATCATCAGCACCCCGAACAGCGCGTAGGTGCCGGTCCAGGCCGAATGCTGATAGTTGAAACCGGTGGAACCGAAGCCCTCGGCGAAGAACAGTGCGCCCGCGGTGGCCAGCAGGGCGGCGACGCGGTAGCCGGACATGTAACTGGCGGCCAGCGCGGCCTGGCGGCTGTCGTCGGCAATTTCCAGACGGTAGGCGTCGACCGCGATGTCCTGCGTGGCGGAGGCGAAGGCGACGATGACGGCAATGGCGATCAGCCAGGACAGGTGTTTCTGCGGATCACAGAAACCCATGCCGATCAGGCCCAGAATCACCAGGGTTTGCGAGAGCACCAGCCACGAACGACGGCGGCCGAGCTTGCCCAATAAAGGCAGGCGCCATTGGTCGAGCAGCGGTGACCAGACCCATTTGAAGGCGTAGGCCAGGCCGATCAGGCTGGCGTAGCCGATGGTTTCACGGGCAACGCCGGCTTCACGCAGCCAGACGGAAAGCGTCGAAAATACCAGCATGTACGGCAGGCCGGCAGCGAAACCGAGCAACAACAGCACGAGCGTCGAAGGACTGGCATAGGCGGCGAGCGCGGCGCGCCAGGTTTTACGGGGCATGGGCTGAAGTCTGCCTCAAGATTGCGAAAACAAAGCGCGCACTCTAACCGCTGTGCTCTATCGGGCGCCAGCCATGGCGCTGAATATCCACACGATTGTTCAGGACGGTGACGCCTTCAGAACGTAATCGTGCGCGTTGTTCGTCCCCCGAAGGGCTGCCGAGAGGCAGACTGATCCGACCGCCGGCGCCCAGTACCCGGTGCCACGGCAGCCTGGTATCGGCGGGTAATTGGCTCAGGGTCCGGCCGACCCAGCGGGCGGCGCGCCCCAATCCTGCAAGTTCAGCCAACTGACCATAGCTGACCACCTTGCCCTCAGGTACCTGGGCAAGCGTCGAATAGAGCGCCGTGCGTCGGATTTGCGCCGGGCTTTCGTCGGGATGGATCGGCTCTTTCACCTGCACAGTTCCTGAACAAGGGGTGGTCGATGGGTTCAAGGGTAATCCGTCGGCGCGCAGATGAGAAATGAACTCAATGGAATTCGCCCGGTCAGTGCTTGTCAGGGCCTTATTCCTACGGATAATGCCGACCTTTTTTCGCAAACTTGAGCCCTCGATCCGCTTATGTTGTCCAGAACCTTGCTGTGCCTTGCCGTCTTCAGTGCCTCCACTCCGCTGCTTGCCGATACCGTCTGGTTGAAGAACGGTGACAAGTTGAGCGGTAAAATTTCCGTTTTCGATGGCGGCAAGTTGCTGATCCAGACCCAGTATGCGGGTGCGGTCAGCATCGACTGGAAAGAGGTCAAGACCCTGCAAAGCGATCAGGAACTGCTGGTCAAACAGGACGCCTACAACGGTGAAAAAGCCAAGTCGCTGACCGCCGCCGATGACGGCAAGGTCACCCTGGCCAATGGTGAGGCGCCGAAAACCGTGGAGCTGGCGAGCATCCAGCAGATTCTCAAACCGAAACCGGTGGTCGAGGATCTGGTGTGGAAGGGCAATATTGGTCTGGCGATGGATTATCAGCGTGCCGAAAAGGACACCGACGACTACGACATCGACTTCAAGACCACGGCACGTCATGGTCGCTGGCGGCACACCGCCGAGGGCGAGTACAACCGCGAAGTGCAGGACGAGCAGGTCACCACCAATAACTGGCGCGCCGAATATGCGCTTGACCGCTTCCTCACCGACAAGTGGTTCTGGCAGGGGCGCCTGAACTACAAGCGTGATTACGTTGAAGAGCTGTCGCGCCAGCGCGTGGTCGGTACCGGTCCGGGCTACCAGTTCTGGGACGACGAGTTGGGCGCGTTCTCGCTCGGCTCGCTGCTCAACCGCACCGATTATGAGTACAGCGATGGTGGCAAGGACAACTTCTACTCGGTCGCCATGAAGTGGGATTACAACCGCTACCTGATCGGCAAGAAAGTCGAGTTCTTCACCAATGGCGAACTGGGCAAGCCGCTGTCTGACGTAGCCAACTACGCGCTGGATGCCGAGATGGGCCTGCGTTACAAGGTCACCGACTGGGCGTCGCTCAACCTCAAGGCCGAGCGTGACATCATCAGTGGCACCAAGGATGCGGATTTGAACAAGACCCGCTACACCGCAGGGTTTGGCGTGGCCTGGTAACGCACAGGCAAAAGATCGCAGCCTGCGGCAGCTCCTACAGGAGGGCTGTCGCGGGCTGCGATCTTTTTTTGCGCGTGGAAAAACACACGCCCACAAAAAAGCCCCGCTTTTGAGGGCGGGGCTCTTTTCTAAAGAAGCTACAAGTTAGATAACTTGTACTTCTTCAGCTTGCATGCCTTTCTGACCGCGGGTAGCGATGAAAGAAACCTGTTGGCCTTCTTTCAGGCTTTTGAAGCCGTCG
>NZ_JBIUVO010000070.1:0-25584 GCF_044742995.1 Pseudomonas sp. NPDC087803
AGATCGTCAAGACTTCCTCGGGCGGCATCTTCAACAACGCCGCTCAGGACTGGAACCACACTTTCTACTGGAACTGCCTGGCGCCAAACGCCGGCGGTCAACCAACCGGCGCACTGGCTGAAGCCATCAACGCAGCGTTCGGTTCGTTCGACAAGTTCAAGGAAGAGTTCAGCAAAACCTCGATCGGCACCTTCGGTTCCGGCTGGGGCTGGCTGGTGAAAAAGGCTGACGGTTCCCTGGCCCTGGCCAGCACCATCGGCGCCGGCAACCCGCTGACCAGCGGCGACACCCCGCTGCTGACCTGCGACGTCTGGGAACACGCTTACTACATCGACTACCGCAACCTGCGTCCGAAGTACGTTGAAGCGTTCTGGAACCTGGTCAACTGGAAGTTCGTTGCTGAGCAGTTCGAAGGCAAAACCTTCACCGCTTAAGCTGCGCGCCAGATAAAAAACCCGGCTATGGCCGGGTTTTTTTATGCCTTTGATTTCTGTAGGAGCTGCCGCAGAGTTGCCACGTTTTTCTGACCGCCTCTGCTTTCCTGTAGGAGCTGCCGCAGGCTGCGATCTTTTGACTTTGATTTTTTAAAGCAAGATCAAAAGATCGCAGCCTGCGGCAGCTCCTACAGGGAATAGCGTTTTCTCACGATGAACGCTGGCTCCGGCCGCTTGCTGGTGCAGCACAGCGAGCTACCATCAAATCAGCGAAAATTTGTTCCAGACTGCTCAAGTTGAGGGCCGAAACTACCGACACAGTACAAATAGAGCTGAGACTCCAGACAGCAGCATTTCGGCCAAGGCCACGGGCAAATGTTCCCGGGGTTGATTGTCCCTTTGACTGCCAACACGGGATTGCCAATACTCATGGCAACTTGACGCTACCCGCACGGAACAAGGAATAACCCTTTGAAGCTGGAACTCAAGAACAGCTTGTCGGTGAAGTTGCTCCGGGTCGTGCTCCTTTCGGCATTGATCGTCGGCGTAGTCTTGAGCTGCGCGCAGATTGTTTTCGATGCCTATAAAACCCGTCAGGCAGTGGCCGGCGATGCGCAGCGCATCCTCGACATGTTCCGTGATCCGTCGACTCAGGCGGTCTATAGCCTGGACCGGGAAATGGGCATGCAGGTGATCGAAGGCCTGTTCCAGGACGACGCCGTGCGCCAGGCTTCCATCGGCCATCCCAACGAAGCCATGCTCGCGCAAAAGTCCCGTGAGTTGCAGCATTCCAACAGCCGCTGGCTGACTGACCTGATCCTCGGTCAGGAACGTACCTTCACCACCCAACTGGTCGGTCGCGGCCCCTACAGCGAGTATTACGGCGACCTGAGCATCACCCTCGACACCGCCACCTATGGCGAGAGTTTCATCGTCAGTTCGGTGATCATTTTCATTTCCGGTGTATTGCGCGCCCTGGCCATGGGTCTGGTGCTGTATCTGGTCTATCACTGGCTGCTGACCAAGCCGCTGTCGCGGATCATCGAGCACCTGACGGAAATCAATCCCGATCGCCCCAGCGAGCACAAGATTCCGCAGATCAAGGGTAACGAGAAAAACGAACTCGGCATCTGGATCAACACCGCCAACCAGTTGCTCGAATCCATCGAGCGCAACACGCACCTGCGCCACGAAGCGGAAAACAGCCTGCTGCGCATGGCCCAGTACGACTTCCTCACCGGCCTGCCGAACCGCCAGCAATTGCAGCAGCAACTGGACAAGATTCTGGTCGACGCCGGCAAGCTGCAACGCCGGGTCGCGGTGTTGTGTGTGGGGCTGGATGATTTCAAAGGGATCAACGAGCAGTTCAGCTACCAGACCGGCGACCAGTTGCTGCTGGCGCTGGCCGACCGTCTGCGTGGCCACAGCGGTCGCCTCGGCGCCCTCGCCCGCCTTGGCGGCGACCAGTTCGCACTGGTGCAGGCCGATATCGAACAACCTTACGAAGCGGCGGAACTGGCGCAAAGCATCCTCGATGATCTGGAAGCGGCGTTCGCCCTCGACCATCAGGAAATCCGCCTGCGCGCGACCATCGGCATCACCCTGTTCCCCGAGGACGGCGACAGCACCGAGAAGCTGTTGCAGAAGGCCGAGCAGACCATGACGCTGGCCAAAACCCGCTCGCGCAACCGTTATCAGTTCTACATCGCCAGCGTCGACAGCGAGATGCGCCGCCGTCGCGAACTGGAAAAAGACCTGCGCGATGCGCTGATTCGCGACCAGTTCTACCTCGTCTATCAGCCGCAGATCAGTTACCGCGACCACCGCGTGGTCGGGGTCGAAGCGTTGATCCGCTGGCAGCACCCGGAGCATGGTCTGGTGCCGCCGGACCTGTTCATCCCGCTGGCCGAGCAGAACGGCACGATCATCGCCATCGGCGAGTGGGTGCTGGATCAGGCCTGCAAGCAATTGCGCGAATGGCACGATCAGGGCTTCGTCGACCTGCGCATGGCGGTCAACCTGTCCACCGTGCAACTGCACCACGCCGAGTTGCCGCGAGTGGTCAACAATCTGCTGCAGATCTACCGCCTGCCGCCGCGCAGCCTGGAGCTGGAAGTCACCGAAACCGGCCTGATGGAAGACATCAGCACCGCCGCCCAGCACCTGCTGAGCCTGCGCCGCTCCGGGGCGCTGATCGCCATCGACGACTTCGGCACCGGCTACTCATCGCTGAGTTATCTGAAAAGCCTGCCGCTGGACAAGATCAAGATCGACAAAAGCTTCGTTCAGGATCTGCTGGATGACGACGACGATGCGACCATCGTTCGCGCCATCATCCAACTGGGCAAGAGCCTGGGCATGCAGGTGATTGCCGAAGGCGTGGAAACCGCCGAGCAGGAGTCCTACATCATCTCCGAAGGCTGTCACGAAGGTCAGGGCTACCACTACAGCAAGCCACTGCCTGCCCGGGAACTGACGGCGTACCTCAAGCAGGCGCAGCGTAGCAACGCAGCTATTTTATAAAGTCAAAAGATCGCAGCCTGCGGCAGCTCCTACAGGGATCGCGTGCCCCTGTAGGAGCTGTCGAGTGAAACGAGGCTGCGATCTTTTGATCTGCGCCATCACACCGGCGTAAACAAGAAATATTTCCAGCCACAACCCTTTACACATAATGCGAAAGATTTGCATTATGTCGCAGCTTTGCGCACCCCCGCGCCCTGTCCATTCATTTACCGAAGCAGGATGTTCGCCATGATTCGTATGCCTCTGGCTACCGCCAGTCTGCTGGCCATCGCTATTTCCCTCGCCGGTTGCGGCGAAGGCAAAGACAAGGCTGCCGCTCCGGCCGCACCGACTCCAGCCGCCAGCACCACCGCACCTGCGGCTGCTCCTGCCGCTGCCGGTAAAGTCGATGAAGCCGCCGCCAAGGCTGTGGTCGCGCACTACGCCGACATGGTCTTCGCCGTCTACAGCGATGCCGAATCCACTGCGAAAACCCTGCAAACCGCGGTCGACGCGTTCCTCGCCAAGCCGAACGCCGACACCCTGAAAGCCGCCAAGGCTGCCTGGGTCGCCGCGCGCGTTCCGTACCTGCAGAGCGAAGTGTTCCGCTTCGGCAACACCATCATCGACGACTGGGAAGGTCAGGTGAACGCCTGGCCGCTGGACGAAGGCCTGATCGACTACGTCGACAAATCCTACGAACACGCGCTGGGCAACCCGGGCGCCACCGCCAACATCATCGCCAACACTGAAGTGCAGGTCGGCGAAGACAAGGTCGACGTGAAAGACATCACGCCGGAAAAACTCGCCAGCCTCAACGAGCTGGGCGGTTCCGAAGCCAACGTCGCCACCGGCTACCACGCGATCGAATTCCTGCTCTGGGGCCAGGACCTGAACGGCACCGGCCCGGGCGCCGGCAACCGTCCGGCTTCGGACTACCTGGAAGGCGCAGGCGCTACCGGCGGTCACAACGATCGTCGCCGTGCTTACTTGAAAGCCGTGACCCAACTGCTGGTCAGCGACCTGGAAGAAATGGTCGGCAACTGGAAGCCGAACGTGGCTGACAACTACCGCGCCACCCTGGAAGCCGAGCCTGCTGAAACCGGCCTGCGCAAAATGCTGTTCGGCATGGGCAGCCTGTCCCTGGGCGAACTGGCGGGCGAGCGCATGAAGGTTTCCCTGGAAGCCAACTCCCCGGAAGACGAACAGGATTGCTTCAGCGACAACACCCACAACTCGCACTTCTACGATGCCAAAGGCATTCGTAACGTGTACCTGGGCGAGTACACCCGTACCGACGGCACCAAGATGACCGGCGCCAGCCTGTCGTCGCTGGTGGCCAAGGCCGACCCGGCTGCCGACAACGCGCTGAAAGCCGATCTGGCCGCTACCGAAGCCAAGATCCAGGTCATGGTCGATCACGCCAACAAGGGTGAGCACTACGACCAGTTGATCGCTGCGGGCAACACTGCTGGCAACCAGATCGTGCGTGACGCCATCGCGTCCCTGGTCAAGCAGACCGGTTCGATCGAAGCCGCTGCCGGCAAGCTGGGCATCAGCGACCTGAACCCGGACAACGCTGATCACGAGTTCTGATCAACGCTGGCTGCACAAAAAGGCGACCTCCGGGTCGCCTTTTTCATGCCTGCAAAACACATTCCCCTGTAGGAGCTGCCGCAGGCTGCGATCTTTTGATTTTGCTTTTACAGATCAAGATCAAAAGATCGCAGCCTGCGGCAGCTCCTACAGGGGATTTGCATGGGCCTTCAGCGTTGCGCCATATCAAGCAAACGATAATTCCTCTTATTCAAACCCCCTCGCCCTGTTAGACTTTGCGCCTTTGTTTTCGCCCGTCCGCAGGATGTCTGATGCCCTCGCTGCCTCTTCGCTTGTCCGCACTGTGTCTGGCCCTGGGCCTGAGTGCCTGCGATGACGCCCCGCGCTTTACCAAGGCCGAGCCCGGTGAAGCACGTTCGGGCGGAGCGGCGACCGTGCGCAAGACCGATCAGAATGCGTTCTCGCTGCCTTCAGCCAACCTGCCGCCATCGCGTCGGGTCGACTTCAGTGTCGGCAACAGCTTCTTCCGCAGTCCGTGGGTGATCGCCCCGTCGACCACTACCGCGCGCGATGGCCTCGGCCCGTTGTTCAACACCAACGCCTGCCAGAACTGCCACATCAAGGACGGTCGCGGACACCCGCCAGCGCCGGATGCGGCGAACGCGGTGTCAATGCTGGTGCGCCTGTCGATCCCCGATTCGCCGGCCTACGCCAAAGTCATCGAGCAAGTCGGCGTGGTGCCGGAGCCGGTCTACGGCGGCCAGTTTCAGGACATGGCGGTGCCCGGGGTCACGCCGGAAGGCAAGGTGCGTGTCGAGTACACCCCGGTGCCGATCCGTTTCAAGGACGGCAGCGAAGTGGAACTGCGCAAACCGGTCCTGCAATTCACTCAGTTGGGCTACGGCCCGATGCACCCGGACACGCGTTTCTCGGCCCGCGTCGCGCCGCCGATGATCGGCCTCGGCCTGCTCGAAGCCATTCCCGAGGAAGCGATCCTCGCCAACGCCGCCGCGCAAGCCAAAGAGAAAAACGGCATCAACGGCCGACCGAATCAGGTCTGGGATGACGCGTTGCAGAAGACCGTCATGGGTCGATTCGGCTGGAAAGCCGGGCAACCGAATCTCAATCAACAAAATGTTCACGCGTTTTCTGGTGATATGGGCCTCACCACCCGCCTGAGACCCTTCGATGACTGCACCGACGCGCAAACCGCGTGCAAACAGGCACCCAACGGCAATGGCCCGGACGGTGAACCGGAAGTCAGCGACAACATCCTGCGTCTGGTGCTGTTCTACACGCGCAACCTGGCGGTGCCGGCACGTCGTGGTATCAACGACGAACAAGTGCTGGCCGGCAAGAATCTGTTTTTCCAGGCCGGTTGCCAGTCCTGTCACACACCCAAATACACCACCGCCGCCAACGCGGCCGAACCTGAACTGGCCAATCAAGTGATTCGCCCGTACAGCGATCTGCTGCTACATGACATGGGCGATGGTCTGGCCGACAACCGCACTGAATTCCAGGCCTCCGGCCGCGACTGGCGCACCCCGCCGTTGTGGGGCATCGGTCTGACGCAGGCGGTCAGTGGTCATACTCAGTTTTTGCATGACGGCCGCGCCCGCAATCTGCTCGAAGCCGTGCTCTGGCATGGCGGCGAAGCGCAGCAGGCGCAGCAACAGGTTTTGTCTTTCAACGCCGAGCAGCGTGCCGCGCTGCTGGCGTTCTTGAACTCACTTTAAACACTTAAAAGAATCGGGAGCCCGACATGTTCCGTCCCAAGTTGTTGTTCACCAGCCTTGCCGCACTCGCCCTCGGCGCCTGCTCGCCGCAGGACCCGCAAGCGGTCACGTCGGCGGCCATCGCCAAGTCGGTGATCCTGCCGACCTACACCCGTTGGGTCGAAGCCGACAAGCAACTGGCCGTCAGCGCCCTCGCCTACTGCCAAGGCAAGGAAACCCTGGAAACCGCTCGCGCCGACTTCCTGCACGCGCAGAAAGCCTGGGCCGAGCTGCAACCGCTGCTGATCGGTCCATTGGCCGAGGGCAACCGTTCGTGGCAGGTGCAGTTCTGGCCGGACAAGAAAAACCTCGTCGGCCGTCAGGTCGAGCAATTGGTGATCGCCCAGCCGCAGATCGACGCCGCTGCCCTGGCCAAATCCAGCGTGGTAGTGCAGGGTCTGTCGGCTTACGAATACATCCTGTTCGATGAAAAGCCTGACGTGGCCAACGCTGAGCAGAAGGCCAAATACTGCCCACTGCTGATCGCCATCGGCGAGCGTCAGAAGCAACTGGCCGAAGAGATTCTGCAGAGCTGGAACAACACCGACGGCATGCTCGCGCAGATGAGCAAATTCCCCAACCAGCGCTACGCCGACTCCCACGAAGCGATCGCCGATCTGCTGCGTGTGCAGGTCACCGCCCTCGACACCCTGAAGAAGAAACTCGGCACGCCGATGGGCCGTCAGAGCAAGGGCGTGCCACAGCCGTTCCAGGCCGATGCGTGGCGTAGCCAGTCGTCGCTGACTGCACTGGAAGCCAGCCTCGCTGCAGCCAAAACCGTCTGGGAAGGCGTCGACAACAAAGGCCTGCGCGGTCTGCTGCCGGCCGAGCAGAAACCGTTGGCGGACAAGATCGACGCCGCCTACGCCGCGTCGCTGAAACTGTTCGACAGCAGCCAGCGCTCGCTGACCGAAATGCTCCAGGACGACGCCGGTCGTCAACAACTCAACGATCTCTACGACAGCCTCAACGTCGTCCATCGCCTGCACGAAGGCGAACTGGCCAAGGCGCTGGGCATCCAACTGGGCTTCAATGCCAACGACGGTGACTGATGAGGGCAAGTGCCATGCTGCGACGCCAGGCTCTGACTTTAGGTAGTTTGCTGCTGGGAGCAGTGACACTGGGCGGCTGGACGCTGTTCAAGCGCAAGGATCAGAGCCCGCTGTTGCTCTCGGCGCGCGACGACACCGATGGCAAGCATTACGCCGTCGGTTATCGGCTGGACGGGACTCGGGTGTTCGCCACCGAGGTCGGCCAGCGCTGCCACGACATCATCAACCACCCGACGCTGCCGATCGCGCTGTTCGTCGCCCGCCGCCCGGGCACCGAGAGCTACCTGATCGACTTGCGTGACGGGACGTTGCTGCAAACCGTGACTTCGCAGCCGAACCGGCATTTCTACGGCCACGCCGTGGTGCACAAGGACGGCGAATACCTGTACGCCACCGAGAACGACACTACTGATCCGGGACGTGGCCTGCTCGGGGTGTACAAGTTCGAAGGCGAGCGGCTGGTGCACAGCGGCGAAATTTCCACCCATGGCCTCGGCCCGCATCAGGTGTCGTGGATGCCCGATGGCGAAACCCTGGTGGTGGCCAACGGCGGGATCCGCACCGAGGCCGAAAGCCGCGTCGAGATGAACCTCAACGCCATGGAACCGAGCCTGGTGCTGATGCAGCGCGACGGCACCCTGCTGAGCAAGGAAACCCTTTCCCAGCAGATGAACAGCGTGCGTCACCTGGGCATCGCCAGCGACGGCACCATCGTCGCCGGTCAGCAGTTCATGGGGGCCTCGCATGAGCGCTCCGAGCTGTTGGCGATCAAGCGTCCGGGCCAGCCCTTCGTGGCGTTCCCGGTGCCGGAGCATCAGTTGCAGGCGATGGGTCATTACACCGCCAGCGTCGCGGTGCACAGTGAGCTGCGTCTGGTGGCATTGACTGCACCGCGTGGCAACCGCTTCTTCATCTGGGACCTGGACAGCGGCGAAGTGCGTCTCGACGCGCCGCTACCCGATTGCGCCGGCGTCGGTGCGGTGAAGGACGGTTTCGTCGTGACCTCGGGTCAGGGCCGTTGCCGTTACTACGATTGCCGCCAGGATCAACTGCTGGCCAACCCCCTGGAATTGCCGGCGGGGCTCTGGGACAACCATCTGCATTTGATGGCGTAATCCACCTGTTCTGAGTACGACTCATAACCTGTGGCGAGGGGATTTATCCCCGATCGGCTGCGCAGCAGTCGCAAAACCATCGCACACGGTTCAATTGACAGACCGCGGTGTCAGGTTTTGGGGCGGCTTCGCCACCCATCGGGGATGAATCCCCTCACCACAGGTTCAGTGTTTAGACTTCTTCACTCCGCCCTCCCCCTGTAAAAACTGGCAGTTGGAATACCCACCTCACTCGAGTAATGTTCCCGCCTGTCTCACCTGATTTATCCAAGGAACTGGAAATATGCTGCGTCGCCGCATGCTGATCATGTTGGGTGTTGTCTTGCTGGTCGTCCTGGTATTGGGCGGGTACAAAGCCTTTTCGATCTATACGATGATCCAGGGCTTCTCCAAACCCAAACCGCCGATCAGCGTCGCCGTGGGCCGCGCCACCGAACAGCCGTGGCAGATGCGATTGCCCACCGTCGGCACGCTCAAGGCGCTGCAAGGCGTCGAGCTGAGCCTGGAAGTCGCCGGCACCGTCACCGAGATCAAGTTCGACTCTGGGCAGAAGGTCAAGGCCGGGCAGCCGCTGCTGCAACTCGACAGCGCGGTCGAAACCGCCTTGCTGGAAACCGCCAGGGCCGACCTCGGTCTGGCGCAACTGGATTTCGGCCGCGGCAGCCAACTGGTCGACAGCCGCGCGATCTCCAAAGGCGAGTACGACCGGCTCTCCGCCGTGTTGCAAAAGAACAAGGCCACGGTCAATCAGCTCAACGCTTCGCTGGCGAAAAAACGCATCCTCGCGCCATTCAGCGGCACCATCGGCATCCGTCAGGTGGATGTCGGCGACTACCTCGCCAGCGGCACCAAAATCGCCACCCTGCAGGATCTGAGCAGCCTCTACGCCGACTTCTATGTGCCCGAGCAATCGGTGCCGAAACTGGCCATCGGTCAACCGGTGCAGATCGGCGTCGCGGCCTATCCCGGGCAGAACTTCCCCGGCGCCATCAGCGCGATCAACCCGATTGTCGAGAGCACCACGCGCAATATTCTGGTGCGCGCGACCCTGGCCAACCCCGACGGCAAGTTGCTGCCGGGCATGTTCGCCAGCCTCAACGTGTTGCTGCCCGACCCGCAGAAACACATCGTGGTGCCGGAAAGCGCGATCACTTACACCCTCTACGGCAACTCGCTGTACGTGGTCGGGCAGAAAAAGGCCGAGGACGGCAGCGTCGAAAAAGACGACAAGGGCCAGCCGGTATTGATCGCCGAGCGCCGTTTCATCGAGACCGGTGAACGCCGCGATGGCCTGGTGATGATCAACAAGGGCGTGCAGAGCGGCGAACAAGTGGTGACTGCCGGCCAGATCAAACTGGACAACGGCGCACACATTGCCATCAGCGACGACAAGACCCTCGGCGAGCAGAACAGTCCGCCTCGCGCCGACTGATCAAGGAATACCCATGGCTTTTACCGATCCGTTCATCCGCCGCCCGGTGCTCGCCACCGTGGTCAGCCTGCTGATTGTGCTGCTGGGTTTTCAGGCCTGGAGCAAACTGCCGCTGCGCCAATACCCGCAAATGGAAAACGCCCTGATCACGGTGACCACCGCCTACCCCGGTGCCAACGCCGAAACCATTCAGGGCTACATCACCCAACCGATGCAGCAGAGCCTGGCCAGCGCCGAGGGCATCGACTACATGACTTCGGTCAGCCGCCAGAACTTCTCGGTGATCTCGATCTACGCACGCATCGGTTCCAACACCGACCGCTTGTTCACCGAACTGCTGGCCAAGGCCAACGAGGTGAAGAACAAGCTGCCGCAGGACGCCGAAGACCCGGTGCTGAGCAAGGAGTCGGCCGACGCCTCGGCGCTGATGTACATCAGCTTCTTCAGCAAGGATTTGAGCAACCCGCAGATCACCGACTACCTGTCGCGGGTGATCCAGCCGAAACTGGCGACCCTGCCGGGCATGGCCGAAGCGGAGATTCTCGGCAATCAGGTGTTCGCCATGCGCCTGTGGCTCGACCCGGTGAAGCTCGCCGGTTTCGGCCTCAGCGCCAGCGACGTGACCAACGCGGTGCGCCAGTACAACTTCCTCTCCGCCGCCGGCGAGGTGAAGGGCGAGTACGTGGTCACCAGCATCAACGCCAACACTGAACTGAAATCCGCCGAAGCCTTCGCGGCGATTCCGCTCAAGGTCAGTGGCGACAGCCGCGTGCTGCTCAGCGATGTGGCGCGGGTCGAAATGGGTGCGGAAAACTACGATTCGATCAGCTCGTTCGGCGGCACGCCGTCGGTGTACATCGGCATCAAGGCCACGCCCGGGGCCAACCCGCTGGACGTGATCCGCGAAGTGCGCAAGCTGATGCCGGAGCTGGAAGCGCAGTTGCCGCCCAACCTCAAAAGCGAGATCGCCTACGACGCCACCCTGTTCATCCAGGCCTCGATCGACGAAGTGGTGAAAACCCTGTTCGAAGCGGTGCTGATCGTGATTGTGGTGGTGTTCCTGTTCCTCGGCGCGCTGCGCTCGGTAGTGATCCCCGTGGTGACCATCCCGCTGTCGATGATCGGCGTGATGTTCTTCATGCAGATGATGGGCTACTCGATCAACCTGCTGACCCTGCTGGCGATGGTGCTGGCCATCGGCCTGGTGGTGGACGACGCGATTGTCGTGGTGGAAAACATCCACCGGCATATCGAGGAAGGCAAGACGCCGCTGGAGGCCGCACTGGAAGGCGCCCGGGAAATCGCCATGCCGGTGGTGTCGATGACCATCACCCTGGCGGCGGTGTATGCACCGATCGGCTTCCTCACCGGACTGACCGGAGCGCTGTTCAAGGAGTTCGCCTTGACCCTGGCCGGTGCCGTGGTGATCTCCGGTGTCGTCGCCCTGACCCTGTCGCCGATGATGTGCGCCCTGCTGTTGCGCCACGAAGAAAACCCCAGTGGTCTGGCGCACCGCCTCGACCGCATCTTCGACGGCCTCAAGCGCCGCTACCAGAGCCTGCTCCATGGCACGCTGAATACGCGGCCGGTGGTGTTGGTGTTCGCCGTGATCGTGCTGTGCCTGATCCCGGTGTTTCTCAAGTTCACCAAGTCGGAACTGGCGCCGGACGAGGATCAGGGCATCATTTTCATGATGGCCAACGCCCCGCAGCCGACCAACCTCGATTACCTGAGCACTTACACCGACGAATTCATCAAGATCTTCAAGGAGTTTCCGGAGTACTACTCCTCGTTCCAGATCAACGGCTACAACGGCGTGCAGGCGGGCATCGGCGGCTTCCTGCTCAAGCCATGGAACGAGCGCAGCCGCACCCAGATGCAGATCCTGCCCGAGGTGCAAGGCAAGCTGGCGAGTATCCCCGGCTTGCAGATCTTCGGTTTCAACCTGCCGTCCCTGCCCGGCACCGGTGAGGGTCTGCCGTTCGAATTCGTGGTCAATACCGCCAATGACTACGAACTGCTGCTGCAAGTGGCTGACCGGATCAAGAAACGCGCGATGGAGTCCGGCAAGTTCGCCTTCGTCGACCTTGACCTCGCGTTCGACAAACCGGAAGTGGTAGTCGACATCGACCGCGCCAAAGCCGCGCAGATGGGCGTGTCGATGCAGGACCTCGGTGGCACCCTGGCGACGCTGCTGGGTGAGGCGGAAATCAACCGTTTCACCATCGAAGGCCGCAGTTACAAGGTGATAGCCCAAGTCGAGCGACCGTACCGCGAAAACCCCGGCTGGTTGAACAACTATTACGTGAAGAACACCCAGGGCGAGTTGCTGCCGCTGTCGACCCTGATCAAGATCAGCGACCGGGCGCGACCGCGCCAGCTCAACCAGTTTCAGCAACTCAACGCGGCGAAGATTTCCGGGTTCCCGCTGGTCAGCATGGGCGAAGCCATCGACACCGTGCTGCAGATCGCCCGCGAAGAAGCGCCGGCCGGGTTTGCCTTCGACTATGGCGGCGCCTCGCGCCAGTACGTGCAGGAAGGCAGCGCGCTGTGGGTAACCTTCGCCCTGGCGCTGGCGATCATTTTCCTGGTGCTGGCGGCACAGTTCGAAAGCTTCCGTGATCCGCTGGTGATTCTGGTGACGGTGCCGCTGTCGATCTGCGGTGCGCTGATTCCACTGTTCCTCGGCTGGTCGAGCATGAACATCTACACCCAGGTCGGGCTGGTGACGCTGATCGGGCTGATCAGCAAGCACGGGATCCTGATCGTCGAGTTCGCCAACCAGTTGCGCAAAGACAAGGGCCTGACCGCGCGCGAAGCGGTCGAGGAAGCCGCGGCGATTCGTTTGCGCCCGGTACTGATGACCACGGCGGCCATGGTGTTCGGCATGGTGCCGTTGATTCTGGCGACCGGCGCCGGTGCCGTGAGCCGGTTCGATATCGGGATGGTGATTGCCACGGGGATGTCGATCGGGACGTTGTTTACGCTGTTCGTGCTGCCGTGCATCTATACCTTGCTGGCGAAACCCGATCCGAAATAACAGCGACTTACCCTTGTGGGAGCGGGCTTGCTCGCGAAGGCTTCAGGTCAGTCAACAGCAATGCTGAATGTGCCGGCCCCTTCGTGAGCAAGCCCACTCCCACCCTTGATCGCGGCCAGCCACAGACTTTTCATCCATCGACGATCCCACAAGGGAATGGTCTGATCCCTGGAAGACGCGCAATAAAAAAGGCCTCGCATCTGCGAGGCCTTTCATTTGGGCTTGAATCGGTTCAACTCTGTGGCCTCATCCCTTGAGAAAGTCCGAACATGAACAGCAACAAATCATGGTCAGGTTTAGTCGCCACGGAGGCTTTCGCCACCCGTGGTACTGCGCAGCGAGCATCGGCCGTAGTAGCACCGATCACCTGCATGCGGGGCTGCTCCCAGGCCGCCACCGCCAATGAAGCAACTGCCAAGGCTCCAACCAGAAACAAACCTCGTGCAATTTCGAGTTTCATCGCTATAAACCTTTGATAGCGCTGCCAAACGCCGTCTCATAAAAGTAGACGAGTTTTTTCCAGTCCGTATCGCTGAACGACGAATGGCGACGCAATTGCTTCATGTCATGGGCGGCCGCGCGATAAGCGGTCAGACGCTGGCGGCATTTCTCCAGATCGATCAATGCCACCTCGACCTGCGCCGAATCACCCTCGCCGGTTACCCGTACAAATACGTGTTTGATGTAGATGCAGCTGTGCTGCCAGCGGCCCTTGTGCATGCGCGCGAGGTTTTGCGCGAGATCTTTCAAGACCCGTTCGTAAACGGCTTCGCCGTATTGCGCACGACCACCGGCTGCTTCCCACTTTTCCAGTTCGTCGAAGCCGTCCAGCGACTTGGTCACCAGCAGCGCACGCCACTTGTATTGCGGATCAGGCTGCGCCCCGCAGAAGACGATTTGCGGTACACGCACACCGAGGCGGCTGACACCGGTCAGGGCATCCAGCTCACGCAACACTGTAGGGCGACCGAAAGGATGCAGCCAACTGCGATAAATATGGCCGGTCTGGCGCTTGGCATACAGTAACTGGCCGTCACGGCCCACGACCCGTTGCACACCACTTTCCCCGCCACGGCGTACGTTGGGTTCTTCCACCCATTCACCATGCTGGTTCCAGTAGTAGTCGAAGCGATCCTGGGGAGCGACTTCCGTTTCTGCTGCTATTTGCACCACCATCCTGTTACCTCTTGCGTAATACGTAAACCCGCCACATGGCATACAGCGGAATAAAGTCCAATTGTTCCTGAATGCGAAAACCTGCGGCTTCGAATTCTTTTTCTACTGTCACTGCCGGTAGCACAAACCGGTTCTGGTAACCTTCCTGCCCACGCCGCTGCTCGGCGCGCCTGCGTTTCCAGGCCTTGAAATTACCGTCCACCCACAACGAAATGATGACGCTGTCTCGGGTGACACGCTCGAATTCGCGCAAAATCGTCCGCCGATGCTCGGCTTCACCGATGTGATGCAGCAAACGCATGCAAAAAATGCTGTCGACCGCGTTATCCGGCAAGGCAATGTCGAACGCTGAGGTGTGCAAGGGTTGTACCCTTTTCACCACATCCGCCGGTTGCGCCTGCATGGCGGTCTTGATCATCGACTCGGAGTTATCCGCACCGATGATCACCCGATTGGGCTTTTCTGCCAGCAATGGCCAGAAGCGTCCTGCACCGCAGGGCAGATCAAGCACCAGTCCCGGTTCGCCGGCCAGTGTCAGTGCCTTGCGCGCCAACTGCTCGTCCCGCCAGTGAGACAACCGACGACCGAGACCGTCCTGGTGCTTGCGCAAATATTTTTGCGCATGCTGGTCATCATACTTTTCGGAAAAATCGAGTTTGATCTGACTGCTCATCGTCAGGACTCCTGAATGACTGATGCCCCCACGATAGGTAGCGGCATGTCAGCGTCAGGTCGTCCCTTTGTGAAAATTACGTCAGGTAAACAGGCAATCTATTACAGGGTTTTACACGGAGAAAGCAATAGCGCAGGGCCATCAGCGCCGCTCAGCGCTGTCCCAGCGTGACTTCGAAGCGACAGCCATTGGGCTGCATGGTGCTCAATGTCACCTCCCAGCCCTGGTTTTCGCAGATCCGTTGCACCAGCGACAAGCCCAGGCCCAGTCCTTCGCCACGCTTCTCATTGCCGCGCACGAACGGCTGGAACATGGCTTCACGTTTTTCTTCGGGAATGCCGACACCCGAGTCCTCGACGACAAATCCGTTGCCGTTGAGCGTCAGGCGGATGAAGCCCTGCTCGGTGTAGTGACAGGCGTTGCGCAGCAGATTGCCCATCACCGCGCTGAGCAGCGTTGCGTTGAAGCAGGTGTCCGGCGGATTGCCCGGCTCGAATATCAGCTGCTGCCCTTTCGACTCGATCGGTTCACGCCAGATCCCCAACAAGCCGTCGGCCACCTGGCGGATATTCTGCTGCGGCGCCGAGCCGGCATCTTCACGCTGGGCACGGGCGAGCATCAGGAACGTCTGCACCAGCTCACGCATTTCCTCGCTGGCGCGGGCGATGCGCTCGACCTGGGCGCGGCCGCGCTGATCCAGCCCCGGATTTTCCAGCAGCAGTTCGCAGGAACTGGCCAGCACCATCAACGGCGTGCGCAGCTCATGGCTGACGTCGCTGGTGAACAGCCGTTCGCGCGTCAGCGCCTGTCGCAGACGACCGAGCGTGGCATCGAAGGCCACCGCCAGTTCGCCGACTTCATCAGCCGCATAATCCGGGGCCAGCGGTGGCGCCAGACCGAGCAACTGATCGCGATGCCGCACTTGCCGCGCCAGGCGTACGACGGGCGCCATGACCTTGCGCGCCAACACCCAGCCGAGAAACACCGCCAGCGCCAGACTGAGCACAAAGCCCACCAGCACCACGGCGAACAGCACGCGCTCGCGCTCTTCAAAATCGCTTTGATCCTGCAGCAGGACATACCGCCGGCCGTCGACGATCTCGACCATCGCGTGATACGACAGCTGCTCGCGGAACACTTCATGGAAGCCCGCATCGAGGTGGCGCAGATCCTTGGGCAGCTCGAAATCACCCGGCCCGCCGCTGAAATAGAACAACTGATCCGGTTCCGGGCGATGGCTCCAGTCTGAGACGTTGTCCATCAGCAGCAGACGTTGCAGGTCGCCGCCCAGTCCTGCCGAGATCAGTTTCTCCTCCACCAGGTGCACCGTCGCCACAATGCCCATGGCGAAGGCCCCGGCCACCAGCGCACTCATCAGCGCAAAGGCGATGATGATCCGCTGGGAAAGGCTTTGCTTAAACTCCATCACGCCCCTCGGCCAAGCGGTAACCCACGCCGTGCACGGTTTGCAGCAACGGTTTGGCAAATGGCTTGTCGATCACCTGACGCAATTGATGCACGTGGCTGCGCAGACTGTCGCTGTCCGGGCAGTCATCGCCCCACAGCGCTTCCTCGAGAATTTCCCGGCGCAGGACGTGCGGGCTCTTCTGCATCAGCACCGCCAGCAGCTTGAGGCCGACCGGGTTGAGCTTGAGCAGCTTGCCCTCGCGGGTCACTTCCAGCGTGTCGAGGTCGTAGCTCAGGTCACCGACCTGCAGCGCACGGCGACCACCGCCCTGGGCGCGACGCATCACCGCTTCGATGCGCGCCGCCAGCTCGGACAGGGCAAACGGTTTGACCAGGTAATCGTCGGCCCCGGACTTGAAGCCCTGCAGGCGGTCGTCGAGCTGATCGCGGGCGGTGAGCATGATCACCGGCGTGTCGCGCCGGGCATCTTCGCGCAGGCGCTTGCACAGGGTGTAGCCGTCGATTCCCGGCAGCATGATGTCGAGCACGATCAGGTCGTAATGCTCGGTGGCAGCCAGATGCAGGCCCGACAAGCCGTCCTGGGCGCAATCGACGGTGTAGCCTTTGAGCCCCAGGTAATCGGCCAGATTGGCCAGGATATCGCGGTTGTCTTCGACCAATAAAATTCGCATTGGCATTTCCTCCGTACACAGTAACGGCCGTCATGGCCCGCGCAGCTTAAGGCCAACGCCGGCTCACGGCTAGGGCCGGCAGACGTGCAAATCAGTTTGCTCAACCAAATTCATTCTTTAACAAAGTTTTCACTATCGATTCACAACCTGACTACAGTGACGCCGCGAAACTCGCGCGCCATTGATATAAGGAAAACTAGACAATGGACCCTTTCAAGACTGCGCCCATGCGCTTTCTGCTGCTCATCACTGGCGCCTGGCTGGTCATTTTTCTCCTGACTCGAGCGGTACTGCTGCTGACTCACCTGGATGAGGCCGGCGGCTTCGCCCCTTCGGTGTTCGGCATCGGCGCGCTCTACGACCTGGGGTTCCTTGCCTACGCGGCGCTGCCGATGGGCTTGTACCTGCTGCTGTGCCCGCCGGGCCTGTGGCGTCGCCGTGGCCATCGCGGGTTTCTACGCGTCCTGCTGACGATCAGCCTGTTCGCCATGCTCTTCGTAGCGGTGGCCGAATGGCTGTTCTGGGACGAGTTCGGCGTGCGCTTCAACTTCATCGCCGTCGACTATCTGGTGTACTCCGACGAAGTGTTGAACAACGTCCTCGAGTCGTACCCGATCGGCAAACTGCTGAGCCTCCTCGCGGTGCTGGCCGTGGTGATCAGTTTTGCCCTGGGCAAGCCGTTCAATGCCGCCATGAATGCCCCGCTGCCCGCGCTGCGCGGGCGTCTGCTCAGTGCCTTGGGCCTGTTGATCGTCGCAGGCCTGAGCCTGCAACTGCTCAGCCAGGACGCCCCGCGCGCCCAGGGCGGCAACGCCTATCAGAACGAACTGGCCAGCAACGGCCCGTATCAGTTCTTTGCCGCGTTCCGTAACAATGAACTGGACTACACCCAGTTCTACAAGAGCCTGCCGGCAGAAAAAGTCGCCAGCCAGATTCGCGCCGAGCTGAGTGAAAGCGATGCGCGCTTCATCGGCAAGGATCCGCAGGACATCCGCCGGGTGATCGACAACCCGGGGACCCCGCGCAAGCCGAACATTGTGCTGGTGACCATCGAAAGCCTCAGCGCCAAGTACCTGGGCAGCAATGGCGACGGTCGCAACCTGACGCCAAACCTCGATGCCTTGCGCAAGCAGAGCCTGTACTTCAATAACTTCTACGCCACCGGCACCCGCACCGACCGAGGCCTGGAAGCGATCACCCTGGGCATCCCGCCGACGCCGGGCCGCTCGATCGTCAAGCGCATCGGCCGGGAAAGCGGTTTCGCCAGCCTTGGCCAGCAGTTGAGCGCGGTGGGTTATGACAGCGTGTTCGTCTACGGCGGACGCGGCTACTTCGACAACATGAACGCGTTCTTCAGCGGCAACGGCTATCGCGTCGTCGATCAGAGCAGCGTCGATGAAGCCGAGATCCACTTCAAGAACGCCTGGGGCATGGCCGACGAAGATCTGTATCGCCAGACTCTGAAACTGGCGGACGCCGACTACGCCAGGCAGCAGCCGTTTCTGCTGCAACTGATGACCACGTCCAACCATCGTCCTTACACCTACCCGGACAACCGGATCGACATCAAGTCCGGTAACGGCCGCGATGGCGCGGTGAAGTACACCGACTACGCCATCGGCCAGTTCCTCGAGCAGGCGCGGCAGAAGCCGTGGTTCGACAACACGATCTTCATTTTCGTCGCCGACCACACCGCGGGCAGCGCCGGTAAGGAAGACCTGCCAATCAGCAACTATCAGATCCCGCTGTTCATCTATGCGCCGAAAATGATCGACGCTCGCGAGAGCGCGCAACTGGCCAGCCAGATCGACCTCGCGCCGACGCTGCTGGGCTTGCTGAATCTGGATTACACCTCGACGTTCTTCGGCCGCAACCTGTTGCAGGACAACCCGCTGCCACCGCGCGTGGTGGTCGGCAACTACCAGCATCTGGGTCTGTTCGACGGCAAGGACCTGGCGATCCTCAGTCCGCGCCAGGGCTTGCGTCGGCATGACGATGCGCTGACCGAAAGCCGCGAATCGCGGGTCAGCAGCGACGATCCGCTGGTCAGCCGGGCAATTGCGTATTACCAGGCGGCCAGTTATGGCTTCAAACAGCAGTTGTTGAGCTGGAAGCCTGTGAAGGACAGCGCTCCGCAGATCAGCGAGCAGTAACTGGTGCGGATGTTCGCGGTGTCAGTCGGCCTGCGTGCCGACTGACATGACGCCATCGCTGGCAAGCCAGCTCCCACAGGGATTGCGCTAAACCTGTGGGAGCTGGCTTGCCAGCGATGGCCGCGCCGCGGTCCTCAGCCAACCGAAAATCCAAGGCAATAAAAAACCCCGCCTGCTCATCGCAGGCGGGGTTTTTCGTTACAGGGGTAAGGCTGGCTTACATCATGCCGCCCATGCCACCCATGCCGCCCATGTCTGGCATACCGCCGCCAGCCGAGCCTTCTTTCTTCGGTGCATCAGCAACAGCCGCTTCGGTGGTCAGGATCAGACCGCCGATCGAGGCTGCAGCTTGCAGAGCGGAACGGGTGACCTTGGTTGGGTCCAGGATGCCCATTTCGATCATGTCGCCGTATTCGCCGGAAGCGGCGTTGTAACCGAAGTTACCTTTGCCGTTCTTCACTTCGTTGACAACTACGCTTGGCTCGTCGCCGGAGTTGGCAGCGATCTGACGCAGCGGCGCTTCAACAGCGCGACGCAGTACAGCGATACCGACGTTCTGGTCAGCGTTGTCGCCGGTCAGTTCGGTCAGGGCTTCCAGAGCACGGATCAGCGCAACGCCACCGCCAGGAACCACGCCTTCTTCAACGGCTGCACGGGTCGCGTGCAGGGCGTCTTCAACGCGGGCCTTCTTCTCTTTCATTTCAACTTCGGAACCAGCGCCAACCTTGATCACTGCAACGCCGCCGGACAGTTTGGCCAGACGCTCTTGCAGTTTTTCACGGTCGTAGTCCGAGGAAGTTTCGGCAACCTGAGCGCGGATCTGAGCGATACGTGCTTCGATGTCGCCTTGTACGCCAGCACCGTCAACGATGATGGTGTTTTCCTTGGACAGGGTCACGCGCTTGGCGTTACCCAGGTGCTCCAGAGTGGTGCTTTCCAGGCTCAGGCCGATCTCTTCGGAGATCACGGTACCGCCGGTCAGAACGGCGATGTCCTGCAGCATGGCCTTGCGACGGTCGCCGAAGCCTGGCGCCTTGACGGCTGCAACCTTGACGATGCCACGCATGTTGTTCACGACCAGAGTCGCCAGGGCTTCGCCTTCAACGTCTTCGGCAACGATCAGCAGTGGACGGCCGGCTTTGGCAACGGCTTCCAGCACTGGCAGCATTTCGCGGATGTTCGAGATCTTTTTGTCGACCAGCAGGATCAGCGGGCCGTCGAGCTCGGCAACCATGGTGTCCGGCTTGTTGACGAAGTACGGGGACAGGTAGCCACGGTCGAACTGCATGCCTTCTACAACCGACAGTTCGTTTTCCAGGCCCGAGCCTTCTTCCACGGTGATCACGCCTTCTTTACCGACTTTTTCCATGGCTTCGGCAATGATGTCGCCGATGGAGTTGTCGGAGTTGGCGGAGATGGTGCCGACCTGAGCGATGGCCTTGGTGTCAGCGCATGGCTTGGACAGGGCTTTCAGCTCTTTGACGATCGCGATGGTCGCTTTGTCGATACCGCGCTTCAGATCCATCGGGTTCATGCCGGCAGCGACGGCTTTCAGGCCTTCGTTGACGATAGACTGAGCCAGAACGGTAGCGGTGGTAGTACCGTCACCAGCGTCATCGTTGGCACGGGAGGCAACGTCTTTGACCAGCTGCGCGCCCATGTTTTCGAAGCGATCTTCGAGTTCGATTTCTTTGGCGACGGAAACGCCGTCCTTGGTGATGGTCGGAGCGCCGAAGCTCTTCTCGAGGATCACGTTACGGCCTTTCGGGCCCAGGGTCGCTTTTACCGCGTCAGCCAGAACGTTGACGCCTTTGAGCATCTTGGAGCGGGCGGCATCGCCGAACTTAACTTCTTTAGCAGCCATGATCGATATTCCTTAAATACTTTGTAGTAACGGGAAAATGAGCGGGGAAATCAGCCTTCCAGTACAGCGAGAATCTCGTTCTCAGCCATTACCAGCAGGTCTTCGCCGTCGACTTTCACAGTGTTGCTGCCGGAGTAAGGACCGAACACAACCTTGTCGCCGACTTTAACGGCCAGCGCACGCACTTCACCGTTTTCCAGGGTCTTGCCCGGGCCTGCAGCGACGATCACACCGTGGTTGGCTTTTTCAGCAGCCGAACCTGGCAGGACGATACCGCCAGCGGTTTTCTTTTCTTCTTCGCTGCGACGGATGACGACGCGGTCATGCAGAGGACGAAGCTTCATTGTCGATCTCTCCTAATTGTGGTTTTCATCGGCCGGTGTAGTCCCGGCGGGTTTAACGAATCCGGCCTGCGCCGGTTGCGATTCGTCGAGCGAACCGCGGAAGTCTGTCCGGCTTGAATGCCGGAAACCTTTCGGTGACCGATACATAAGGGCGCATAAGCTTATTACAAGGGCGGGGGCAGAAAATTTTTCATCGAATTGCCCCATGAATGCCGCGCATAAACAAACGGCACCCGAAGGTGCCGTGTCGATGTAGAGGTTACTTGCTGTCGCGATGTTCGAACTCGCCTTCGATCACATCACCTTCGCGGCCCAGTGGCTGACGCGGTGCCGGACCGCCACGCGGTTGCAGGTCGTCGGCGAAGGCTCGCTGACGCATGGCCTGTTCTTCGGCGCGCTGGCGCATCTTGTTCGCCAGCAGGCGGCGGGTGAACGGCAGCAACATCACCAGACCGACCACGTCACTGACGAAGCCCGGCAGGATCAACAGACCACCGGCCAGTGCCAGCATCAGGCCTTCGAGCATGGTCTGCGCGGGCAACTCGCCGCGATTCAGGCTTTCACGGGCACGCAGTGCCGTGGCCAGACCGGCGACGCGCAGGACGAACACCCCGAACATCGAGCCGAGAATGATCAGCAGCAGGGCCGGGAAAAACCCGATCGCCCCTGCCACTTTGACGAATACGAACAGCTCCAGCACCGGAAACAGCAGAAAGAGCAACAAAAAAGGGCGCATCAAAGATTCCTCAACGCAAGAAATGCCTTGCAGTAAGCCTTAGATGACGTCGCCCTTTCGTGAATTCAAGCGTCGGCCACCGCATTTTTTGGCCAGACCTCAGCGTGAGCCAGAGAAACCAAGGCTTCGCGCACTTGTATCGGGGTATGACAAGGCGCTTGAAACGGCAGCCAGTACAACGCCTGACCGATGCGCAGGTGCATGCCTTCGCTGTCGATTCCGGCGAGTTGCGCCGGCACGCTTTTCGGCAATCCCGCGAGTTCCACGTAATGCGCGATGGCTTTGGCGTGATCGCTGTTCATGTGCTCGACCATGCTGATTTCCGCCTTGCCGGCGAACGGGTTGGCCAGGGTCAGTTGCTCGACCCAGTGGATCGCACCGAAGCCGCCGATGTAGCGATGACGCACCGGGTTGAGCACCCAGAAATCAAAGTCGTGGGCCTTGTGGTAGTTCTGCGAGTCGGGGAAATACCGGTAGTAACGCTCGGCGGCGGCTTCGATCGCAGCCGGGGCTTCGAGCTTTTGCGCTTCGGCCAGATAGGTCAGCCGACCAACGGCCTGCACGTCATCGGCTTCGCGCTCCCCTACCAGCAGCGAACATTTCGGGTCCTTTTGCAGGTTGTGGGTGTGCTGGGCGATGCGGCTGATCAGGATCAGCGGGCGACCCTGGTCGTCCAGGCAATACGGCACCACTGAGCCGAACGGGAATCCGGGCATCGATTTGGAGTGGGTCGACAATACGCCACGGTATTCCTTGAGAAGCAATTCTCGGGCATTCTTGGCCGCTTCAACGCTCAATTTATGACTCCTTAAATAGAATCCGTCGAAAAAACGGACAGGCGCCTGGGGATAAGTCCCGGTCACGCCATCGGGCGGTGCTCATGTGCAATCTGGCCATCACCGGTACGGATCGGGCGTCGCCAATAACAAAAACCACTCAGACCGGCTATCGGGGCATGCGAATGCAACTCAACGACAAAGTAATCATTATCACCGGCGGTTGCCAGGGTTTGGGCCGTTCCATGGCCGAGTATTTCGCCGGCAAAGGCGCGAAGCTGGCCCTGGTGGATCTCAATCAGGAAAAACTCGACGACGCGGTGGCCGCCTGCAAGGCCAAGGGCGTCGAGGCGCGCAGCTATCTGTGCAACGTCGCCAATGAAGAACAGGTTGAGCACATGGTCGCCCAGGTGGCGGCTGATTTCGGCGCGATCCATGGCCTGATCAACAACGCCGGGATCCTGCGCGATGGCCTGCTGCTGAAGGTCAAGGACGGCGAAATGACCAAGATGAGTCTGGCCCAGTGGCAGGCGGTGATCGACGTCAACCTGACCGGCGTATTTTTGTGCACCCGTGAAGTGGCGGCGAAAATGGTCGAGCTGAAGAACAGCGGCGCGATCATCAATATTTCGTCGATCTCCCGCGCCGGTAACGTCGGTCAGACCAACTACTCTGCCGCCAAGGCTGGCGTGGCCGCCGCCACGGTGACTTGGGCCAAGGAACTGGCGCGTTACGGCATTCGCGTCGCGGGCATCGCTCCGGGCTTCATCGAAACCGAGATGACTCTGGGCATGAAACCGGAAGCGCTGGAGAAGATGACGTCCGGGATCCCGCTCAAGCGTATGGGCAAGCCGGAGGAGATCGCCCATTCGGCGGCGTATATCTTCGAGAACGACTACTACACCGGGCGGATTCTGGAGATGGATGGCGGGTTGCGCATCTAAGCGCCACCTCAAAACCAACTGTAGGAGTGAGCCTGCTCGCGATTGCGGTCATTCATTCAACATTTGCGTTGAATGTTAATCCGCTATCGCGAGCAGGCTCACTCCTACAGGTTTTCAGCGTTACCGATTGATCAATCGTCGCTGATGCTGATATTAGGCATCGCCGGTGTCGCCGCTTCCTGCAACACAATGCGCGCGCCGACGTGGCGGGCCAGTTCCTGGTAGACCATGGCAATCTGGCTGTCCGGCTCGGCGATCACCGTTGGCTTGCCGCCGTCAGCCTGTTCGCGGATCAGCATCGACAGCGGCAGCGAGGCCAGCAGTTCGACGCCATACTGGGTCGCCAGTTTCTCGCCACCGCCCTCCCCGAACAGATGCTCGGCATGTCCGCAGTTCGAGCAGATGTGCACCGCCATGTTTTCCACCACGCCCAGCACCGGAATGTTGACCTTGCGGAACATTTCCACGCCTTTGCGTGCGTCGAGCAGCGCCAGATCCTGCGGGGTGGTGACGATCACCGCACCGGCCACCGGGACTTTCTGCGCCAGGGTCAGCTGGATGTCGCCGGTGCCTGGCGGCATGTCGATGACCAGATAATCCAGATCGCCCCACGCGGTTTGCGTAACCAGTTGCAGCAACGCGCCAGAGACCATCGGCCCGCGCCAGACCATCGGCGTGTTGTCGTCGGTCAGGAACGCCATCGACATGACTTCGACACCGTGGGCCTTGAGCGGCACGAACCACTTCTGATCCTTGACTTCGGGACGGGTGCGCTCGGGGATGCCGAACATGATGCCTTGGCTCGGGCCATAGATATCAGCGTCGAGAATCCCCACCTTGGCGCCTTCACGGGCCAGCGCCAGCGCGAGGTTGGCGGCGGTGGTCGACTTGCCCACACCGCCCTTGCCGGAAGCCACGGCGACTACGTTCTTGACGTTGGCCAGGCCTGGGATCTGGGCCTGGGCCTTGTGCGCGGCGATCACGCTGTTGACCTCGACCCTGGCGATCGTCACCCCATCGAGGTTTTCGATGGCCAGTTGCAGCAATTGCGCCCAGCCGCTCTTGAACAGACCGGCGGCGTAGCCGATTTCCAGCTCGACCTTGACGCGGTCGCCATCGATCTCGATGTGCTTCACACAACCGGCGCTGACCGGGTCCTGGTTCAGGTAGGGGTCGGTGTATTGGCTGAGGACGGCTTCCACCGCTGCGCGAGTGACGGCACTCATGGGCAACTCCGATAACAAGACTGGGAAAAGATGGCGGGTATCGTACGCTGGACTCAGATTTGTGGCGAACTGATTACTTGAACCCGTTAACCCCTGTGGCGAGGGGATTTATCCCCGATCGGCTGCGCAGCAGTCGCAAAACCATCACCGGTGGTGTGTCTGACAGGCCCTGATATCTGGTTCGGGGGCGGCTTCGCCACCCATCGGGGATGAATCCCCTCGCCACAAATGCTCTCAAGTACCCAGCGGCACAGGGTGAAAAATATGCGCCAGCGCTTTATAGTGGCCGACCTCCGTTTCATCAAGTAGCGAAGCCCCACATGTCCGAACCACGCAAGATCCTCGTCACCAGCGCCCTGCCCTACGCCAACGGTTCGATTCACCTTGGCCATATGCTGGAATACATCCAGACCGATATGTGGGTGCGCTTCCAGAAGCATCGCGGCAATCAATGCATTTATGTCTGCGCCGACGACGCCCACGGTTCGGCGATCATGCTGCGCGCGGAAAAGGAAGGCATCACCCCGGAACAACTGATCGCCAACGTGCAGGCTGAACACAGCGCCGACTTTGCCGTGTTCCTGGTCGACTTCGACAACTTCCACTCCACTCACGCCGAAGAAAACCGTGAGCTGTCGAGCCAGATCTACCTGAAGATGCGAGACGCCGGGCACATCGCCCAG
>NZ_JBIUVO010000071.1:0-24978 GCF_044742995.1 Pseudomonas sp. NPDC087803
CTGATCCCATCCCGAACTCAGAAGTGAAACGATGCATCGCCGATGGTAGTGTGGGGTTTCCCCATGTGAGAGTAGGTCATCGTCAAGATTAAATTTCAGAACCCCTGTCTGCTAACGCAGACAGGGGTTTTGTCGTTTCAGGGCTGCCAAAATCAGACCGTTTTGCGAGCCTTGCTGATACGTCGGGCCTGCCACTTGCGCCACCAGATGTAGACGCCAGTCCCTGACAACCCAGCAATGACAATACCCAATACCGCGATGATCACTTGCCCGGTAAAGCCAACGATCCGTCCGCCATGTATCGGTAACTGCAATCGGTAAAACCGCTCCCCCCAAGTCCCTCTGCCGGCGATCTCCTGTCCTAATAATCGCCCGTCAGTGCCGTGGAAGAACAACCAGGATTTGCCATGCGCTTGAGTGTCGTGTTGCCCGAATCCTGCACCGTAGAAGTTGTACTCAAAGCTGTAATACAACTCCCCGATCGCCGCTGTCAGCCCTAACCTTTTCCCCTCCTGCAATGCCCTCTCGTACGCCTGTTGATAACTCAACTGTGTCACTCCCAACTCCGAAGGAGGCATTCGCCCGCGAGCTTCATACACGCTCGGTTCAATTGGCGAAAACAACGATACTGCCGGTTTGAACACCTGACTCGGCAAGTTCATTGCGACACTGCTGATCGCGATCGGCAGCAACAGCAACCACATCCACAGTCCCCCCGCGCGATGCAGGTCGAAGTTGAGCCGGTAAGCGTGCCCGCCCTTGATCTTCCAGGCCGCCGACCACTTCTTCCAGAACGGTTTACCACGGGGTAGCGTCAGCCACAGCGCGATGAAGCAGTCGATCACCCAGGCGCTGGCCACCAGGCCCATCAACCACAAGCCCCAGTTGCCGGGCAGTGTCAGGTTGTAATGAAACTCCAGAATGAACGGAATGAAGTTCTCCCGCGCAAAGCAGCACTCGCCCCAGTAGCGCTGGCCTTTCTGCTCGGCATTCACTGGATCCAGGTAGAACACCTGATTGCGCTCATCGAAGGGTTTGCCGGTTGCCGGATCATTGCGCGGCACCGCCGCCAACATGGCGGTATGCCCCGCCTCTTGCGGATACTCCATGTACCAGACCTGCAACTTCGGATGCGTGGTTTGCACCGCGTCGACCAAAGCCCCGGGAGGCAAACGCTGACCCTCGAAAGAAGCCGTATAAAACTGCGGATTCAACCACTCATCCAACTCATGATTGAACGCCAGAATGCTCCCGGTGATCCCGGCCAGCAGCAAAAACACCGCCGTCGCCAAGCCGATGTAGCGATGCAATACCACCAACAATCCACGCATGAAAAATTTCCCCACAGAGACGCCAAAGCCAGCCCCTGAAAACAGGGGCTGGCTTTTTTATGCACAAGGCAAAGGTTTAGAACTGATAGCTGACCGTGGCGGCGACGTTGCGCTCTTCGCCCATGTAGCAGAAGTTCAGACTGGCGCAGGAGGCCACGTAGGATTCGTTGGTCAGGTTATTCGCGTTCAGGCGTACATCGACGCCCTTCAGACCGACTTTGCCCAAGTCATAGCCGATCGACGCGTCGAACAAGGTGTAGGACGGCACCTTCAGGGTGTTCTCGGCATCGGCCCAGCTGTAACCGACATACCGCACACCGCCGCCCAGACGCAGGCCATCGAGTGCCGCGCTGTCGAACTTGTAGTCCGCCCACAACGATGCCATGTGCCGCGGCGCCTGGGTCGGCGAGTTGCCTTTGTTCTCGATCACGGCAGTCGGTGTGCTCAGGGTGCTGACCATCGACTTCGAGTACTCGATGTCGGTGAAGGTGTAGCTGCCGAGCACCTTCAGGTTGTCGGTCAATTGCATGTGCGCTTCCAGCTCCAGGCCTTGCGAGCGGACGGCGCCGACAGCGCGGTAGAAGTTTTCCTGTGGCAGCTTGGTCGCCAGATTTTCCTGATCGATCCGGAACAGCGAGGCGGTGAACAGGTTGTCGGTGCCCGGCGGTTGATACTTCAGGCCGACTTCCCACTGTGTGCCATCGGTCGGAGGCAGAGGATTGCCAGCGCTGTCGGCATACGAGTTCGGGTTAAACGACTCGGAGTAGCTGATGTACGGCGCCAGGCCGTTCTCGAACAGATACAACGCGCCTGCACGGCCGGTCAGTTTGGTGCGACGGTCATTGATTTCAGTACCGACCGGACGGCCAGCTTCGGCGATACGGTTTTCATCCGAAGTCTCGACCCAGTCCTGGCGCAGGCCCAGCGAGAAGCGCCACTGGTCCATCTCGATCAGGTCTTGCAGGTACACGCCGGTCTGCTCCAGGCGCCGCAGATAACTGGTCTCGCCGTACATGTCGATCGCCGCGTTGCCGTACACCGGATTGAACGCATTGATCGGCGCCAGACCGCCGCTGGTCCAGTCGACCACGGTTTTGCGCCGTTGATAATCGGCGCCCAGCAACACGGTGTGCTTGCTTGCACCGGTGAAGAATTCCGCCTGCAGCATGTTGTCGACGATGAACGCATGCAGGCGTTCATCGCCGCCGGTGTAATAGCGGTTCAGTTCGTTGCTGGTTGGCGTCGTCCAGCCGTAGGCGTAGACCTGATCCATGTTTACTTTTGAGTCGAGGTAACGGAAATTCTGCCGCGCCGTGAAGACGTCGTTGAAACGATGTTCGAACTGATAGCCGAACGACTGTTGATCCCGCGAGTACCCGTCAACTCCCGGCTCACCCTCGAAGAAGTGCGGCGAGATACGGTTGCCGTTGCGCTGGTGAATCGTGCCGTCCGCCGGCACGCCACCGTGGTAGCCGCCATCCGGATCGTGCTGCAGATACGCCTGCAGCGTCAGCGAAGTGTCTTCGTTGAAGTCGATGCTCAGGGTCGGGGCGAGGGCGAAGCGTTTTTCCTGGTTGTGGTCGAACTGCGTGTCAGACTGATCCGTCAAACCGGTCAGACGATAGGCAATGCGTTTGTCGTCATCGACCGGGCCGCTGAAGTCAAAACCGACCCCGCGCTGGCCTTGGGTACCAACCGTGGCCTGGATCTGATGATAGGCCTCGTACAACGGCTTTTTGCTGGTCAGCGCCACCAGGCCACCGGGCGAACTGCGGCCATACAAGACCGACGACGGGCCTTTGAGAATATCCACGCGCTCAAGGAAATACGGATCGACCTGCATGGTGCTGTAGGTGCCGCTGTCGCCCATCGACTTGAGGCCGTCGAGGTAAATGTTGTCCACCGAACCGTCGTTGAAACCGCGCATCGCCACGTAATCGTAGCGATGGGTCGCGCCGTAAGGATTGGTCAGCACACCGGGGGTATAGCGCATCGCCTGGGAGACGGTCTGCGAACCTTGATCGTCCATTTGTTCGCGGGTCACCACCGATACGCTTTGCGAGGTTTCCAGCAGCGCGGTACTGGTTTTGGTGGCGATCTGGCTGTGGGTGGCGTTGTAGCCTTCCATGCTGCCCAACGCGTTACCGAGGGCGAAACCTTTGATATCGGTGGTCGGCAGTGCCAGTGCCTCGGTTTCGCTGACGGAATGCAGGATGTAGCTGCTGCCGTCCTGGCTGACCGCTTCCAGACCCGAGCCGCCCAGCAAATGGCTCAACGCCTGATCGGTGGAATATTCGCCCTGTACGCCCGGAGACTGCCGGCCCTGTGTTTGCTGCGGAGTCATCGACAAGGTGATGCCGGCCTGGCGTGCAAACTGGTTCAGCGCTTCGCCCAGCGGGCCGGCGCCGATGTTGTAGCGCTGGCTGCTTGCTTCACTGGCATTGGCGGCAAGGCTCAGGCCGGGCAGCGCGCCGGCGCCCAAAACCGTGGACAGCAGGGCGGCGCGAATGGCTTGGCGCAGTAGGCCCGATTCGGCGGTGAAATTCAGCGAATTCTTACAGGTGAGGCGGACAGTCATTGTAGGTTTCCGTGGGCAGTCGCAAAGGCTGAGTTGAAGTGCTTACTGACTAAGCCGGACTTGCCCGGAAAACCCGCCAAAATAAAATTCAGACCACCCGCTCCAGGGTCACCCACCACCGTGTGCGATAGCGCAGCTGTACCGGCAGGGTTTGCGGCAGGATCGCCAGCAGCTTGTCCGTGTCTTGCAGTCGGAACACCCCGGACAGGCGTAAGTCGGCGACGTCCGACGCACAGGTCAGAAACCCCTGACGGTAGCGTCCGACTTCGCTGAGGAAATCCCCGAGACGCATGTTGCGGGTGACGATCAAGCCGTCGACCCAGGCGCCGACATCCATGTCCAGAGGCGGTGCCGGACGTACCTGACGGTGATCGACCAGATAGGTCTGCCCTGCGCTGGCCTCAACCGAGACGCCGCCGCTGTGGATGGCGACGTGCCCGGAGCTGACGGTGAGCCGCGTGCAATCGCTGTCCTGACGCAGGATGAAGCGGGCATTGTTTGGCTCATAAGTCCCGTGACGACTTTGCACGCTGAGCGGCCGGTTGAACGTCGCGCCTTCATCGTTGCCGCCGCAAGTGACGATGATTTCGCCACGGTTGAGGGTGATCAGGCGCTGTTGCGCGGTGTAATCCAGATCCACTGCGCTGGCAGTGTTCAGTTCGATCCGTGTGCCGTCAGGCAACTGAAAGCCGCGGCGCTCGCCGGTTGCCGTAGCGTAATCAGCGCGCCACTGCTGCCAGGCGGAAGTGTCCTTGGCCAGCCACGCTGCGGAGCCCATCAGCACGGCGCCGGACAGCAGTTTCAAGGCCTGCCGCCGCCCCAGTCCCTGCGCACTGTTTTCCAGGGTATTGAACGCCACCTGTGCGCCGGGCACGGCGCGCAGGTTATGACTCAGCTCGGCCTGCAGCGACTGCACGCGCTGCCAGGCCAGTTCATGCTCGTGATGTTCGGCGCGCCAGGCTTCGCACTGGCGGCTCAGGCGCGAGTTGCCATGGTTGTTGCGCAGTCGCAGCAACCAGTGAATGGCTTGTTTGACCACCTGTTGCTGCGGCTCGGCGCGGCGCCCGGCTGAGAGGTTATCCACAGGCATCAGGCCTCGTACCGCAACACGTAGCAGTGATACAGCGCATCGGCGACGTAGCGTTCGACCGAACGCAGGGACAAGCCCATCTGTTCGGCGATCTGCTTGTGCGTCAAACCTTCGCACTGCGCCAGCAGAAATGCCTGACGGACTTTCGGCCGCAATCCTTCGAGCATGCGCGCGATGCTTTCGAGCAGTTCGATCACCAGCGCGCGGGCTTCAGCGCTTGGGGTTTCGGCTTCGGGCCAATGGGCGATGGTTTCGAGATAGGCGCGTTCGATTTCTTCCCGACGCCAATGATCGATCACCAGGCCGCGGGCGATGGTGCGTAAAAATGCGCGCGGCGCCTTGAGTTCCAGGCGTTCGGTACGTTGTAGCAGGCGTACGAAAGTGTCCTGGGCCAGATCCGCCGCATCCGCGGCATTGCCCAGCCGCGCCCGCAGCCAGGCGTTGAGCCAGCCGTGATGACTACTGTAAAGCGCCTGCACTGCAAACTCAGGTGAGGACATGAACGCGACAGCCCGAACGTCACAAATGATAATTACTCGCATTTTTATCAAGGGCTGGGAATTTTGCAACCTCCGCTCGGATAACCAGCAGAAAAACTTTGTGGCGAACGCTCTGGCACACCGTTCGGCGGGAATCTGACAGAAATGTCGGGCATTTCCCACGCAGCCCTAAGATTTCCGCAAACCGTGCCGACAGACTGGTGAGACATGCGCGCACCAAAGTAGAGCGGTCGTCAGAACGCCGCCTGCGCTGTACATGGAATGTTGCATCCCGGAACGCATCCCCACTTTTGCATAAGAAGTCCCATGAAATGAATCTCAAGTTCAGCCATAAAATCCTGTTGGCCGCCTCGGGCGTCGTGGTCCTGGCTTTCGCTTTGTTCACCCTCTACAACGACTATCTGCAGCGAAACACCATTCGCCAGAACCTCCAGTCGTCCGTGCAGCAGGCCGGCGATCTGACCGCCAGCAGCGTGCAGAACTGGATGAGCGGGCGAATCCTGGTGCTGGAAAACCTCGCACAAAACGTAGCCCATCAGGGCAAGGACGCCGATTTCCCGGGGCTGGTTGATCAACCGGCCTTCACCTCGAACTTCCAGTTCACTTACGTCGGTCAGGCCAACGGTGTGTTCACCCAACGCCCTGATGCGAAGATGCCGGACGGCTACGACCCGCGTCAGCGCCCTTGGTACAAGCAAGCCGTCGCTGCTGACAAAACCATGCTGACGCCGCCTTACATGGCGGCGGTCGGTGGTCTGGTGGTGACCATCGCCATGCCGGTGAAAAAGAATGGCGAACTGCTGGGTGTGGTTGGCGGTGACCTGAGCCTGGAAACCCTGGTGAAGATCATCAACTCGGTGGACTTCGGTGGCCTCGGCCACGCATTCCTGGTCAGCGGCGACGGTCAGGTGATCGTCAGCCCGGACAAAGACCAGGTGATGAAGAACCTCAAGGACATCTACCCGAATTCCGGCGTGCGCATCGAGAAAGGCAACCAGAACGTGGTGCTCAACGGCCAGGAACGCATTCTGTCGTTCACCCCGGTCAGCGATTTGCCGAATGCCGACTGGTACATCGGTCTGTCGATTGATCGCGACAAGGCCTACGCCGCCCTCAGCCAGTTCCGCACTTCAGCGCTGATCGCGATGTTCGTCGCGGTCGCTGCGATTGCGCTGCTGCTGAGCCTGCTGATTAATGTCCTGATGCGTCCGCTGACCACCATGGGCCGCGCGATGCGAGACATCGCCCAAGGCGAAGGCGACTTGACCCGGCGTCTGGTCGTGGAAGGCAAGGATGAGTTCGCCGAACTGGGCAGCTCGTTCAACCAGTTCGTCGAGCGCATTCATGCGTCGATTTCCGAAGTGTCGTCGGCCACCCGTCATGTACACGACCTGTCGCAACGGGTGATGGCGTCGTCCAACGCCTCGATCATCGGCTCCGACGAACAAAGTGCGCGCACCAACAGCGTGGCCGCCGCGATCAACCAGTTGGGCGCCGCCACTCAGGAAATCGCCCGCAACGCTGCCGATGCTTCGCAGCACGCCAGTGGCGCCAGCGAGCAGGCCGATGATGGTCGTCAGGTGGTCGAGCAGACCATTCAGGCGATGACCGAGCTGTCGCAGAAGATCAGCCTGTCGTGCACGCAGATCGAAACCCTCAACGCCAGCACCGACAACATCGGCCACATCCTTGATGTGATCAAAGGCATCTCGCAGCAGACCAACCTGCTGGCGCTCAACGCGGCCATCGAAGCGGCCCGTGCCGGTGAAGCCGGACGCGGTTTTGCGGTGGTGGCGGACGAAGTGCGTAACCTCGCCCACCGCACCCAGGAGTCGGCGGAAGAGATCCACAAGATGATTACCTCCTTGCAGGTCGGTTCCCGTGAAGCAGTGACCACCATGAACGCCAGTCAGGCGTCCAGCGAAGAGAGCGTGGAAGTGGCGAATCAGGCCGGTCTGCGTCTGGTCAGCGTGACCCAGCGCATCGGCGAAATCGACGGCATGAACCAGTCGGTGGCCGCCGCGACCGAAGAGCAGACGGCGGTGGTGGAAACCCTCAACGTCGACGTCAACCAGATCAACCTGCTGAACCAGCAAAGCGTGGCCAACCTCAATGAAACATTGAAGGATTGCGATGCGTTGTCGCAGCAGGCCAACCGGTTGAAGCAGTTGGTGGACAGCTTCAAGATCTGACGTCAAGCAGACCGCGTTATCGTTCATCGCGGGCAAGCCCGCTCCCACAGGATTTCTGGCGAACACAACATCTGTGACCGACCTGGAACCTGTGGGAGCTGGCTTGCCAGCGATAGCGGCGGTGCAATCACCGGTAAACTGAAGCCTTATACAAACAGCTTCAACACATTCCCCATCGCATCATCGGCAAACCCCTGCACGAAATCCTTGAACCCCGGCAGCGCTTGCGCCCCACCTGATGCCGGCTCGGCAATGATCGTCCAGGTCGCCCGCGACTTCCCCGCCCCCAGCGATTCCACATTCATCGCCGCCCACAAATTCGCCACACCCAAAGTGTTGTAGATCGTGGTCCAGGTCATGGCCCGTGCCTGCTCATCGCGGGAGTTGAGTTGCTCGACCACCACGTTGCCGTCCTTGAAGAATTTCTTGCGCAGCGAGGACACGCCTTCGCCGGTCATTTCGATGTGCGACAGCGCCGGAATGAAGCGGTCGAAGCCCGCGAAGTTGCCGACCACCGCCCAGACTTGCGCCGCGTCCGCCGGCACTTCCACCGAAGACACAACGTGGCAGCCATGCGGGTTTTTGATCAGGGTGTCGGGTTGCAGATTGCTCATGGTGTTGCTCCTTTTTGATGAATCAGATGAAGTTGATCTGTTTCAGGTAATCGCAGCCGCGACGCAGCAGCGCCGCGGATTTTTCCGGGTACTGCGCGCCCATCTGCTGCACGCCGGCTTCGGCGTTGGCGTGGCCGATCAGGGAGATGTCGCCGATGTCCTCCTCGAAGCCGTTGAGGTAGAAGCCGAGTACGCCGAACAGCGCGTTGTCGGCGTCGACCCGGCCCAGTTGCTGCTGCCAGTCGGCGACGCTGACCAGCGAGAACTCGCTGCCGGTTTCGCGGAACGAAGCGACGTAGGCATCCCAACTCAGCGGTTCGGGGTTGTGCAGGTTGAACACCGCTCTTTCGGTCGAATAACGGCTGGCGTGGAAGGCAATGAAGCGGGCGAGAAAGTCCACCGGCATCAGGTCGAAATTCAGCGCAAAGGCCGGCACCTGACCGAGCTGGATCGAGCCCTTGAGCATCAGCATCAAACGGTTTTTGTGCGGCTGGCAGACGCCGCTCAGGCTGTTGAAACTGATGTTGCCGGGGCGATACAGGTTGACCCACACCCCACGCTCACGCGCCCGTTCGAGGACGCGCTCGCCGACCCACTTCGACAGGTTGTAGCCGTTGCGGATGTAGATCGGCGGCGTCGGCGCGGCGGGCAATTCGAGCACGCGGCCTTCGCTATCGACGGTGCTGGAAGCGGACAGCGTCGAGACAAAGTTGAAGACCTTTTTGCTACGCCCTTCACACAGGCGCAGCAGCTCGAAAATCGGCTCGACGTTATCCGCTGCCAGTGACTCGTAATCGAGCACGTGGTTGACGTTGGCGGCGTTGTGCACCAGCGCGCCGAACTCGCGATCGAGGCGCTGATAATCGTCGTCGGCCAGGCCCAGTTGCGGGCGGGTGAGGTCTGCCGAATAGATTCGCACCCGACTCAGATCCAAGTGCTCGAGACGGTTCTCGCGCAATGCCTGGGCAAAACGCTGCGCCGCCGTTTGCCCGCCACCGTCACGCACCAGACACGCCACCTCGCTGGCGCCCCAACCGAGCAGCGCTTCGACGATGTGCACGCCGACAAAACTGTTGGCGCCGGTGACGATCACCTTGTGCACATCGCCCAGGCGACTGATCGGCAGCGGCTCGATGTTCAGCGGGCGCTCGGCGTCGGCCATGGCTTGGGCGCTGAGCACCGCGCTGTCATCGGTGCCGCGTACCAGCGTCGCGAGTTTGATAATCGTCGGCAGCTCGATGAAGCGGTTGATCGAGATGCTGCGCCCGAATTCCTCACGCAAGCGCAGCAACATCCGCGACAGCAGAATCGAATGCCCACCGAGGTTGAAGAAACTCTCGTCGGTGGAAATATCGCTGCTCGGCAGCTCCAGCAGTTCCGCCCAGATCTCCAGCAGCAGCGCTTCGTCGGCGTTTGCCGGCAGGCATTTCGGGCCGCTGTCCTGCACGCTCACCGGCAGCTCCAGCAACGCCTTGCGGTCGACCTTGCCGTTGCTGGCGAAGGGCATGTGCGCCAGTTCAGTCCACGCCACCGGTTGCATGTAGTCCGGCAGAAACTGCTGGGCATGCGCTCTCAATTGATCGCGGGCAGCGTCCGACTGCGGCTGCGCAAGGAACGCAAGAATCCGCCGCTGGTTGTCGATTACTACCGCCACCTGACGGTACAACTGGCTCTCGCGCAGGCAGCGTTCGATCTCTTCCGGCTCGACCCGGAAACCACGGATCTTCACCTGATTGTCACGCCGTCCGCACAGCTCGATCCCGTGTTCGCCCCACTTGGCCATGTCGCCGCTGCGGTAGGCACGCAAGGTCTCGCCGTGCGGCAGTGGCAGGGTCAGATAACGCTCGGCGGTCTGCTGCGGATTGTTCAGATAACCGAGGCAGACGCCGGGGCCGACGATGAACAATTCGCCTACGGTGTGCTCCGGCACCGGTTGCAGATCGTCATCGAGGATCAGCACCTGACTGTTGGCAATCGGTGCGCCGAGGGTGCGGTTGCTGTCACCCGGCTTGAGCTGGCGAGCGGTAATCAGCACCGTCGCCTCGGTGGGGCCGTAGAGGTTGTGCAACTTGCCCTGCCGGGTCAGTTGCTCGATGACGAAGGGCTCGCAGACGTCGCCACCGGTCATCACCTCGACGCCTTGCAATTGCTCCAATGGCAGGATGCTCAGCAGCGCCGGCGGCAGGAACGCGTGGCTCAGTTGCCGACGGCGGATCAGCGCCACCAGTTGCAGTGGATCGCGCCGTTGCGTGTCATCCGGCACCACCAGCTCGGCGCCCTGCAGCAGGCTGGGGAAGATGTCGATCAGCGAAGAATCGAAGCTCAGCGAGGAGAACTGCAACACCCGACTCTCGGCGCGCAACTGCACGTAATCGGCGTACCACGCGGTGAAGTGCGCAAGGTTCGCCTGGCTCAGCAGCACACCTTTCGGATGCCCGGTGGTGCCCGATGTGTAGAGCGCCATGCACGGTGCTTCAAGCGCCGGGCGCTGACGCATCAGCGGCAGGCCGAGATCTGCATCGGCAGGGTCGATTTGACTGACATCCAGCCCGGGCATCGACTCACCGAGCGGATGCTCGCCGTCGTGCAGCAACAACACCGCGCCGGCGTTTTGCAGGATGTATTGCTGGCGTTGCAACGGATGGCTCGGCTCCAGCGGCAGATACACCGCGCCACTGCCGAGCACCGCCAGAATCGAGGCGAACAGCGCCGGACTTTTCGGCTGGCAGATACCGACGATCCACGGCTGCGGATGCTGCTCGAGCAGCGGTTGCAGACGCTGCTGGATCGCACGGCTGTGGGCGTGCAACTGGCGGTAGCTGAGCGACTGCTCGGCCAGCTGCAGCGCCGGTCGCTCGGCGTGCGCGATCAGACTCTGTTGCAGGCGCTCGATCAGCGGCGTCTGTGCCTGTTGCAACAATGCCGGATGCGCCGTGGCGTTGAAGCGATGGACGTAAGCCAGACTGTCGAGAAACGACAGGTCCTCCACCTGTTCGAAGTCCGGCGCCGTGGCCGGCAATGCCTGCTGGAAATACTCGGCATCGCGGGAGAAACGGCTGACCAGCAGCGCAACTTCGTCGACCACCAGCGTCAGCACTCGCTGGCGCAGTGCCTGACCGTTGCCGGACGATTCATCGCCAATCGGCACGCGGCTGATCAGTGATGAGCCAATGAAGCACAGCAGGTCGAGCATCGGCAAACCGCCAAGGCTCGGCGCAGCGATACCCAGGCGCAAATGCAGGTGCGGGATGGCGCAGAAATCACCGGCGCCAATGAAACCATCGTCGATGATCAGATCCACCGGCGATTGCGCGGCGCCGCTGCGCAGCAAGGAGTGACCGTGTTGTTCGAGTTCCTGCGCCAGGTCGGTCATGGCCTGGCTGGCGCCAATCAGCAAAATGTCGAGACGTCTCATGTCGGCCTCCTCATCAAACCAGATAGTCACGCAGGGCGTGCTGCACGCATGGCGTGTCGAGCAGCGAGCTGCTGTGGAAAAAGCGCACGATGTTGCCCACCAGCGGATGGTGGCGATTGATCGGAAAGGCCAGTCCGGCCATCTCGTCCTTGAGCGAGCGGCGGATCGCATCACTCACCGGCAAGGCGTCGATCAGACGCAGATCGAAGGACTTCTGGATGTCGTTGGTCAGGTAATGGCCGATGAATACCGGCAGGATCTGCGCGATGGTTTGCCGGTCCGCCTCACTGGCGGTGTGCCAATAGATGTGCACCATGCGCGCCCAGAAGCTGGAGTGTCGGCCCTCGTCGAGCAAGTGATCGGCCATCAGGCCTTTGATCGACGGCTTGACCGTATCGTCGCGGGCGAACGCCGCGACATCGCCGGTCACGGTGTTCTCGGCGATGGCCACGCAGATCAACTCCACCGCGCTGCGCAGGTGTTCGGGGGCCAGGGCCACAGCGGCCGGAATAGCCCGGCTCAGTTCGATTTCAGTGGGCAGTTCGATCGGTTCGATGCCGGTCATGGCCACGGTCTGTTGCATGAAGTCCATCGCCACCAGCGCGTGGTAATCCTCGTCCACCACCACGGTCATGGCGTCGTAGCGGCAGGCGAACGGGAAGGGTACGGCGAAGCGATTCTTGGCGATGGCGCGAGCGGTCCGGTCGACGATTTCGGTCTCGAAAATCACCACGTCGTTGATGAACTTGTACAGCGTCTGCACCAGGGCAAAATCACGCTGCTGCGGGCATTCACGCAGGAAGGTTTCGCTGAGTACCAGCGGCTGGCGGCTCAGCGGATAGATCAGCCGCTCATCGTCTTCCAGCACCCGCCGTGGCCGGGTGCGGATGGTGGCGCGTGTTTCCCAGGCGTCGGCGAAGGATTGATAGTCGGCGGCGTTCATTGGGCCACCTCCGCCAAGGGCGCACGCATGCTCAGGCGCAGGCCATCCCACAGCGCGATGCGGCTTTGCACCGCCGCGATGGCGCTGGCATAAACCTCGGCTGCACGCTGCGGATCGCCATCGACCAGCCGTTCCAGCAGTTGCTCCGCCGCCGGGCCGTGATCTTCGGAGTCGACCTCGATGTGGCGCTCCAGGTAATAGCGAAAGGTCGGCGCCTGTTCGATGCCGATCCCCCAGTCATCGAGAATGCGCTGGAACATCGTCGGAATCACACTCTCGCGACCATGCAGAAACGCCGCCGCGACACTGTGACCGGGCGCATGCAGGGCGGTGTGCAGGGTGTCGCGGACAAACTGCGCAGCGGCCGGGTCGACGTCCACGCTTTGCAGCGCGATGTCGTAACTCACGCCCTCTTGTTGCAGCGCGACAAAGCGTTCCACCGCAGTGGTACTGGCGCCGATTTCCCGCATTGCGTCGAGGTACAGTTCGAAATGGCTGTAATGGCCCTGGGTCAGGCGATCATCCGATTCTTCGCCGAGCACGATTTCATTGATCAGGCGTGCGGCGTGGGGATCGCGCGGCGGCAACCAGGGCAGACGGGTGCAGGTCAGCTCCTGTTGCAGACGCTTGGTCAGCGACATGAAGTCCCACACGGCAAATACGTGGGTCTCCATGAAACGGCGCAATACCGGTAACGAAGTGATCTCGGAAAAGATCGGATGAATACTGAGTTCGGCTTTCTTCAGGGCGAGTTGGTTCTTAGTCGACATCATGATGTCCTTTATCATTGATATGAAATGAAACGGCTCTTGCAACTGCGAAAACAATGGGGCGGAAAGTGATAGTTAATGTATGGGCGTGTGTCTGCCTCGTTCTGCACAATCAAAGTGCGTTGTTATGAATGTTGCGCTGGATTCAGCGGCGTGGCGCCTGTTTATTGGGGAGCGGAACCTTTCAGGAGCAGGCGTTACTGCCTGGCGAAGAAAAACTTATACGTCGAAAAGTTAATTAACAAGTACTAATTTCAATTATTTTAAGTTTGATGTTTTTCAGGGGTGAGCTGTTCTAATAAAACTCTTTGCATAAGTTTTATTTGGGCGTAGTTACTCCTTTCGATCAATCAAGATCAAAATCGAATAAACAGAGTGAATGCCTCACTCGAAGTAACTTTCTAACTAATGAAATTAAATGTTTTTGAGGGGGCGGAAGTTGGCCGGGAACGGCGCCGCGACTTCCTTTTTCCCGTGGCAAGACTCCTTCCGTAGGTTCTTGGTGCGGGGATTGCGCCGACCGTGCGGCGCATCGCCCGTTCTATAAAGGGTTGGCAGTTCAAGAGTGCGGGTAAATCGTCGCCACGGCTATGGCCGATTCATCGACCACAGGAGGCAGTTTTCGGGCGACCCGGCGCAGGGAGGTTAGAGCGGGGAAGTCGATCTGCCACGTTGATTCGCGGCAGACCGATCAGGGATTTGTAAGCAGGTTATTCGTCACGCTTCGAGTCAGTGCGACGCCTTGCGTGTTTGTCCCGCCGGGGTGGCGAGGTAGCGAGTAATGACCTCGACGCCACGGTTGAGGTGCTGTTCAAGCAGTTTGATCGAGTGTTCGACATCTCGCTCGCGAGCGGCTTGCAGCATGGCCCGGTGGTCGTCCTGGGACAGCTTGCCCAGGCCCATGGCCTCGAGGTTGAAGCGCAGGAAGCGTTCTTCTTCGTTGAGCCCGTCTTCCACCAGGCGCAGCAGACGTTTATTCGGCGCCTTGCTGTACAGCGCCATGTGGAACAGGCGATTGAGCCGGCCGATCTCGGCGTAGTTGTGTTCGGTTTCAAGTTCGGCAATGTAGCCGGCGGCGAGCTCGTAATCGGCGCTGGTCAGCAGCGGGATCGACTGGCGCATGGCTTCGGCTTCGAGCAGGATCCGCAATTCGTAGGTTTCGGTGGCATCGCCCTGGATCAGCGGCGCCACCACGGCACCCTTGTGGGTGGTCACGCTGAGCAGTTCCTGGGCTTCGAGTTGGCGCAACGCTTCGCGCACCGGCATGCGGCTGACCCCGAACAGGTCGGCCAGGTCCTGCTGGCGCAGGGCGGTGCCGCACGGCAAGCGGCCATCAAGGATCGCCGAGCGCAGGGTCTCTTCGATAATCGACCGGGCAAGGTGTGCAGGGATCGGCCCATCGACTTTGATGCTGTGCAGCGGTTTGGGCTTCTGTGTCACAACTACTCACCCTGAATGACCACGGAATTTGGATCCAAGGACACTAGTGATTGCTCTACAGGTTGTCAAACCGTGTAGAGGTTGCGGTCCCGGCAATCAGTTTAGCGCGCCGGCGATGATCTCAGGGTGCCATTGTTTTTTGTCGGGCTAAGCTTCACCATCAAACGCTTTCCTTCCTGCCCCCTGGAAACCTGCTGTGGCGGTACGTTTCGCGATCCCCCGGACTCTGCGCTGGCTAGGCTGCGCACTGCTGCTGGCCGGCTTCATGCTGGGCGGCCTGCATGCCGATTGGGATTTTTCCGCGATCAGTCGCAAAGCCACCGCGCTATACGGCCCGCTGGGTGCCGGGCAGCAGCGGATCGACGCCTGGCAGAACCTGCTGGCCACGCAGAAACAGGTCAGCGAGCTGGAAAAGCTCAAAGTGGTGAACCTGTTTTTCAACAAACAGGTGCGTTATGTAGAGGATATCGATCTGTGGGGTCAGGTCGATTATTGGGAGACGCCCATCGAAGCGTTGTGGAAAGGCGCCGGCGATTGCGAAGACTACGCGATCGCCAAGTATTTCAGCCTGCGCCATCTCGGGGTCTCGAGTGACAAGCTGCGCATCACCTACGTCAAGGCCCTGCGCCAGAATCGCGCGCACATGGTGCTGACTTACTACGCCACCCCCGATGCCATGCCGCTGGTGCTCGACAGCCTGATCGATCCGATCCAGCCGGCGTCCCAGCGAACCGATTTGCTGCCGGTCTACTCTTTCAATGCTGAAGGTCTGTACCTGCCGGGGGCCAAGGGCAACAAAAAGGTCGGTGACACCAAACGCCTGTCGCGCTGGCAGGATGTGCTGAAGAAAATGCAGGCCGAAGGTTTCCCGGTCGAAACGACTAACTAGGAGCACGCGCTCAGATGTCTTTGTTCAAACAGCTGTTGATCGCTATCTGTCTGTTCCTGGTGGTCGCCTTCACCGGCAGCTTCATGGTCAGTCTGGAGAGCTCGCGCACCCAGTACGTCAACCAGCTGCGCTCTCACGCCCAGGACGCCGCCACGGCGCTGGCGTTGTCGCTGACGCCGAATATCGACGACCCGGCGATGGTCGAGTTGCTGGTCAGTTCGATTTTCGACAGCGGTTATTACGCGAGCATCCGCGTGGTCGATCTCAAGACCGACCAGACCATCGTCGAGCGCAACGGGATTCCGGCGGTGAGCAATGTGCCCGACTGGTTCGTCAAACTGATCGGTCTGGAGCCGGCCGGAGGCGACGCGCTGGTCAGCCGTGGCTGGGAGCAGGCGGCGCGGGTCGAGGTGGTCAGCCACCCGATGTTTGCCGTGGCCAAGCTGTGGCAGAGCGCGCTGGGCAGCCTCGGCTGGCTGCTGCTGTGCGGCGCGGTCAGTGCGGTGCTCGGCGCGCTGCTGCTGCGCCGGCAATTGCGCCCGCTCGATTACATGGTCAAGCAGTCCCACGCTATCGCCCGCCGCGAATTCCTCAGCCTGCCGGAGCTGCCGCGCACCCCTGAACTGCGGCGCGTGGTGCAGGCGATGAACCAGATGGTCGAAAAGCTCAAGGCGCTGTTCCAGGAGCAGGCCGAGCGCAGTGAAAAGCTGCGCGCCGAGTCCTATCAGGACAATCTCACCGGGCTGGCCAACCGGCGTTATTTCGAGATGCAACTGCACAACCGGGTGAGCAACCCGGAGCAGGCCAGTTCCGGTTATCTGCTGCTGTTGCGGGTCAAGGATCTGGCCGGGCTCAATCAGCGTCTGGGCGGCCAGCGCACCGACCAATTGTTGAAAGCGGTGGGTGAGCAGCTGTCCCGCGAATGCGCCAAATACCCGGAAACCCAGAACCTCGTCACTCGCATTCGCGGTGGTGAGTTCGCCGTGCTGGCGCCGGGGCTGGTACGCGCAGAAGCGCTGCAACTGGCGCAGAACCTCGACAGTGCTTTGAGCAGTCTGCATGCCACGGGCGCCACCGATGTGCCGGCGGTGGCCTCCATCGGTCTCGCGCCGTTCGCTCACGGTGATTCGCCGCAAGCGGTACTGACCCTGGGCGACCAGGCGCTGGCACAGGCCGAAGGGCAGGGCGAGCAGAACTGGGCGTGCATTGATCAGAGCCTGGTGGCGGATGTCGGTGACGATCACCACGCCTGGCATCGGTTGCTTGATCAGGCGCTGAATCAGCAGCGTTTCGAGCTGTACTTCCAGCCGGTGGTGGCCGCCCAGGACACGCAATTGGTGCTGCATTACAAAGTGCTCTCACGGTTGCTGGATGAGCAAGGCCAAACCATCCCGGCCGGGCGTTTCCTGCCGTGGCTCGAGCGTTTTGGCTGGACTGCGCGACTCGACCGCCTGATGCTCGAGCGGGTGCTGGAGCAGATGAAAGGGCACGAGGATTCGCTGGCGCTGAACCTGTCTTCGGCAACCCTGGCCGATTCGCAGGCCCTGAACAAAGTGTTCGAGATTCTGCGTGCGCACTCCGACCTCGGCGAGCGCCTGACGCTAGAGATCGGCGAGGAGCAATTGCCGGAGCAAGCGGTGCTGGAGCAGTTGACCCGGCGTCTGCGCGAGCTGGGCTTCTCGCTGAGCCTGCAGCGCTTTGGCGGGCGCTTCAGCATGATCGGCAACCTAGCGCGGCTGGGGCTGGCGTATCTGAAGATTGATGGCAGTTACATTCGCGCGATCGATCAGGAGAGCGACAAGCGCCTGTTCATCGAGGCGATCCAGCGTGCGGCGCACAGCATTGATCTGCCGTTGATTGCCGAACGCGTCGAGACGGAGGGGGAGTTGTCGGTGATTCGCGAGATGGGCTTGTATGGGGTGCAGGGGCAGTTGTTGGGTGAGCCCAAGCCCTGGAAATAACCTGTTGGTCATTCGTTGTCGGTAAATCAGCCTTCGCGAGCAAGCCCGCTCCCACATTGGAATGCATTTCAAATGTGGGAGCGGGCTTGCTCGCGAAGGGGACTGTCCCGTCACCGAAGAACGCGGATCAGATCAGCCCGGTTTCTTCATCATCGATCAACTGGCTCAACCCGCCCAGCGCTTCCCGCGCCTGGGTTCGATCCATCAGCTTGGCCTGTGCGGCCGGCGGCAGATCGGTGACGCGGATCACGCCCTTCTGGGTCAGCACCTGAATCAGGTCGTCGAGTACCCGAATCATTTCAAAGTCGCTCTGCTTGAGCTGTTTGAGGCTGTTTTCCACGGCCGCGTTGGCGAACCAGGCCTGAATTTCGTGGTGGTCGGCCGGCAGCGTTTCCGTGGCCTCGGCGTAGGCCGCGGCTTCCGCGCGAATCAACTGACCCTGCGCATCGCGTTGCACGTAAAACATTGAGCATCCCTCAGAAAGAACCAGCGTCATGCTGTCAGCAGCATAGGCCAACTGCGCGCGAGTATGCGGTGCGGCGACGAAATCGTCACCGGTGCGATAGTCGCAAACGTGACGGCCGCCCCAAGGGACGGCCGTTTTGTTCACGCATCAGCTGTTGTTGTGGTCGACCTTGATGGTCGGATCGCTGCCGGCAATCAAGTTGTGAATGTTGGCACTCGACCAGTTGTTGCCTTCCAGTTTGATCGTCACGTCCGGGGTGGCCGCAGCCGCGTCGCCGGAGTTGAACTTGCCGCCGGAGCTGACTTGCAGCGACGACACGCCGTCGACCGTGGAGATCTTCAGGAAGTTGTCGATGGTGCTGCCGGTCTCGCCCTGCAACAGATCGCGCAGGTCGATGCGGTCGCCTTCGTTGGCATTGAAGTCCTTGATCACATCGTTGCCGGTGTCGCCTGCTTTCCAGACGAAGGTGTCGGCACCGGAACCACCGATCAGGATGTCGTTGCCCTGGCCGCCGATCAGCGTGTCGTTGCCGGAGCCGCCGAGCAGGATGTCATTGCCCTTGCCGCCATCGAGGACGTCGTTACCGCCCTGGCCGAACAGAATGTCATTGCCCGCGCCACCCAGCAGCGTGTCGTTGCCGTCATGCGTTCCGGACACATCGAACAGCTGATAGTGCTCGGTGATGAATTGGTGCACGTTGCTGGTGGTGACTTTGCTGACATCGACCCCGGTCTGCTGCGCGACGAACGCTTGCATCGCCTGATAACCCTCGCCGGCAATGCCGTTGAAGCTCACCAGATCGCCGAACAGGATGTCGTTGCCGTCGCCACCGCTGACGGTGTCGTTGCCCGGCATCGTCGCTTCGGTGTGGCCGATGATCGAGTTGGCCAGGTCCTTCGGATCGATGTTGGTTTGCGGGGTCTTGTCCGAGTCGTACGGTTTCAGGTCGTTGAGACTCACGCCGCTGTTCAGACCGATCGCTTCAACATTCGACAGACCGCTGAGCAAGGCGAAGCTGCTGCTGGAGTTGTCGGTGGTGGCCGATGTGGTGCTGTTGCCGGTACCCGCCAGGCTCGACAGCTCGTAAGTGCCGTCACCCTGAGCGTGAACGGTGCCCAGGCTGCTCCAGTTCCAGCTGCCGTTTTTATACGTTTGCAGAACAGCAGCACCGGCAGCACTGATGCTCAGGTAGTGCGTGCTGTCGATGTACGTGCTGAAGGTATCGCCCAGCTTGTAGTTGCTGGTCGTCACCACACTGTCGAACTTCACGCTGCCGTACAGCGTCGGGTTGGTCTGCTCGCCGCTCTGGTAGTAGGTCGGCTGGCCGTCCGTGATGAAGTAGGTGAGGTTTTTCGCCCCGGTGTTGGCCAGCGCTTCGGTGCTCTGGAAGAAGTTGGCCGTGGTCTTGAACACGTCTTCGTAGTTGGTGCCGCCGCCGGACGACATCGAGTCCAGTACCGCTTTGAGCTTGGTCAGCGCGTTCGGGTCGTTGAGGTTCACCGACACCGACTTGTTGACCTGGGTATCGAAGTCCACCAGGAAGATGTTCACCGTACCCGAGTTGCTGCCGCCCAGGCTTTGCTTGAGGGTGTTGAACACCGAGGTCAGCGAGTCCTTGGCCGCATTGATCGACGAGGTGCTCATGCTGCCCGAGCTGTCGACCATGAACGCGATGTTGTAGTTGGTGCCCGGCACCACGGTCAGACCGCCGATGTCGGCGACCATGATGTCGTTGCCGTCGGTGCCGTTGAAGGTGTCATCACCAGAGGTACCGACCACCGCGTTGTACACCGCCGGCACCACGGTGACCGGAATGGTCGCGGTGCTGCTGGCCGAACCGCCGACCATCTCGGTGGAAGTCGACGTCACGGTCAGGTTGAACTGGCCGTTGTAGTAGGTTGGCGGGGTCACGGTCAGGCTGCCGAGGCTCCAGCCGGTGACGTTGGCTTCGCCGTTGCTCGCGGTGACGGTGAAGCTGTGGCCATGGCCGTCGGAGAGAACCGAACCCACTGGCGCACCGCTGATCTTCACGCTCAGGGTTTCCGAGCCGTCGGTGTCGGTCAGCGCGGTGTTGATCGCCGACAGTTTCACCGTGGTGCCTTCGGCGCCGGTGTTGAGTTTGTAGCCGTCGTAATAGCCTTCGCCGTTGGTGCCGTGCAGGTCGGAGACGGTCACGCCGGAGTTCACCAGATCCTGCACGCCGGTGTAGATCGGCACGCCGGCGCTGCTCAGGTCGATTGGCGTGCTGCCGTTGACCGACAGGTTCACGTCATAGCTGCCCGGGCCGCTCTGGTTGTGGTGGTAGATGTCCAGGGTGTAGTAGCCGCTGGTGGTCGGGGTGAACGAACCACTGATCGCGCCGCCCGCGCCCCAGGTACCCGACGCCACGCTCTTGCCGCCAATGGTGATCAACAGGCTGTCATCAGCCACACCGCTGAAGCTGTAGGTCTTGCCGGCTTCCAGATAGATCAGGCCCGAGGTTTTCGACGCAGTGCCTGCCGCGACGCTGCCGTCGGACTGCACGTTGGTCACGTTGGTGCTGGAGTTCGGGGTGCCGGCGCCGTCGATCACGTTTTTCAGCGTGGTCGAGTCAGCGCCGTTGCCGTTGGTGCCCAGGCCCGGCAGACCGGTCCAGACTTCCTTGACCAGTCCGGTGGACTTCACGCTGTTGTCGGCCACGCTTACGGTCGGCGCATCTGCCACTGGCGTGATGTCGATCTTCACGGTGCCGGTGTTGCCCAGCAGTTGGCCGTCGGTTGGCTGGAACTTGATCTGTGCGTAGTCGGCCTGGTTGTTGCCCATGCCGGTGCCGCCGTAACCGTTGACGCCCGACTCGTTGGCATCCGGCATGAAGCGCAGCTTGCCGGCGTCGATGTCAGCCTTGCTGAAGGTCTGGTTGTTGGCGACGTCTTTCCAGGTCGAACCGTCCAGGTACTGCAGTTTGCCTTCGCCCGGCAGTTGGGTGATTTTGATCCCCAGGCTGCTGGCCGGGCTGTCGACGTCGGTCACCCCGAAGGTCGACCAGCCGAGGATCAGCGGCGTGTCTTCGGTGCCGGTGACGTTGACTGGCGCGGCAACCGGCGCATCGTTGACCGCCACCACGTTGACCGTGGTGGTCGCGGTGTTGGAGTAGTTGCCGCCATCGGTCACGGTCACGGTGATGATCCGCGGCACGGTGCTCGGGTCTTCACTGCTGTTGGTGAAGCTGATGTTCTTGATCGCCTGCATGTAGTCGGCGAGCGTCGCGTTGCCCGACAGGGTCAGGGTTACGGTGCCGTTGGTGCTGTTGGCATTGATGGTGATGCCGTTGACGCTGTTGCCCAGGTTCAGCGCGTCGCCTTCCTGACGGTTGGTCAACACGATGGTCGCGCCGGTCAGCATGGTGCTGTCCGGGTCGGTGATCGTCAGGTCAGTGTCGGCAATCGACACGCCGGCGCCCGGGGTGTTTTCGGTGAAGGTCACCTTGTAGTCGGCACCGGTGGCGCCGCTGGAGTTGTTGGCATCCAGGTCGATGACCGGTGGCGCATCGTTGTCGATGATCGAGGTGCTGACGCTGCCGTTGGTGCTGCTGACGGCCAGATTCTCGAAGTTGCCGCCGGTGGCCGAGTCGATCTTGACCACGAAGTTCTCGGTGCCTTCGGTGATCTTGTCATCGATGGTCGCGACGTTGAACTGCGCGCTGCTGGCGCCCGCCGGGATCTTCACGGTGTACACGCCAGTGAAGTCCGAACCGTCGGCGGCGGTGCCGCTGTAGACGATTTTCAGGGTCACGTCGGTTTGCGCCGGGTGGGTCAGGCTGACGGTGTAGCTGGCGGTCTGGCCTTCGGTCACCGAAGTGCTGCCGGTGATGCTGACGGTGGTGGTGTCGATGGTGTCGGTGACGTTGGTCACGGCTGGCGTGGTGTTGGTCACCAGATTTTCGAAGCTGCCACCGCTGGCGTTGGTGATCGTTGCCTGCACGCTGCCGGCGTCTTTGTAGACGTCGTCGGCCGGAGCCGGAACGGTCACGGTGCCGGTGGTTTTACCGGCCTCGATGGTGATCACCGAGCCGTTGCTCAGGGTCACGGTCACCGGGGAACCGGCGGCGTTAGTCAGGGTTGCGGTGTAGGTGATCGAACCACCCTCGGCCACGGTGCCGGTTGCGCTCAGCGACAGGTTGGTGGTGTCGATGGTGTCGGTCACGGTGGTGCTGACCGGAGTCTTGTCGGCGACGAGGTTTTCGTAGTTACCACCGGTCACGTTGCTGATCGAGTTGGTCAGCGGGGCATGGCCGGTCAGCGCATCGTTCGGTGCGATGCTGGTCACGGTGCCGGTGGTTTTGCCGATGTCGATGGTAATGGTCTGACCGTTGGCCAGAGTTACCACGACTGGCGAGCCGGTGACTGGCGCACCGACGGTCGCGGTGTAGGTGACGGTGCCACCCTCGGCCACGGTGCCAGTGGCGGTAAGTTTCACGCCAGTGGTGTCGATGGTATCGGTGACATTGGTCACGGCTGGTGTGGTGCTTGGGACCAGGTTCTCGAAGCTGCCACCTGTCGCGGTTTTGATCGTTGCCTGGACGGTGCCGGCGTCTTTGTAGACGTCGTCCGCTGGAGCTGGAACGGTCACGGTGCCGGTGGTTTTGCCCGCGTCGATGGTGATTACTGCGCCGTTGCTCAGGGTCACGGTGACTGGCGAACCAGCGGCGTTAGTGAGGGTGGCGGTGTAAACAATCGAGCCACCTTCGGCCACGGTGCCGGTCGCGCTGAGCGACAGGTTGGTGGTGTCGATGGTGTCGGTCACGGTGGTGCTGACCGGGGTCTTGTCGGCCACGAGGTTTTCGTAGTTACCGCCGGTCACGTTGCTGATCGAGTTGGTCAGCGGGGCATGGCCGGTCAGCGCATCGTTCGGTGCGATGCTGGTCACGGTGCCGGTGGTTTTGCCGATGTCGATGGTAATGGTCTGACCGTTGGCCAGAGTTACCACGACTGGCGAGCCGGTGACTGGCGCACCGACGGTCGCGGTGTAGCTGACGGTGCCACCCTCGGCCACGGTGCCAGTGGCGGTAAGTTTCACGCCAGTGGTGTCGATGGTATCGGTGACATTGGTCACGGCTGGTGTGGTGCTTGGGACCAGGTTCTCGAAGCTGCCACCTGTCGCGGTTTTGATCGTTGCCTGGACGGTGCCGGCGTCTTTGTAGACGTCGTCGGCCGGAGCAGGAACAGTCACCGTTCCGGTGGTTTTGCCGGCGTCGATGGTGATCACGGCGCCGTTGCTCAGGGTCACGGTCACTGGTGAGCCAGCGGCGTTGGTCAGGGTTGCGGTGTAAACGATCGAGCCACCTTCGGCCACGGTGCCGGTTGCGCTCAGCGACAGGTTGGTGGTGTCGATGGTGTCAGTGACGTTTGTCGAAACAGGTGTCTTGTCGGCAACGAGGTTTTCGTAGTTACCGCCGCTCACATTGGTGATCGCGTTGGTCAACGGCGCGTGGCCGGTCAGCGCATCGTTCGGTGCGATGCTGGTCACGGTGCCGGTGGTTTTGCCGATGTCGATGGTGATCGTCTGACCGTTGGCCAGAGTTACCACGACCGGCGAGCCGGTCACTGGCGCACCGACGGTCGCGGTGTAGGTGACAGTGCCACCCTCGGCCACTGTGCCAGTGGCGGTGAGTTTCACGCCAGTGGTGTCGATGGTGTCGGTGACGGTGGTCACGGCTGGTGTGGTGCTTGGGACCAAGTTTTCGAAGCTGCCACCTGTCGCGGTTTTGATCGTTGCCTGGACGGTGCCGGCGTCTTTGTAGACGTCGTCAGCCGGAGCAGGAACAGTCACCGTCCCGGTGGTTTTGCCGGCTTCGATGGTGATCACAGCGCCGTTCGACAGAGTCACGGTGACTGGAGAGCCAGCCGCGTTGGTCAAGGTCGCGGTGTAGATGATCGAACCACCCTCGGCCACGGTGCCGGTCGCGCTCAACGACAGGTTGGTGGTGTCGATGGTGTCGGTCACGGTGGTGCTGACCGGCGTTTTGTCAGCCACCAGACTCTCGTAATTGCCGCCGCTCACGTTGGTGATGGCGTTGGTCAGCGGCGCGTGACCGGTCAGCGCATCGTTCGGTGCGATGCTGGTCACGGTGCCGGTGGTTTTACCGATGTCGATGGTAATTGTCTGACCGTTGGCGAGGGTCACGACCACAGGCGAACCGGTGACTGGCGCGCCGACAGTAGCCGTGTAGGTGACGGTGCCACCCTCGGCCACGGTGCCAGTGGCGGTAAGTTTCACGCCAGTGGTGTCGATGGTGTCGGTGACGCTGGTCACGGCTGGTGTGGTGCTTGGGACCAGGTTCTCGAAGCTGCCACCTGTCGCGGTTTTGATCGTTGCCTGGACGGTGCCGGCGTCTTTGTAGACGTCGTCCGCTGGAGCTGGAACGGTCACGGTGCCGGTGGTTTTGCCCGCGTCGATGGTGATTACTGCGCCGTTGCTCAGGGTCACGGTGACTGGCGAACCAGCGGCGTTAGTGAGGGTGGCGGTGTAAACAATCGAGCCACCTTCGGCCACGGTGCCGGTTGCGCTCAGCGACAGGTTGGTGGTGTCGAGGGTGTCAGTGACGTTTGTCGAAACAGGTGTCTTGTCGGCAACGAGGTTTTCGTAGTTACCGCCGTTGACGTTGGTGATGGCGTTGGTCAGCGGGGCATGGCCGGTCAGCGCATCGTTCGGCGCAGTGGTGGTCACGGTGCCGGTGGTTTTACCCACTTCGATGGTGATGTTCTGACCGTTGGCCAGGGTCACGACGACTGGCGAGCCGGTTACCGGCGC
>NZ_JBIUVO010000072.1:0-19584 GCF_044742995.1 Pseudomonas sp. NPDC087803
GGTTTCCCCATGTGAGAGTAGGTCATCGTCAAGATTAAATTCCGAAACCCCAATTGCGAAAGCAGTTGGGGTTTTGTTTTGCCCGCAGGAAAGTACTTCAGTCGTCGGAATTGGACGGGACGAGCGTTCCAACCGTCGCCGGGACTGCCATTGGGGAAATTCCTTCTGAAGTGACCACTCGGTTTTTGGTATGGTGCAGCTCGTTTTTTAACGGACTGATGTCATGCCCACGGATCGGCACTCAAATTATGTCGAAGAGTTGCTGTAGAAATGCCTGAACCCATCCCGATCAAGGATCACGAAAAAGAGACGCGACTGGTCAACAAACGGTTGATCGCCTGCGCTCTTTTCGTATTTGCCATCAGCTGCGCGCTGGTGGTACGCCTGTACATCCTGCAAGTGGTTGAATACGACTACCACTCGACCATCTCCGAAAACAACCGCGTGCACGTCTTGCCGATCCCGCCGACAAGAGGCCTGATCTACGACCGCAATGGCGTGCTGCTCGCCGATAACCGCCCCAGTTACAACCTGATTATCACCCGTGAACGCGCTACTGATGTCAATCAGGAGCTGGACGAGGTGATCAACCTCCTGCATCTGCCCGCTGAAGACCGCACGGTATTCGATAAGGCCATGAAGCAGTCCCGTCACCCATTTACTCCAGTGACGTTGTTCTATGAACTGACCGAAGAGCAGATCGCCGTGTTAGCGGTCAACGAATTCCGTCTGCCCGGCCTGGATGTCGAACCGCAATTCGTTCGGCATTACCCGCTGGGTGCGCACTTCGCGCATTCGATCGGCTACGTTGGTCGGATCAACGAGAAAGAGTCCAAGACCCTCGACTCGGTGGAGTACCGCGGCACGCAATCCATCGGCAAAACCGGCATCGAGCGTTTCTACGAAGCGCAACTGCACGGCCACGTTGGCTATGAAGAAGTTGAGACTAATGCCCAGGGTCGGGTACTGCGGGTGCTCAAGCACACCGATCCGGTCCCTGGCAAAAACATCGTGCTGAGCCTCGACGTCAAACTGCAGGAAGCTGCTGAAGCTGCACTGGGTGACCGTCGTGGTTCGGTAGTGGCGCTTGACCCTTCCACCGGTGAAGTACTGGCCATGGTCAGTAATCCGAGTTTCGACCCGAACCTGTTCGTTACTGGCATCAGTTCCAAGGAATACTCGGCGCTGCGCGATTCTATCGATCGGCCGCTGTTCAACCGTGTGCTGCGCGGCCTGTACGCCCCGGGCTCGACGATCAAGCCGGAGGTGGCGATTGCCGGTCTTGATGCCGGCGTCGTGACCCCCCAGACCCGTGTCTTCGACCCTGGCTACTACCAACTCCCGGACTTTGATCATAAGTACCGCAACTGGAACCACAGTGGCGACGGCTGGGTGGACATGGACGCGGCGATCATGCGTTCCAACGACACCTACTTCTATGACCTCGCGCACAAGCTCGGCATTGATCGTCTGCACGACTACATGGCGATGTTCGGCCTTGGTGAAAAGGTCTCGCTGGACATGTTCGAAGAATCGCCCGGTTTGATGCCGTCTCAGGCCTGGAAACGCGCCACGCGCCGCCAGGCATGGTTCCCGGGGGAAACGGTGATCCTCGGCATTGGCCAGGGCTATATGCAGGTCACGCCGTTGCAACTGGCTCAGGCCACTGCACTGATCGCCAACAAAGGTGTGTGGAACCGTCCGCACCTGGCGAAGACAGTGGATGGCGTGGCGCCGGTCGACGAGCATCCGATGCCGAACATTCTGTTGAGGAATCCACGTGACTGGGATCAGGTCAACCACGGTATGCAGATGGTGATGCACGATGCCCGGGGTATCGCGCGCGCCGCGGCCGCCGGTGCGCAGTACCGCATTGCCGGCAAGAGTGGTACTGCGCAAGTGGTGGCGATCAAGCAGGGCGAACGCTACAACCGCGAGAAAACGCTTGAGCGCCATCGCGACAACGCCTTGTTCGTCGGCTTTGCGCCGGCGGAGCACCCGAAGATTGCCATCTCGGTGATGATTGAAAACGGCGAGGCCGGTGGTCGCGTTGCCGGTCCTGTGGTACGGCAGATCATGGACGCCTGGCTACTGGACCAGGACGGCCACCTCAAGCCGCAATACGCCGCGCCGGCCAAACCGCCGGGTGATCCGCACGTTTAACCTGAAGCGATTCCCGGCACAGGCTCACGCATACTGAGCCCGTGTCGGGAGTCGTCAAAGGAAACATCCTACTTGCAGCGGTAATCCTCAGGCATCGTCACGGTGTAGTTGCGCTGCACGCGATCGTGGAAATCCAGATTCTGCAGGCCTTGCTCCACCAGAAAACTTTCGACCTTGGCGGCTTGGCAATCCTCGTTATAGGACGAAGCCCGAAGCAGGTAAACCGTGCGCTTGCTCACTTCATCGCGGGCAGTGGCGGTGAAGGTGCTTAGCGTCGTGTAGCCGGTTCGCTCCGAGGTACCCACCGGGCCATATGTGGTGTTCGGGGTACTGGTGCAGTTCAGCCGATCATCTTTCTTCTTGATGTTTTTGCACACCGTCGAAGTGCTGGTTACGACTTGCCCGTAATCGGTGGCGGTATATCGGTAGGACACCTGTCGACTACCGATATCGAGGTTGATGGTCATTTTGACTGGCGCATGCTTGCCGGGGAGATCCGCGTCGGTATAAACCTCCTGGAAACCCCGGTCTTTCAGCGCATTCACCATATCGCGAAGATAGTAGCGGGCGTTCAGTGCATTTTCAGCGGTGGCGCTTGCCGATGTCACAAGTACCGTTGCCTTTCGGTCAAACGGATAGTCCGGATCAGGTATCGCATTGAGCGCTACGTCCAATTGTGTGGCGCAGCCGCCGAGTGACGCTGTCAGCAATAACAGCGCGCATAACAAGTAACGGGACATGAACGAGTTGCCTTGTGTAACTAAAGATTGAATAAGCGTTAAACGATTGGGACGTGCGATAAAAAACAACTCGCCGTCAGGGGAAAGGCTCAGTCTTTCTGGTATTCCAGCAGATCGCCCGGTTGGCAATCCAACGCAGCGCAGAGTTTGTCCAGGGTTGCCATCTTCACGCCTTTGACTTTGCCGTTTTTCAGCAACGACAGATTGGCCTCGGTGATCCCGAGCAGGGCGGCTAACTCTTTCGAGCGAATTTTTTGCGTGGCCATGACAACGTCAAGGCGGACGATAATGGTCATTATATTGTTCTATATGTACTGACTTTGCTCATCGCTGAGGGCTTTTGCATCGCGCATGATAATTGAAAACGAACAGAGCAATACGCCTTTGATAATTTCGTAGGCAGAAGAGGAAGACAGGCCGATCGAGAACTGAAAAATGCGATCCCCCGGCGGCAGATCTATCGACAACGCCAGACCTTGCAAGGTCTCTACCAGTGGGTAGGCTGCCGGAGAAACAATGCACAGTACTCCAACTCGCCAGAGGACTCCGATATTGCGGCCGGTCCAGGTTTCGCCGCGTGACAAGCGCAGGAAAAACAACCCTGTCAGCCATAACGCGTAGGCCGACAGGAGGACGGGCAGGAAGTCCAGGCCAACGATCAGCGCAGTGGTCATTGACGACAGCCAGGTGGCGGGATCGAGCAGTGCCCCTTCGACAAACGGGTCGAGCAATTGCGGTGAGCCTTCAGCAAACGCGTAAAGCAGGCCCGCCAGCATTTCATCCTTTTTGAACAGCCACATCGTCGCGCTGCCGCCGACCTCCGTCACCCCCAGAACCCAGACCAGAATCGCTGCCAGCAGCCCGATCCAATGCATGCGCTGCAGCGCCAATCCGTTGTTGTGAGTACTCATGAAAATTCCTGGTTGTTTCAATGTGGTGACGAATTCTCGACGATAAATTATCGAATAACAATAATTAATTTTGATTTGTATGGCTGCGGCGCGATTTTTCGCGCCTAGACGATGAAGCAGACAGGGCATCAAGTTGCTTGGGGGGAATATGGCGCTCACCGCGCCGCAAGGGTTTGTCCGGTAGTTTGAAGCGCCCGGGCCGACGTTACTGCTGGCAAGTCAGCTCCCACAGTTTCATCCTACGTGTGAACAGCCTAAAACCTTGTGGGAGCGGGCTTGCTCGCGAACAGGCCCTTCAATGCAGCGAAAAATCAGGCCCCCGGCACCGGGCAGCTCATGTCACCTTCCTGACACTTCAAATACTGCTTCAGCGCCTCCACCCGCACCTTGGTCACCGCGGTCAGGCAATTGCTGTAAATCAACGGGTAAACACTCCCGCCTTCGACCCCGGACGCGGAAAACTTGCACTCGGCATCGCGAAAACCGATCCACGCCCGCTGCGCGCTCACCAGCAGCTTTTTGGCGTCGGCGCGATCTTGCAAACGACCGGTGATCTGCTGATACACCGCGTTCAACTCCTTGTCCGCCGCCTTGAATTCCTGACCGGCACACTGGTTCAGGGTCGCCTGATCGCTGGCATTGGCGCAGTCGACGGCGGCGTGGGCGAGGGGGGTGAACAGAAAAGGTGTCAGGATCAGGAGCAGACGTGGGGACATGGTTAATCTCGCTGTGTCAGGTGAAAGTACAGCGCAGTTTAGCGGCTCTGGGGGCTTCATTCAGGTACACGTAAGCGGGATGCTTCGAGCAGGCGGTCTGCGGCGGCCGCAATTTCCTCGCCGTCATGAAGCATTTCCAGCCAGTGGGCAGGAATCGCCCGAACGCCGTAAAAGGCCCCGGCCAATTGCCCTACGATAGCCGCAGTGGTGTCGGCGTCGTCGCCCAGGTTGGCGGCTTGCAGAATCGCCGCTGCGAAACTGTCGGTGTGATGAAAACACCACAGCGCCGCCTCAAGTGATTCGACGCTGTAACCGCTGCCACGGATTTCGCTTGCCGATTTCGCCAGGTAATCACCTCGCGCGATGGCGGCGACTTTCGCTTGAGCGAAGCTTGAGTCTGGCAGTTTGCGCAATTCTGACTTGGAGGCGCCGAGCAGGGCTTTGCTGATCACCTCGGCAAACAACTGACAGCATTCGATGGCTTCGGGCGCGCCGTGAGTCGTCCGCGAACTGTCGGTAGCGAACTGGCGGATCAGTCGGGCGTCAGGAAAGTAGAACAGCACCACCGGCGCCAAGCGCATCAGCGAACCGTTGCCTGCAGTGTACGGGTCGGTCGATCCCGCAAAGGGCTGGCCGGTCTGCTGATACTGCGACAGCGCCTGGCTGACCGTCATGCCGATATCGAAACAATCACCGGTGGAGCTCAGATAGCCCCATTTCCACCAGTTGAGATAGCGCCCCATCTGGTCAGCCGCATCGAATGTGTTTTTGCTCAGCAGACTTTCCGCCAGGCACAGCGCCATCGAAGTGTCATCCGTCCATTGCCCTGGCTTCAGGTGAAAGGGGCCGCCACCGACCATGTCCGTCAGTGGCTGGAATGAGCCCCGCGGCTTGAATTCCACCGTGGTCCCGACAGCATCGCCACAGGCAAGGCCGAGCAGAGCGCCGCGATAACGTTCGGAGAGGGATGGCTGCATGGTTCGTCCTTGTTTGTTTCCATTTCGCAGGAAAAGGTAACAGGTTCATCGGCGGAGAGCGCTCGTTTCAACGAGCGGAAATGCCGCCGAATGTTTCCCCGTGCTGCACAGTTGCACTGCTTTGATACAACTTCAGGTTGGACATGTGGTCATACGAGCCTACTGTTCAGAACAGGAGGTGACTTATGAAACCGGTACCCAATAGTTTCGAACGCAAAATCAAGCTGAAGGCACCGCGTTCCTATGTCTGGCGCGCACTGGTCGATGCCGAGGCGTTTGGCCAGTGGTTTGGCGTGGCGCTGGAGGGCAGGCGGTTCATTGCCGGGGAATGGACGCAAGGGCAGGTCACCTATCCGGGTTATGAACATGTGTTGTGGAACGTGCTGGTCGAGCGGGTCGAGCCGCAGCAGCTGTTTTCATTTCGCTGGCACCCCTACGCGGTCAACCCGAGCATCGACTATTCCCAGGAACCGACGACGCTGGTCAAGTTCGACCTGCAGGATTACGAGGACGGTACCTTGCTCAAGGTGTCGGAGTCCGGTTTTGCGCATATTCCCGATGTGCGCCAAAAAGAGGCGTACCACATGGACAGCCGTGGCTGGGAGGAACAACTGAGCCGACTTGAACAGTTTCTCGCCGAAAGCGCCAAGACCCGCGAGCGTAACGGTGACTGACTGCGCAATCTTCGAACCCTGGTTGCAACGCTGGGCGCTGGTGCCGGACGGTAAGCCGATCATCACCGCCGGCAGCCGTCTGTTGCCGGTGCGTTTTGGCGACACGCCGGCCATGCTCAAGGTTGCGCTGGATACCGACGAGCAATTCGGCAATAGACTGATGACCTGGTGGGACGGTGAGGGCGCAGCACGGGTTCTGGCCCATTGCGAGGAAGGTTTGTTGCTGGAACGGGCCATGGGCCGGCGTTCGTTGATGCACATGGCGCTCAACGGTGAAGACGACGAAGCCACGCGGATCCTGTGCACGACACTGGCGCGCTTGCATGGGCCGCGCCCAACGCCGCCACCGCCGCTGGTGGAGCTGGCACCGTGGTTCGCCTCGCTGCGCGTGGCCGCGGCCGGACATGGCGGGGCCTACGCCCTGAGCCTGCAAACGGCTGAAGCCTTGCTCGCAGATCCGCAGGACGTGGCGGTGCTGCACGGTGACATGCACCACGACAATGTTCTCGATTTTGCTGCACGCGGCTGGCTCGCTATTGATCCCAAGCGGGTACGCGGCGAGCGCGGTTATGACTACGCCAACCTTATCTGCAACCCAGACTTGCCGACGGCTGGCGATTCACAGCGTTTGCGCCGGCAGGTCGAGGTGATCGTCGAGGCGTCCGGGCTTGATCGCCGACGCTTGCTGCAATGGGTGCTGGCGTTTGCCGGATTGTCGGCCGCCTGGTTCCTGGAGGACGATGCGCAGCAACAGGCTGCCGGGCAGCTGCAGGTCGCGCAAATCGCGGCTTGTCTGCTGGATGACTGAGAGGGCTAAGGGTTTTCGGAAGGGTTTGTATAGCGAATGTCTTACACGCGTTGGTAGCTTTTGCGACTTCTTTCAATTGGATCCACGACGTAATCTACACCCATCAACTGAGACACAGGGAGTGTTTCAGGATCACGGATGATCGACCATTTGCAAGGATCGCTGCCGACAGGGAGTCGATAATGGTCTTGGGAAAAACCCGCTTCGGCGGGTTTTTTTTCGCCTATAGAAAAGTGCTTGTGTCGAGCACCTGTAGCGGGGGATTTATCCCCGATGGGTTGCGAAGCGACCCCTAAAAAGGGCCTGCTGCGCAGTCCATCGGGGATAAATCCCCTCGCCACAGGTAGTCAAGCAATCAGGAGGCGATCAGTTGGCGCAGGACGTAATGCAGGATACCGCCCGACTTGAAGTACTCCACTTCATTCAAGGTATCGATGCGGCACAGCACTTCGATTTTTTCCTGTTTCCCGTCCTCGCGGGTGATCACCAGGGTCAGGTTCATCCGCGGTGTCAGCTCGACGCCGGTCAAGCCCTGAATGTCCAGGGTTTCCTTGCCAGTCAGGTTAAGGCTCTTGCGGTTCTGATCGAGCTTGAACTGCAGCGGTAACACGCCCATGCCCACCAGGTTGGAACGGTGGATGCGCTCGAAGCTCTCGGCGATTACCGCTTTGACTCCCAGCAGGTTGGTGCCTTTGGCCGCCCAGTCACGGCTGGAGCCGGTGCCGTATTCCTGACCGGCGATCACCACCAGCGGCGTGCCCGAGGCCTGATAACGCATGGCAGCATCGTAAATCGGCATTTTCTCGCCGCTCGGGATGTAGATCGTGTTGCCACCTTCTTCACCGCCGAGCATCTCGTTACGAATGCGGATGTTGGCGAACGTACCGCGCATCATCACTTCGTGGTTGCCGCGCCGCGAGCCGTAGGAGTTGAAGTCCCGCGGTTCCACGCCTTTCTCGCGCAGATAGCGCCCGGCCGGGCTGTCAGCCTTGATGTTGCCGGCAGGGGAGATGTGGTCGGTGGTCACCGAATCGCCGAGCAGCGCCAAAACTCGCGCGCCTTTGACGTCAGTGATCACCGGCAACGGGCCGGAAATGTCGTCAAAAAACGGTGGATGCTGGATGTAGGTCGAATCGTCCTGCCACACATAGGTGGCGGCTTGCGGCACCTGGATTGCTTGCCATTGCTCGTCGCCGGCAAACACTTCGGCGTATTCCTTATGGAACATCGCGGTGTTGACCTGATTCACCGCCTCGGCGATTTCCTTGCTGCTAGGCCAAATATCCCGCAGATACACCGAATTGCCTTGCTGATCGTTGCCCAGCGGCTCGCTGCTGATGTCGGTGCGTACACTGCCGGCCAGGGCGTAGGCGACCACCAGCGGCGGTGAGGCCAGCCAGTTGGTCTTGACCAACGGATGCACCCTGCCTTCGAAGTTACGGTTACCGGACAGCACCGATGCCACGGTGAGGTCAGCTTTCTGAATGGCTTTCTCGATCGGCTCCGGTAATGGCCCGGAGTTGCCGATACAAGTGGTGCAACCATAACCGACCAGCGAAAATCCAAGTTGATCGAGGTACTGCGTCAGCCCCGCAGCCTTGTAGTAGTCGGTGACCACTTTCGAGCCGGGTGCCAGCGAACTTTTCACCCACGGCTTGCGGGTCAGGCCTTTCTCCACGGCTTTTTTCGCCAGCAGACCGGCCGCCATCATCACGCTAGGGTTCGAGGTGTTGGTGCACGAGGTGATCGCGGCGATCACCACTGCGCCGTTTTTCAAACGGTAGGTGTGGCCTTCGTATTCGTACTCGGTTTCACCGACCAGATCGGCGTTGCCCACCGCCACGCCACCGCCGCCTTCGCTTTCCAGGCGGCCTTCTTCCTTGCTGGTGGGTTTGAATTGCAGGTCCATAAAATCACTGAATGCCTGCGCCACGTTCGGCAGCGAGACCCGGTCCTGCGGACGTTTCGGCCCGGCGAGACTGGCTTCGACACTGCCCATGTCCAGCGCCAGACTGTCGGTGAAAACCGGTTCCTGGCCGGGCAGGCGCCACAGGCCCTGAGCCTTGGTGTAGGCCTCGACCAGTTTCACCACGTCGTCCGGGCGACCGGACAGGCGCAGGTATTCGAGGGTGACGTCGTCGACCGGGAAGAAACCGCAGGTCGCGCCATATTCCGGGGCCATGTTGGCGATGGTTGCGCGGTCGGCCAGCGGCAGATCGGCGAGGCCGTCACCGTAGAACTCGACGAATTTGCCGACCACACCCTTTTTGCGCAGCATCTGCGTCACGGTCAGCACCAGGTCGGTGGCGGTGATGCCTTCCTTGAGTTTGCCGGTGAGTTTGAAGCCGATCACTTCCGGGATCAGCATCGACACCGGTTGGCCGAGCATCGCCGCCTCCGCCTCAATCCCGCCGACGCCCCAGCCGAGTACGCCGAGACCGTTGATCATAGTGGTGTGGGAGTCGGTGCCGACGAGCGTGTCGGGGAAGGCGTAGGTGCGGCCGTCCTCATCTTTGGTCCACACCGTGCGCCCGAGGTATTCGAGGTTGACCTGGTGGCAGATCCCGGTGCCCGGTGGCACCACGCTGAAATTGTCGAAGGCGCTCTGGCCCCAGCGCAGGAAGGCGTAGCGCTCGCCGTTGCGCTGCATTTCAATGTCGACGTTCTGTTCGAAGGCGCTCGGGGTGGCGAATTTGTCGACCATTACCGAGTGGTCGATCACCAGATCCACCGGCGACAACGGGTTGATTCGCTGCGGATCGCCGCCAGCCTTGGCCATCGCCGCGCGCATGGCGGCGAGGTCGACCACGGCGGGTACACCGGTAAAGTCTTGCATCAATACCCGGGCCGGGCGGTACTGGATTTCCCGGTCGGAGCGACGCTCCTTGAGCCACGCGGCAATGGCCTTGAGGTCGGCACCGGTGACAGTTTTTTCATCTTCCCAGCGCAGCAGGTTTTCCAGCAGGACTTTCAGCGACATCGGCAACTGGTCGATATTGCCCAGGCTCTTCGCGGCATCCGGCAAGCTGAAATAGTGGTAGGTTTTTTCGCCTACTTTCAAAGGTTTGAGGGTGTTCAGACTATCGAGGGACGGCATTACGATCACTCCTTTGAGTCCGCACGGCTACGGACTGAGGGGACGGGCAGAGCTATCAACGTAGCCCTGTTTTCAGTAGCTGGCTAATAACTGGACTCTATCGATAAGTCCAAGGTTCCGAACTCGGCTATCATGCGCCGGTTTTCGTGACAGGCTTTGCTTCACCGCAAGGCTTGAGCAGCAGGGGCCGAATGTCCGCCCTCTGCCCAGGAGTAAGAATGAACACCCTATTCATGCATTGCCGGCCAGGCTTCGAAGGCGAAGTCTGTTCGGAGATTTCCGACCTCGCCGCCCAACTCAACGTGGCCGGTTACGCCAAGGCCAAACCGGCCACCGCGTACGCCGAGTTTGTCTGCACCGAACAAGACGGCGCTGAGCGCCTGATGCGCGGCCAGCGCTTCGCCGAGCTGATTTTCCCGCGGCAGTGGGCGCGTGGCGTCTTCATCAATCTGCCGGAAACTGACCGCATCAGTGTGATCCTCGAACACATGGCAGACTTCCCGGTCTGCGGCAGCCTGTGGCTGGAAGTGGTCGACACCAACGACGGCAAAGAGCTGTCGAACTTTTGCAAGAAGTTCGAAGGCCCGCTGCGCAAGGCCCTGACCGGCGCCGGCAAACTGGTGGACGACGAGAACAAGCCGCGCTTGCTGCTGACCTTCAAGAGCGGTCGTGAAGTCTTTCTCGGTTTGGCCGATGCCGGCAACTCGGCGATGTGGCCGATGGGTATTCCGCGCCTGAAGTTTCCCCGCGAGGCGCCAAGCCGTTCGACCTTGAAGCTGGAAGAGGCCTGGCACCACTTTATCCCTCGTGATCAGTGGGACGAGCGCTTGCACAGTGACATGACCGGCGTCGACCTCGGCGCCGCGCCGGGCGGCTGGACCTGGCAACTGGTCAACCGCGGCATGCTGGTCACCGCGATCGACAACGGCCCGATGGCCGAAAGCCTGATGGACACCGGGCTGGTGCAGCACTTGATGGCCGACGGCTTCACCTTCAAGCCCAAGCAGCCGGTGGACTGGATGGTCTGCGACATCGTCGAGAAACCGGCGCGTAACGCGGCGATGCTCGAAGAGTGGATCGGCGAGGGGCATTGCCGCGAAGCGGTGGTCAACCTCAAGCTGCCGATGAAACAGCGCTATGCCGAAGTGAAGCGCTTGCTCGAGCGCATCGCCGATGGCTTCAAGGCGCGCGGGATCAAGGTCGATATTGGTTGCAAGCAGCTGTATCACGACCGCGAGGAAGTGACCTGCCACCTGCGTCGGCATGACATCAAGAAAGCCAAATCCCGCTGAGTCACCACTAAACCCTGTGGGAATGATCTCTGTGGTGAGGGGATTTATCCCCGATGGGATGCAGCGCATCCCCAGTCTTTGGGGCCGCTTCGCAACCCATCGGGGATAAATCCCCTCGCTACAGATGACTGAGCACCCGGCAATGCGCGACAATGCCGGCCAGTTTCAGGAGTGAATCATGAGTGAAATGATCGACACGCCGGTCGACGGCACCCTCGACGCCACCGGCCTCAATTGCCCGGAGCCGGTGATGATGCTGCACCAGCACATCCGTGACCTGGTGCCTGGCGGCCTGCTCAAGGTGATCGCCACCGATCCCTCGACCCGTCGCGACATTCCCAAGTTCTGTGTGTTTCTCGACCACGAATTGGTGGGCCAGCACGAAGAGGCCGGTACTTATCTGTACTGGATCCGCAAGAAACAAGCCTGACCCTCAGGCAAACGCAAAACCCAATGTGGGAGCGGGCTTGCTCGCGAAAGCGGTGTGTCAGTCACTGTAAATGTCGACTGAAACACCGCTTTCGCGAGCAAGCCCGCTCCCACTTTTTTGTACTGTGTTATTGGTTTAACCCGCGCTGCGACTCATCCGAATACGCTTGCGCGCACTGCGCGTCAGGCGAATCGACAGCATGAACGCCGCGCAGCTCAGACCAACGATCAAACCCTGCCACAAGCCGCTCGGGCCACGCGGCTCGCCGAGCCAGTCGGTCAGGCCGAGGGCGTAACCCACCGGCAGGCCGATGCCCCAGTAGGCGAACAGCGTCAGGATCATCGTCACCCGGGTGTCCTGATAACCGCGCAGGGCGCCGGCGGCCGTGACCTGGATTGCGTCGGAGAACTGGAACAGCGCCGAGTACACGATCAGCATCGCCGCGATGTGAATCACCGTTGGATCGGCGGTATAGATCGAGGCAATCGGCTCACGCAGCAACAGCATCATGCTCGCCGAAATACAGGCGTAGGCCAGCGCAGTGCCCATGCCGACACCGGCGGCAAAGCGCGCCTCACGCGGCTCTTCACGGCCCAGCGCCTGTCCGACTCTGACGGTGACGGCCATGCCCAGCGAATACGGAATCATGAACACCAGCGAGCTGACGTTCAGCGCGATCTGATGCCCGGCTACCACGGTGGCGCCGAGGCTGCCGATCAGCAGCGCGATCACCGCGAAGATACTCGACTCGGCAAACACCGCAATGCCAATCGGCAGCCCGATCGCCAGCAGACGCTTGATCACCGCCCATTGTGGCCAGTCGAAGCGGCTGAAGATCTCGCTCGAACGATAGGCCGGCGCCCAGCGCTCGTAGCCGGCCAGCCCCAGCGCCATGACCCACATCACGATCGCCGTGGCCCAACCGCAACCGACGCCACCCATGGCCGGCACGCCGAAGTGGCCATAGATGAAGATGTAGTTCAGCGGAATGTTCAGCGCCAGACCGCACAGGCCCAGCACCATCGCCGGGCGGGTGCGGCCAATGCCGTCACTGGTGCAGCGCAGCACATGATAGAACGCCACCGCCGGCAGACCGCTGGCAATGCCGTGCAGGTATTGCATGCACGGGCCGATCAGCTCTGGATCGACCTTCATCAGGTGCAGCACCGGTTCGGCGGCGACCAGCATGCAGGTCGCAATCAGGCCTACCACCAGCGCCAGCCACAGCGCCTGACGGACAATCGGGCCGATCTCGCTGTGGGTGCCGGCGCCGAAACGCTGGGCGACTTTCGGCGTGGTAGCCAACAGTGTACCGGTCATCAGCAGAAACACCGGGACCCAGATCGAGTTGCCCAGCGCTACCGCCGCCAGATCACGTGGCCCGACGCGGCCGGCCATCACCGCATCGACGAAGCCCATGGCGGTGGTCGCCAGCTGCGCGATGATGATCGGCAACGCCAGGGCGAGCAGGTTCCTGAACTCCAGGCGAATGCGCGCGGGGCGGGTGAGGGTAGCGGCGAGAGGTTGGTCAGTCACAGAATTCACAGGCAAAGCGTCCACAGCAGTTGATGCGCAAGGCGCCGCATTCTACGCCGCTGACGCCTTGGTCAGGAAAAATCCTCTGTTGCGGATTTGTAATCATCAATGCCATCCACTGTGGCGAGGGAGCTTGCTCCCGCTGGGGTGCGAAGCGGCCCCAAAACCATCCGGCGTGGCGGATCAGGGAAACCCCGATTGCCAACTTCCCGCCTGCTGCGCAGTCGAGCGGGAGCAAGCTCCCTCGCCACAGTGCAGTCTGCGCTGGCTCAACGGTGGATCTGCACCTAAACTGCCGATCCGCCAAAGGAGCCCGCCATGCTGATTGTTGCCGACGAAAATATCCCGTTGCTCGATGCCTTTTTTGCCTGCTTCGGCGAGATCCGCCGGGTGCCGGGCCGTTCCATCGACCGTGCGACGGTCGAGCAGGCTGATGTGTTGCTGGTGCGTTCGGTGACCAACGTCAATCGCGCTTTGCTCGAAGGCAGCAAGGTGCGTTTCGTCGGTACTTGCACCATCGGTACCGATCACCTCGATCTTGAATACTTCGCCGAGGCTGGCATTACCTGGTCCAGTGCGCCCGGTTGCAATGCGCGGGGCGTGGTCGATTACGTGCTCGGCAGCCTGATGACCCTGGCGGAAATCGAAGGGGTCGATTTGCCGCAACGTACGTACGGCGTCATCGGTGCCGGTGAAGTCGGCGGGCGGCTGATCAATGTCCTCAAGGGCCTGGGCTGGAATGTCAAAGTCTGCGATCCGCCGCGTCAGGCAGCCGAGGGCGGCAATTATGTCAGCCTTGAGCAGATCATCGAGCAGTGCGACGTGATCAGCCTGCACACGCCGCTGACCCGTACCGGCGAAGGAGCGACCTGGCACCTGTTCGACGAGCAGCGTTTGCGACAGCTCAAACCCGGCACCTGGCTGATCAACGCCGCCCGTGGTCCGGTGGTGGATAACGCGGCGCTGCGCCACGTGCTGCTGGAGCGCGAAGACCTGCAAGCGGTGCTCGACGTTTGGGAAGCCGAGCCTGAAGTCGATGTCGCCCTCGCCGAACTCTGTGTGCTGGCCACGCCGCACATTGCCGGCTATAGCCTCGATGGCAAACAACGCGGGACGGCGCAAATCTATCAGGCTTATTGCGAATTCGTCGGTCAGCCGCCGAGCATTCAGCTCAGTGACCTGCTGCCGGCACCGTGGCTGTCAGAAGTGACCCTGCACGCCGACAGCGATCCGGCCTGGGCGCTGGCGATGTTGTGCCGTGGCGTGTACGACCCGCGCCGTGATGACGCGGATTTTCGTCGCAGTCTTGTAGGCAATGTCGCTGAACAGCGTGCGGCGTTCGATGTGTTGCGCAAGCAGTATCCGGTGCGGCGCGAGATCGAAGGGCTGAAGGTGCGGATCGACGGTGATTCGCCGCAGTTGCAAAAGATTGTGGCGGCGCTGGGGGCGGTGGCGGTCTGAAGATCCTGTAGGAGCTGCCGCAGGCTGCGATCTTTTGATGTTGTTTTTAAAGGCAAGATCAAAAGATCGTCCGATCGCGGCCCGAGCCTCCGGCAGCTCCTACGGAGAGCAGAACGGCAGGCAGAAAAAACCCGGCCAAAAAGGGGCCGGGTCAGGAAGACGGTGGCTATATCACTTTTGTTCGGCAGGCTTGACCAATCGCTTCTCCAGTTCGCGGCATGCGTCCTGGATCATGTCTTCAGTGATCGGTACTTCACGCCCGTCCTTATCAATAATCGAGCAACCCAGAGGTTGGCCGGGCTTGGTGCGAATCACTTGAATCTTGTCATCGCTGCTGTGTTGCAAGGACATGGCCTGTCTCCTCATCAGGTTGTGCACGTAGATTAAAACCGCCACGTGACCAGGCTGTGACAACACCCTTGGGTCTGTCAAAAGCGGCATCTCCACTCCACCAGAAATGACCGCTCGTCTCAACCGGGACATTAGACCAATAGCAACTATGGCCTAGTCTTTGGGGGCATATTTAACCTGACTCATTGTGATTTACAGAGTTCCGCCCCATAGAAGGTTTAGGCTAGCCCTTTCACCAACACGGATGTGTACCTGAATGATCTCGAAGCTTTCTTCCCGGCACCGTCGAGCGCTGAGTCTGACCAGCCGATTTCTGGCGCCTTATCGTTGGCAAGTCTGCGCTGCGCTGCTGGCGTTGATCGTCACTGCCGCCGTCACTTTGTCGATGGGGCAGGGGATTAAATTGCTGGTCGATCGGGGTTTCATGACCCAGTCGCCGCACCAACTGAACCAGAGCATCGGTATCTTCATGCTGATGGTGCTGGGCCTGGCGGTCGGCACCTTTGCGCGGTTTTACTGGGTGTCGTGGATTGGCGAGCGATGTGTGGCGGACATCCGGCGCGAGGTATTCAATCATCTGGTGTACCTGCACCCGGGGTTCTACGAGAACAACCGCAGTTCGGAAATTCAGTCACGGCTGACCGCCGACACCACGTTGCTGCAATCGGTGATCGGCTCGTCACTCTCGATGTTCCTGCGCAACCTGTTGATGGTGATCGGCGGGGTGGTCCTGCTGTTCGTCACCAACCCGAAACTCACCAGCATCGTGGTGATTGCCTTGCCGTTCGTGGTCGCCCCGATTCTGATTTTCGGTCGGCGCGTGCGCAATCTGTCGCGGCTGAGTCAGGACCGAGTCGCCGATATTGGCAGCTATGTCTCCGAAACCCTCGGCCAGATCAAGACCGTGCAGGCGTACAACCATCAGGTGCAGGACGAGCGACGTTTCGCCGCGACGGTCGAGGACGCATTCGACACCGCGCGCAAACGCATTTTTCAGCGCTCCTGGATGATCACCGTGGTGATCGTGCTGGTGCTCGGCGCGGTGGCGGTGATGTTGTGGGTTGGCGGCATGGACGTGATTGCCGGGCGCATCACCGGTGGCGAACTGGCGGCTTTCGTCTTCTACAGCCTGATCGTCGGCAGTGCTATTGGCACCTTGAGCGAGGTCATCGGCGAGTTGCAGCGGGCGGCGGGTGCCGCCGAGCGCATCGCGGAACTGCTCAGTTCGCAGAACATCATCCAGCCACCGAGCATCGGCCTGGTGACCCTGCCAGAACGGATCAAGGGCGAGCTGCAATTGCAGAATGTGCACTTCTCCTACCCGTCGCGGCCGGACAGCTACGCCGTCAACGGTTTGAGCCTGACTATCAGGGCCGGCGAGACTCTGGCCCTGGTCGGGCCTTCCGGTGCCGGTAAATCCACGGTGTATGATTTGCTGTTGCGCTTCTACGACCCGCTTGAAGGGCGGATCCTGATCGACGGCGTGCCGCTGACCAGCCTCGATCCGCTGGATCTGCGCCGCAACTTTGCCCTGGTCTCGCAATCGCCCGCGCTGTTTTTCGGCAGCGTCGAAGAGAACATTCGCTACGGTAATTCGGCAGCGACGCTGGAGCAGGTCAAGGAAGCGGCCCGCATCGCCCACGCCCATGACTTCATCGAGAAAATGCCCAACGGCTATCAGACTCACCTGGGTGATGCCGGGCTGGGACTTTCCGGCGGCCAGCGTCAACGCCTGGCGATTGCCCGCGCGCTGCTGGTGGACGCGCCTATCCTGCTGCTGGACGAAGCCACCAGCGCCCTCGACGCGCAGAGCGAGCATTTGATCCAGGAAGCCTTGCCAAGGCTGATGCAGAACCGCACCACGCTGGTGATCGCGCATCGCCTGGCTACAGTGAAAAACGCTGACCGGATCGCGGTGATGGATCAGGGCAGCCTGGTGGCCATCGGTACGCATCAGGAGCTGATCGTAAGCAATCCGCTGTATGCGCGGCTGGCGGCGCTGCAGTTCAACGACGGTCACGCCATCGCTGTGTAGGAGCTGCCGAAGGTTCGGGACGCGTTCGGACGATCTTTTGGTCTTTACGTAAAAAATGCCCGCATCCATCGATGCGGGCATTTTTTATGGTTGAGGATAAAGATCAAAAGATCGTCTGGAGGCGGCCCGAACCTGCAGCAGCTCCTACCGATCATTGATCATCAAAATACCGCTCATGCCAATCCACCAGCGGCTGCGGCGAGTTGAGCTTCTGCCCGTAGATCACCGAGTACGACAGCACGTTCTGCACGTACTGACGGGTTTCGTCGAACGGGATGCTTTCTACCCAGACGTCAAAACTCAGGTGATCGGCGCCGCGCAGCCATTGGCGCACGCGGCCGGGGCCGGCGTTGTAGGCGGCGGAGGCGAGGACGCGGTTGCCGTTGAACTGGCTGTGCACCTGGCTCAGGTAGGCGGCGCCGAGCTGGATGTTCTTGTCCGGATCGAGCACCTGCTGCGGCGAGGCCAGCGGGATGCTGAACTTGCGCGCGGTTTCCTTGGCGGTGCCGGGCATCAACTGCATCAGGCCGCTGGCACCGACGCCGGAGCGGGCATCGTCCATGAACGCGCTTTCCTGACGGGTGATGGCGAACACCCAGCTCGAATGCAGACCACGTACCTTGGCCTCGCGCACCAGAGTGTCGCGGTGGGCCATCGGGAAGCGGATATCCAGGTCATCCCAGTATTGCGCCTGACTGATGGTGCGGATGGCCGGGAAGTACCATTTCAGGTCGTAGGCCAGTTTGGCCTGGGCGACCATTTCGTCACGATTGAAATGGCGGCTGACGTGATACCACTCGCGGCGACCGTCGACGATCTGCCCGCGCGCATGGAATTCCAGCGCACGCCGCACGCCGGGGGTGTTACGCACCTTGTTGATGGTGGCCTGGCTGAGTACCAGCGGCTTGTTCATCAGCGAGTAGGGCAGTTGCGAGCGGTCGGCGGCGAGGAAACCGTAGAAGTCGCGCTCCTTCGCCAGATTCTTGTACAGGGTCTGCGCTTCCGGGTTCTGCGGTTGCGCCAGTTCCAGGCTGCGGGCCTGCCAGTAACGCCAGCGGTTGGTGGTCGCCAGATCCTGCGGCAAACGGCGGGTCAATTGATAGGCATCGTCCCAGCGCGCCAGGCGCAACAGCAGACGCAGGCGCCATTCGGAAACGGTGTTGTCACGCAGTTCCGGATCGTATTTGGTCATCACGTCCAGTGCGCGGCTGTCGAAACGCCGGGCCAGGGTCAGGCCGATTTCACGGGCAATCGCGACTTTCTCGTCACGGGAGAAATGCATGCTGCTGGCGTATCCGTCGAGCAGGGCCATGGCCTTGTCCGGATCCTGACGGGCGAGGCGACGCAGGCCGAGGCTGACCACGTCGGACATCGGCTCGTCAGCGGGAGTGAAGCGCGACGGCTGATTGAGCAGCTCGGGTTTCTGCGCCACATCCACCAGCAGACGACCGCGCGGGGCGAGCGTAGTCAGGCCATTGACCAGGCTGTTGGCCAATGGATAGTTGCGCGCCTGGGCGGCGAGTTTGGTGCGCTCCCAGCGTTTCTGTTCGGTCAACTGGCCGTCGGCGGCCCAGATCCCGAACAGCCCGTCGCAGGCAGCCGGTTGTGATTTGCCGGTCAGCCACAATTTGTCGGCGTTGGCATAGCCCTCGGCCTTGTGACCGCTGCTGATCTGGTACTGCGCATTCAGGCAGTCCAGTTCGGTGAAGTTGAGCTTCGGGTCGTAATACTTGGTGAAGGTGGCCCAGTCGCCACGGTCGGCGAGCCAGCGCAACCAGCGCAGTTTCATCCAGTTGGCCTGCGGCAGGTCGCCGTGCTCGGCGAGGAATTTCTCGATTTCCTCGTTACTGGCGGTCTTCAAACGTGCGGTCAGTTCGTCGTAGGCCAGGTACGGTTCCAGCGGGTAATCGGCCAGGGCCTGGCTGTACCGGAAGTATGGGCCGGTATCGCCCTTGGCCAGGGCGCGCTTGGCTTCATCGTAATACTGGCGTTGGGTGGACAGGTCCACCGCCTGGGCGGATTGAGCGGCAGCGGCGGTAAGTAGCAAACAGGACAAGACACTGAAAAGGCGACTGCGCATGAGACATCCGGGCAGAGAAATCATGACAAGCACCGGCCGCAGCCAGCACTGAATTGTCTGTAGCTTAGCCTTTTGCCAGCGAGCGGCGAAAGCTTTGCGGGCCTCGCAGCACAAGATCGCAACAAATGTTGTGCAGAGTGCTTCGGCAGACAAATTGCCGGCCTGTTGAGGGCCTAACTCAGGTAGAATGCGCGCCCGGTTTTTGGAGAAGCTCATGACCCTGCTCAAATTCAGCGATGTGTCCCTTGCATTCGGCGCGATGCCGAAGAAGGAAAATGATTCCTGTCAGATCGCCATTTGAGAGCGTGTGAGC
>NZ_JBIUVO010000072.1:19594-23313 GCF_044742995.1 Pseudomonas sp. NPDC087803
GTGTGCATCATCGGCCGCAACGGCACTGGCAAATCCAGCATGATGAAACTGGTCAAGGGCGACCAGAAGCCCGATGACGGCTCGGTGTGGCGTGCCCCCGGTCTGAAAATCGGCGAATTGCCGCAAGAATTGCCAGTGGCCGACGGGCGGACTGTGTTCGACGTGGTTGCCGAAGGTCTCGATGGTGTTGGCGCCTTGCTCGCCGAATACCATCACCTGAGCCAGAACATCGTCACCGACGCCGATCTGGACAAGCTGATGCACGTTCAGCATGACCTCGAAGCCCGTGACGGCTGGCGCTTGCAGACCCTGGTCGACAGCACCCTGAGCCGCCTGCAACTGCCGGCCGACAAGACCCTCGCCGAGTTGTCCGGCGGCTGGCGTCGTCGCGTGCTGCTGGCGCAGGCGCTGGTCTCCGAACCGGATCTGCTGCTGCTCGACGAACCGACCAACCACCTGGACATCGGTGCGATTGCCTGGCTCGAAGAAGCCCTGAAGGATTTTCAGGGCGCTGTGCTGTTCATCACGCACGACCGTTCTTTCCTGCAGAACCTGGCCACGCGCATCCTCGAACTGGATCGCGGCGGCCTGATCGACTGGAACGGCGACTACGCCAGCTTCCTGGTGCACAAAGAGGCCGCGCTGGCCGCTGAAGAAACCGCCAACGCGCTGTTCGACAAGCGCCTGGCTCAGGAAGAAGTGTGGATCCGTCAGGGCATCAAGGCCCGTCGGACCCGTAACGAAGGCCGTGTGCGCGCCCTGAAAGCGCTGCGTGTTGAGCGCAGCGAGCGTCGCGAGCGTACCGGCAAGGCGAACATCCAGCTGGAAACCGCCGACAAGTCTGGCAAGCAAGTGATGGTGTTGGAAAATGTCAGCTTCCATCACCCGGACGGTCCGTACCTGATCAAGGACTTCTCGATGGTCCTGCAGCGCGGCGACCGTATCGGTCTGCTCGGCGCCAACGGTACCGGCAAGACCACCTTGCTCAAACTGATGCTCAACGGTCTGCAACCGACCAGCGGCAAAGTGGAAGAGGGTACGCGCATCGACGTGGCCTACTTCGACCAGTTGCGTCATCAGCTGGATCTGGAAAAGACCGTGATCGACAACGTCGCCGAAGGTCGCGACTTCATCGACATCGACGGCCAGAGCCGCCACGTTCTGAGCTACCTCGGCGACTTCCTGTTCAGCCCGCAGCGTGCCCGCACGCCGGTCAAGGCGCTGTCCGGTGGTGAGCGTGCGCGTTTGTTGCTGGCCAAACTGTTCAGCAAGCCGGCCAACCTGCTGGTACTCGACGAACCGACCAACGACCTGGATGTGGAAACCCTCGAACTGCTCGAAGAAGTGCTGCTGACCTTCAACGGCACTGTGCTGATGGTCAGCCACGACCGGGCATTCCTCGACAACGTGGTCACCAGCACCCTGGTCTTCGAAGGTGAAGGCAAGGTGCGTGAATACGTCGGTGGCTATCAGGACTGGATCCGTCAGGGCGGCTCGCCGCGCCTGCTGGGCGTGACCGAGAGCAAGTCGGGCAAGGCAGACCTGAATTCGGCGGTGGTCACCGCTGAGCCTGCTGTGGTTGCCGCACCTGCGGCTGCCGCGCCGGCAGCGAAGAAGAAACTGAGCTACAAGCTGCAACGCGAGCTGGAAGCATTGCCGGGCGACATCGACGCCAAGGAACAGCAGATCGCTGCGGTTGAGGCTGAGATGGCTGAAGCCGGTTTCTATCAGCGCCCGCCGGCGGAAACTGCCAAGGTGATTGCTTCGCTCGAGCAGTTGCAGGCTGAGCTGGATGCCCTGGTGGAGCGTTGGGCCGAGCTGGATGCCTGATTGATCCGGCCATGAAAAAGCCCGGCGTTCAGTGATGAGCGCCGGGCTTTTCATATACGGGTATCGGTGAAGATTCAATGTGGGAGCGGGCTTGCTCGCGAAAGCGGTGTGTCAGGTAGCATCAATGTTGAATGTGCTGACGCCTTCGCGAGCAGGCTCGCTCCCACAGTGATCAGTGTTTCAGCGTTTGATCAGGTGCACTGCGAGCACATCGCAAGGCGCGCCGTGCAGCACGTCGTTGGCGGTGGAGCCGAGCAGCAGCGCCAGACCATGTCGACCATGGCTGCCGACCACGATCAGGTCGCATTGGTTTTCCTTGGCGAAATGATGGATTTCCTGACGTGGCTGGCCATAGGTCAGATGGCAGTTGGCGCCCTCAAGCTCGGCGTATTTGGCTTTCAGACGCTCAAGCCGCTCTTTGGCCTGATCGAACTGCTGCTGTTGCAGTTGTGACAGATCCATCGGCACATCGCCGCCGAATGCCATCGCCATCGGTTCGACGATATGCACCAGCGACAGCTTGGCGCCATTGCTCACCGACAGCTCTCGGGCGCGGTGGATCACAGGGTCGCACTCTTCGGTCAGGTCTACGGCGACCAGGATATGGTGGTAGGGCATGAGGTGCTCCTCGTGACGGTTCAATATTGTTAAGTATGGCTGGTTTCAAGCGCATTGGTTCCAAAGTGACACAATGCGCTCACCTTAAGTCGGGAGTAGAGATATGACGGTCTGGTTGGTGGTGTCAATCCTGCTGGTGGTTCTGAGTCCACTGGCATGGTTGCGCCCATCGCGTGTGCAGAGCGGCCGGATGGCCCTGCGCATGGAGGCTCGGCGCATCGGGCTGGCCATGCAACTGGCGCCTCAGGAGTGGCCGCACTGGCTGTCTCAGGAGCCGCCAAACCCGTGTGCGCAATATCACCGGCCACGGCGTGGCAGTCAGCCGGCGTGCTGGACCTACTGGCAGAAATCGCCGGGAGTATGGGTTAATCAGTGGCAGGAGGTCTGCGAGGACCGGTCGCTGCTCAATCATTTCGAAAAATTGCCGGGCAACGTGTTCAAGGTCGAGGCCGACAAGCAGATGATCGCCTTGTACTGGGGTGAGATGGGCGAAGCTGAAGTCTTGCAGCACATCGACGCTACGCTCAAAGCCCTCGCCTGAATTACGAATTCCACTGTAGGAGCTGCCGCAGGCTGCGATCTTGATCTTAAAAAAACAAGGTCAAAAGATCGCAGCCTGCGGCAGCGCCTACAGGTGGCATTTCGCAGGCAATAAAAAGCCCGATTACATCATCGGGCGGGTTGGCCAGGCAGGCCGATAATTCGCTGTAAGCTGATTCTGCGCCGGGCATTCGCCAAAAGCGTTCATATTTTTTGCCGGGATTCCGCCAGCGTAGCCTGTTAAACAGGGCTCGCCGGTAATTAGGGCGACTTTTCTAACTATTGATTCTATGAATGGCTTTGCATGCAGCTGCGTGTTGCGGATCTGCGTGCAACGGAAATGACCGCAAAGTCGCATTTCAACCCGTATTTTGGGCGATTGACAATTGTTGGAAATTCCGTGAAGGTGACGTACCCAAATCAAACGGGCGTATGAATTGAGCGTTTGTCTTACAGACTGCTCCTACAGAATCCCGACTATCGCGTTGGCGGGTGTGCCGGGTGGATTGGCGTCAGCATCGACGAAAAAGCGTCCTGCCGAGCCATTTACCTGCGTCCGACGTGTACTGTTCAGCTTCCATATCGTGGAGATCAGTTGATGATTTACGAAGGTAAAGCCATCACGGTTAAAGCTCTTGAAAGTGGCATCGTCGATTTGAAATTCGACCTCAAGGGTGAGTCCGTCAACAAGTTCAACCGTCTTACCCTGAACGATCTGCGTCAGGCCGTGG
>NZ_JBIUVO010000073.1:0-23266 GCF_044742995.1 Pseudomonas sp. NPDC087803
AAAGATACCGCATACGACATTTACTTACTTAAAACCAACAAACACATCTTCACAAACGAAACTTGCGCCGATCATCGAGGCGATCACCACCATCGACAGGGCCATCATGGTGGTCTGGTTGATCCCGGCCATGATGCTCGGCAGGGCCAGCGGCAGTTGCACGCCGAACAGTTGCTGCCAGCGGTTGGCACCGAAAGCGTTGATCGCTTCCATCACTTCGCCGTCGACCTGGCGGATGCCCAGATCGGTCAGGCGAATCAGCGGCGGCGCGGCGTAGATCACCGTGGCGAAAATCGCCGGGACCTTGCCCAGACCGAACAGCATCAGCACCGGAATCAGGTACACGAAGCTGGGCATGGTCTGCATGATGTCGAGCAGCGGCATCAGCACCGAACGCAGGCGATTGCTGCGCGCCGAGAGGATCCCCAGCGGAATGCCGATCAGCACCGAAATGATCGTCGCGACCATCATCAGCGCCAGGGTCTGCATGAGTTTGTCCCACAGGCCGACAGCACCGACGAGGAACAGCAGACCGACGATGACCGCAGTGGTCACGACTTTACGCGTGGCGTGCCAGGCGACCACACCGACGATCGCCAGCATCAGCCACCACGGTGCGGCACGCAGCAGGCCTTCGAGGTTGACGATGGCCCACAGCAGGGTGTCGGAGATGTGGCGGAACACATCACCGTAGTTGGTAACCAGCGAATCGACCCAACCGTTGACCCAGTCGGCGATGGAAAAGGTAAAGCTTTCGGGAAACATAAGCGGCTCTCAATCAGAAATCTCAATCAAGCGATTTACGGCATATCTCCCGGCCAGCCTCACGGTTGACCGGGAGGTATCGACCTACAGCGCCGCGTCGATTTTCTTGGCTGCGTCGTCACTGACCCACGCATGCCAGACTTCAGGATGTTCCTTGAGGAAGATTTTCGCCAGTTTTGGCGACTCGATACGTTCCTTCGCCATGCGTCCCAGGTTCTGGTTCAGCAGGTCGATCGGCAGGTTGACCTTCTCCAGCACGGCCACCAGTTCCGGGGCTTGCTCGTGGAAGGTTTTCGACAGGCCGACCTTGATGCTCACGCTCTTGTCGACGCCCGGTTTCTCTTCGAGTTTGACCGCGTCGATCTGGCCCATCAGCGGGGTTGGCGACCAGTAGTAGAACAGGATCGGCTCGCCACGCTTGTAGCTCGACAGCACCGCCGCATCCAGCGCAGGTCCTGTGCCCGGACGGAAGTTGGTGTAGCTGTTTTCCAGGCCGTAGCTCTTGAGCATTTCGCTGTTGTCCAGCTCGCAGGTCCAGCCCGCCGGGCAGTTGTAGAAACGGCCCTTGGACGGTTCTTCGGCGTCTTTGAAAACGGCTGCGTATTTGCCCAGATCGGCAATGTTTTTCAGGTCTGGCGCTTTCGGTTCAAGCTTGCGCTTGGCGTCGCCTTCGATCACGTAGCGCGGCACGTACCAGCCTTCGATCGCGCCGACAATCGGGGCGCCGACACCGACGACCTTGCCGGCCTTCTCGGCCTTGTTCCAGACCTCGCTGCGGCCGACCCACTCTTCGGCGAACACTTGAATGTCGTTGCTGCTCAGGGCGTTCTCCATGGTGATGGAGTTGCCCGGCAGGCTGTCGGTCTTGCAGTCGTAACCTTTCTCCAGCACCACTTGCAGCACGTCGGTCAGCAGCATGCCGCTTTCCCAGTTCAGGCCGGCGAACTTCACCGGTTTGCCGGATTCGCACCAGCCGGCAGCCTGGGAGGCGCCGGCACTGGCCAGCAGGCCCATGGACAGCAGAGTGGTGAGCAGGGTCTTGTTCGATTTCATTGTTGCGACGCTCCTAATCATGAATTGGCTTACGGCAGTCAAGAGGCATCCAGCCCTGTCCACATCCAATCAGGCCTGCGCCGCAGCGCGACCGGCCCCACTTGTTTCAGGTGGTACAACGCTGTTCTGCTCGACCGGCAGAATCAGGTGATCAGGCACCGAGCCGTGCCATTTTTTCGCGCACAGGTAATACAGCGCGGCAGGCAACACCAGACCGATGATCCAGGAGATATCCACATCACCGAGGGCCGCCACCAGCGGGCCGGTGTAGAACTTGGTGGAGATGAATGGCAACTGCACCAGCACGCCGAACACATAGACGCTGATCCCGAGCAGGTTCCAGCGCCCGTAGCGACCGTTCGGATCGGCCAGCGCCGGCACGTCATAGCGCTCGCGGGTGATGCAGTAGTAGTCGACCAGGTTGATCGCGCTCCATGGCGTGAAGAACGCCAGCAGGAACAGGATGAACGACTTGAATGCACCGAGGAACGAGTGCTGACCGAGCAAGGCGATCAGGGTCGCCGCCCCGACGATCACCAGCACGAACACCAGCCGCTGCATACGCGAGACCGTCAGATGCCCACGGAAGCCGCTGATGATGGTGGCGATGCACATGAAGCTGCCGTAGGAGTTCAGCGTCGAGATGGTCACCTTGCCGAAGGCGATGCTGAAGTACAGCAGCGCCGCCGTGGCACCAGTGCCGCCCAGCCCGACGATGTAGGCCACTTCGTGACCGGCGAACTGACCGTTGGCCGAAGCCGCCGCGAACACGCCGAGGACCATCGCCACTTGCGCACCGATGACCGAACCTGCGCCAGCGGCAAAGAAGGTTTTCACCGCGGAAACCTTGCTCGGCAGGTAACGCGAGTAGTCCGCCACATACGGGCCGAACGCGATCTGCCATGACGCCGCGAGCGACACCGCCAGCAGGAAGCTGCTCCAGCTGAAGTGGCGGATCTGCAGCAACGCGCCCACGTCCACCTGGCTCAGCAGACGGCTGAACAGGTAAACAAAAGCAATCACGCCGATGACACTGGCGACCCGGCCGATCCAGTGGATCACCCGATAACCGAGCACCGTGACCACCACGATGACACTGGCGAACAGCAGGATGCCGACGGTGTCGCTGACGCCAAACAACTGGCCCAGCGCCTGGCCGGAAAGCACCGTACCGGTGGCGGTGAAACCCAGGTACATCAGGCACACCAGCACGATCGGGATCGCCGCACCGTACACGCCAAATTGCACGCGGCTGGAAATCATCTGCGGCAGACCCAGCTTCGGCCCTTGCGCCGCGTGCAGCGCCATCACGCCGCCGCCCAGCAGTTGACCGAGCAACAGACCGATCAACGACCAGAACACATCACCGCCCAGCACCACGGCCAGGGCCCCGGTGACAATCGCGGTGATTTGCAGGTTGGCACCCATCCACAGGGTGAACTGGCTAAACAGACGACCGTGTCTTTCCGCTTCCGGGATGTAGTCGATCGAACGCCTTTCGATCAACGGTTTACTGCCTGCACGATCGGGAGTTACAGCCATGATTCAACCTCTGTGGATTGTTATTCGAGTTCACTGAGCGTCTTGCGCGGGGTGCTTTTGGTGGGAGCGGGCTTGCTCGCGAAGGGGCCGGCACATTCGAAACATGTGCTGATTGATCCAGCGCATTCGTGAGCAAGCCCACTCCCACCAAAAGCATTTCCCACAGAATTGCGATTATTTACCGGTAATCATCGGCAGGTTCAGGCCCTGCTCCTTGGCGCAGTCGATGGCGATCTGGTAACCGGCATCGGCGTGGCGCATGACACCGGTGGCCGGGTCGTTGTGCAGGACGCGGGCGATACGCTCGGCCGCTTCGTCAGTACCGTCGCAGACAATCACCATGCCCGAGTGCTGCGAGAAGCCCATGCCCACGCCACCGCCGTGGTGCAGCGAGACCCAGGTCGCGCCGCTCGCGGTGTTGAGCAGGGCGTTGAGCAGTGGCCAGTCGGAGACAGCGTCGGAGCCGTCCTGCATCGATTCGGTTTCGCGGTTCGGGCTGGCAACGGAACCGGAGTCGAGGTGATCGCGACCGATCACGATCGGTGCCGACAGCTCGCCGCTACGGACCATTTCGTTGAACGCCAGACCGAGCTTGGCGCGCAGCCCCAGACCGACCCAGCAGATACGCGCCGGCAGACCCTGGAAGCTGATGCGCTCGCGGGCCATGTCCAGCCAGTTGTGCAGGTGGGCGTCGTCCGGGATCAGCTCTTTGACCTTGGCGTCGGTTTTGTAGATGTCCTGCGGATCACCCGACAGCGCCGCCCAACGGAACGGGCCGATGCCACGGCAGAACAGTGGGCGGATGTAGGCCGGGACGAAGCCTGGGAAGTCGAAGGCGTTTTCCACGCCTTCTTCCTGCGCCATCTGACGGATGTTGTTGCCGTAGTCGAAGGTCGGGATGCCTTGCTTCTGGAAGTCCAGCATGGCTTTGACGTGGACCGCCATCGACTGCTTGGCGGCTTTGATCACGGCGGCCGGCTCGGTCTTGGCACGAGCGCGGTACTCGTCCCAGGTCCAGCCCGCCGGCAAGTAGCCGTTCAGTGGGTCATGGGCGCTGGTCTGGTCGGTGACCATGTCCGGGCGCACGCCGCGCTTGACCAGTTCCGGGAGGATTTCTGCTGCGTTGCCCAGCAGGGCGATGGAAATCGCTTTGCCTTCGGCGGTGTATTTGGCGATGCGCGCCAGGGCGTCGTCGAGGTCCTTGGCCTGCTCATCGACGTAACGGCTTTTCAGGCGGAAATCGATGCTCACCTGCTGGCATTCGATGTTCAGCGAGCAGGCACCGGCCAAGGTTGCAGCAAGAGGTTGTGCGCCACCCATGCCACCGAGGCCAGCGGTCAGCACCCACTTGCCGGTGAGGTTGTCGTTGTAGTGCTGGCGACCGGCTTCGACGAAGGTTTCGTAGGTGCCTTGAACGATGCCTTGGCTGCCGATGTAGATCCAGCTGCCGGCGGTCATCTGGCCGTACATGGCCAGGCCTTTGGCGTCGAGTTCGTTGAAGTGTTCCCAGCTCGCCCAGTGCGGCACCAGGTTGGAGTTGGCGATCAGTACGCGCGGGGCGTTGCTGTGAGTCTTGAACACGCCGACCGGTTTGCCCGATTGCACCAGCAGGGTTTCATCGTCATTGAGGTTGGTCAGGCTCTCGACGATCTTGTCGTAGCACTCCCAGTTGCGCGCGGCGCGACCGATACCACCGTAAACCACCAGCTCTTTCGGGTTCTCGGCCACTTCCGGATCGAGGTTGTTCATCAGCATGCGCAGCGGCGCTTCGGTCAGCCAGCTCTTGGCGGTCAGCTTGTTGCCGCGCGATGCACGGATTTCGACGTCACGTCTCTTTGTATAAACGGCAGTTGTAGGCTTATTGTCAGTCACGAAAAAGACTCCTCAGCGATCAATTCAAACCAACCCTGGCAGTGGGCAAGCAGCCTGTGCGCCTCAATGCGCGACAAGCGAATCAGTGGACGCTGCGGACTTATACGCATACGTCTTTACTTGTACATACAAGCATATGCAATCAAGCGGCCAACTTGTTGGAGCACTGCTTAAGAAAAATTGCGGACAGGTCTGGAGAGCGCTTGAAACAAGGGTTGTGGCGCGGATGAAATTTTTCGCGGGGAGGGATTGAGGTAGCGGAGGATCGTTACGAAACCGTGGTTTTGCGCCACGCTGGGGCGTTCGGTAACAAGTTGGTGCGTGGGTTGGGAACACCCGGAAAGCAAAAGATCGCAGCCTTCGGCAGCTCCTACAGGGTACACATCAATCCCAGTGTAGGAGCTGCCGAAGGCTGCGATCTTTTAAGTTTTTAAATCAGCGCCCTGTCAGCTCGATCACGCAGCACGCTGCATTCACCGCGACTTCAACCAGACCGCTGTTACCGTCCAGTTGCAGGCAATCGTGTCGGCCCAGTTGCGCGACACTGTCAGCGACTTTCGCCTCAAGCAGCTCACTGACACTGAACACCAGCAGCGTCCCCGCCGAGCTGAAAAACCGCTGCTCACCATCCAGCCACTGCAAGCGCGCGCTGTAACGCTGCGGCGCGTAGATCAGGTTGAAATCGCGGATCGCGCCGCCGAGCAAGGTGCAGGACACCTGGCTTTCGCCGCTGAACGCAAACGGATCCAACGGTAACAGTGGACGGGTGTCATCACCGTCGACGCACAGGGTCATGCCATCGCCCTGCAACACGGTGATGACCCGCTGGTAGCCGCTGAAGGTGGAGAAACCACCGGACTCGGCGATGTCGGCAATCGACAGCCGCCAGCCGAAACCATCCAGTCCGGCACCGGCGTCACGGGTGATTTCCTCGGTGCTGCCGCCGCCGTTTTTCCACGGCATGCGCGGGTAGCCTTCGGCGCGTAAAACTTTTAGTGCACTCATTTATGAAAGCGCCCTTCCAGACGATGACGGGAACCCGGGTGAATCAAACGTGCGGCGGTCACCGGTTGACGCCCCGACCAGGTACGACGGCGGATCAACAGGCACGGCTCGCCTTTTTCGATCTGCAGCAACTTGCACTCGGACGGTTCGGCGAGGATCGCTTCAACCACGTGCTCGCCCTCGGTCAGCGGCGCGACCTGGTTGAGATAGGCGTAAGGCGTTTGCAGGGTGAAGTCCTGCTTGAGGTATTCCGGGGCGACCAGCGCGTTGACGAAACGGTCTTCGATTTGCACCGGAATGTCGTTTTCGTAATGCACGATCAGCGAGTGGAAGACTTTCTGCCCTTCGCGCATGTCCAGCGCCAGCGCGCGCTCGGAACCGGCGGCCTCTTCTTCGAGGGTGATCACCTGGCAGGTGTGGCGATGGCCACGGGAGGCGATTTCGTCGGCGATGTTGTGCACTTCGAACAGCGCGGACTGGCTCTTCGGTTCGGCAACAAATGTACCGACACCCTGCATGCGCACCAGCAGGCCGTCGGCGGTCATCTCGCGCAGGGCGCGGTTGATGGTCATGCGGCTGAAACCGAGCTGGCTGACCAGTTCGCTTTCCGATGGCACACGGTAGTGCGGCGGCCAGTTACCGCTGTCGATCTGCTGGGTGATCATCTGTTTGACGCGGGCGTACAAGGGCGCCGGACTGTCGCCCAGGTTCGCGGCCAACGGAGAGACTGGAGGCGGAGTCGGCACGGTTGATCCCTGTTCATTGGATGAAGGTTGCTAGCTTGCCGGAGTTTACCGGGCAGGCAAACGTCTGTATATGTATATACAAATAACACACGATGGGGTGCTGAACCATGTCCGCCTTCTTTGCCGAACGCGCGCTGCTGCCTAACGGATGGGCCAACAATGTACGTCTTGAGGTCAGCGCCGAGGGCGTGCTGACCAAGATTCAGGCCGATTCCACCGCAGACGGCGCCGAACGGCTGAGCGGTCCGCTGCTGCCGGGCATGCCCAATCTGCACTCCCACGCCTTCCAGCGTGCGATGGCCGGGCTGGCCGAAGTGGCCGGCAATCCGAACGACAGTTTCTGGACCTGGCGTGACCTGATGTATCGGCTGGTCGGAAAAATCAGCCCCGAGCAACTCGGCGTCATCGCCCGGCAGCTGTACATCGAAATGCTCAAGGCCGGTTACACCTCGGTTGCTGAATTCCACTACGTGCACCACGACAACAACGGTCAGCCATATGCCGATCCGGCCGAGCTGGCACTGCGCATCAGTCAGGCCGCGAGCGACAGCGGAATCGGCCTGACCCTGCTGCCGGTGCTTTACAGCCATTCCGGATTCGGCGGCCAAACGCCCAATGACGGCCAGCGCCGCTTTATCAACAGCACCGAAAATTACCTGAACCTGCAATCGCGTTTGCAGCCGTTATTGGCTCAGCAAAAAGCGCAATCGCTGGGGCTGTGCTTCCACTCGCTGCGCGCGGTCACCCCGCAGCAGATCAGCGAAGTGCTGGCGGCCAGCGACAAGCAGTGCCCGGTGCACATTCACATCGCCGAACAGCAGAAGGAAGTCGATGACTGCCTGAGCTGGAGCGGTCGCCGTCCGTTGCAATGGCTCTACGAAAACACCGAAGTCGATCAGCGCTGGTGTCTGGTCCACGCGACCCACGCCAACCCGGAAGAAGTCTCGCTGATGGCCAAGAGTCGCGCCATCGCCGGCCTGTGCCTGACCACCGAAGCGAATCTGGGCGACGGGATATTCCCGGCGGTGGATTTCCTCGCTCAGGGCGGACGTATGGGCATCGGGTCCGACAGCCATGTGTCGCTCAGCGTGGTCGAGGAATTGCGCTGGCTGGAATACGGCCAGCGTCTGCGCGATCAGCGGCGTAACCGTTTGTATGGGGCCGATCAGCCGATGGTCGGGCGCACGCTGTATGACGCTGCGCTGGATGGCGGCGCCCAGGCTTTGGGACAGCCGATCGGTGCGCTGGAAGTCGGCAAGCGTGCGGACTGGATCGTGCTCGATGGCAACGATCCGTATCTGGCCACGGCCAGTGGTGACGGGATTTTGAATCGCTGGTTGTTTGCCGGTGGCGATCGTCAGGTGCGCGACGTGCTGGTCAATGGCCAATGGGTGGTGCGTGACGGCCGGCATGCGGCCGAAGAGGACAGTGCCCGGGCCTTCACCCAGGTCCTGCGCGAACTGCTGGGCTGACACAAAGCAAAATGTGGGAGCGGGCTTGCTCGCGAAAGCGGTGTATCAGTCGATATTTCAGTCGACTGACACGCCCTCTTCGCGAGCAAGCCCGCTCCCACATTTGATCTTTGGTGATGCTTAATTCGAGGTCTTGGCCATCTGCCGATCCGACGCCCGCCAGATCAGGCGTGTGGTGTCGTAACCCTGCTGACGCGCCTTGCTCAGTAGCTCTTCACGCAATTCAGCGTTAACGGTAGGGGTGCGCGACAGCAACCACATGTATTTGCGGCTCGGGTCGCCGACGATGGCGGTCTTGTAGTCGTCGCTGACGTACAACACCCAGTATTCACCCTTCGCTACACCCGGAATCAAGCGCGAGAACCATGTATCGAACTCGACCCACAACTTGTCAGTCTTGCCCGGTACCTGTGGATAAGCCGTGCCCTTGACCTCTTCCCACTGCCAGTCGGTCGTCAGGCAACGGTTGAGCACGTCGACATTGCCGTTGGTCTCGAGGGTGTAATGGGCCTCGGACTGCGCACAGTTGCGCTGAAAGTACATCGGCATACGCGCCAGTTCATACCAGGTGCCCTGATAGCGCTTGAGGTTGACACTGTGAGCCGTCTTGGGCGCCAGCGGATCTTCACCGTGGGTGGCGCAGCCGGCCAGTACCAGGCCGGCGAAAAGGACGATCAATAACCGCTTCATTATTTTTCTCCCGTGGGCGCACAGCCCCGGTTTACTTCAGGCCTTGGCCGGAAAACATCAGCACTTTGTCACCGGCGTACTGCACGCTGATAAAGCTGTTTTTGTCGCCCCAGGTGCAACTGGACATGCCGAGCGCACCCGAGCAGTCGGTAGGTTTGCCGAGCAGCGTCTCGACTTCGGCCTTGGCCATGCCGGCCGACAGTTTCGAGTAATTTTCCTGATTGACCTTGCTGCACGCGGCAAGCAGCACGCAAAAAGTCAAAAGGGCGATAGATCGCAGCGACATGAAGTAACTCCTGGAGCGGAAGGGGGATGGCATGGTGCCAACCAGAAGCTTAGAAGAGAAAACCCTCATCTGGTTCCCTGCAGAAATGGCTATTTATTGCTCCGCTCGTCTGGCATTTACCGGCAAATCAGACACTTTGTGCGGCTATTGAGCATTTCGTCGCATTTCATCAAAGACGCCTAATCTTTGGCGCGCCGCGGTCGAAATAAGAGCAGCGCAAAGCCCCCGAGTGTGGCAAATTGCCGCCCTTTCTCGACCAGCCCCTTCGCGGTAGTTCATTCGATGACCAGAAACATGAAATTCAGCCACAAGATCTTGCTGGCTGCCGCCCTTGTGGTGGCCGTTGCGTTCGCCTGTTTCATTTTGTTCAACGACTATCGACAACGCGAAGCCCTGAGCAGCAGCACCGAAGCCTCGATGCAGGAACTGGGCAGCCTGACCACCAGCAACATCCAGACCTGGCTGGAAAGCCGTATCCAGTTGCTGCAATCGCTGTCGCAGCAGGTCGCCGCCGACGGCAGCGCCCCGGCCAGCCTGAAACGCATCATCGACCTGCCTGCCTACACCGGCAATTTCCAGCTCAGCTACTTCGGTGGCGCTGACGGCGTGATGTTCTCGGTACCCGCCGGCAACCGCGCGCCGGACTACGACCCGCGCGCCCGTGGCTGGTACAAGGCCGCCAACAGCGCCCAACAGACCATCGTCACCGAACCCTACATCGCCGCGTCGTCGGGCAAACTGGTGATCACCGTCGCCACCCCGGTGCAGCGTCAGGGCCAGATGATCGGCGTGGCCGGCGCGGATATCGACCTGACCAGCGTCAGCGCGATCATCAACTCGCTCAACTTCGGTGGCCACGGCCATGCGTTCATCGTCAGCGCCGATGGCAAGATCCTGATTCACCCGGACAGCAAACTGGTCCTGAAAACCCTCGCCGAGGCCTATCCCAACGGCGCGCCGAAAGTCAGCCCGGGCCTCAAAGAAGTCGAATTCGACGGCAAGACTCAACTGATCTCGTTCACCCGCGTCAACGGCGTGCCCTCGGCTGACTGGTACGTGGCGCTGGTGCTGGACAAGGACACCGCGTTCTCGATGCTCAGCGAATTCCGCACCTCGGCGCTGATCGCCATGGTGATCGCGGTGGTGATCATCATCGCCCTGCTCGGCATGCTGATCCGCGTACTGATGCAACCGCTGCTGACCATGGGCCGCGCCATGCATGACATCGCCGAAGGCGAAGGTGACCTGACCAAGCGCCTGGTGATCCATGGCCACGACGAATTCGGTGCACTGGGCCTGTCGTTCAACCGTTTCGTCGAGCGTATTCACACCTCGATCCGCGAAGTATCCTCGGCCACCGGGCAAGTCAACGAAGTGGCCCTGCGCGTGGTCGCCGCGTCAAACTCGTCGATGTACAACTCCGATCAGCAAGCGACCCGCACCAACAGCGTGGCGGCGGCGATCAACCAGCTCGGCGCCGCAGCCCAGGAAATCGCCCAGAACGCCGCCCTCGCCTCGCAGCATTCGAGCGATGCGCGCAGCCTCGCGGTCGACGGCCAGCAGGTTGTGGATAAAACCATTCAGGCCATGCAGCAGCTGTCGGCAAAAATCAGCGACTCCTGCGGCAACATCGAAACCCTTAACAGCAACACGGTGAACATCGGGCAGATTCTGGAAGTGATCACCAGCATCTCGCAGCAGACCAACCTGCTGGCGCTCAACGCCGCCATCGAAGCGGCGCGTGCCGGTGAGGCTGGCCGTGGTTTCGCCGTGGTCGCTGACGAGGTACGCAACCTCGCCCACCGCACCCAGGATTCGGCGCAGCAAGTGCAGAAGATGATCGAAGAACTGCAAGTCGGCGCACGTCAGGCAGTGAGCATCATGACCGAGAGCCAGCGCGAGAGCGAAAGCAGCGTCGGCATCGCCAACCAGGCTGGTGAGCGCCTGGGCAGCGTGACCCAGCGCATCGGCGAGATCGACGGCATGAACCAGTCGGTGGCTACCGCGACTGAGGAGCAGACCGCAGTGGTCGAGTCGATCAACGTCGACATCAACGAGATCAACACGCTGAACCAGGAAGGTGTCGAGAACCTGCAGGCGACCTTGCGTGCGTGCTCGGATCTGGAGCAGCAGGCGGCGCGGTTGAAGCAGCTGGTGGGCAGTTTCAGGATCTGAGGCGCTGCCACTGGCCCCTTCGCGAGCAGGCTCGCTCCCACAGGTTTTTGTGAACGACACAGATCCCCTTTGGGAGGCAGCCTGCTGGCGATGACGGCATTAGCGACGATTGAATTTTGAGTTGAAATACGCTGGTCAGCTCGCAATGACGCTGGACTGAATTAAGACTAAACTCAGTCCTGTTCAATTTGGCGAGACTCAACCATGAAGCTTTCATCGCAAATCAAACCGATCAGCTACCTCAAAAGTCATACAGCGGAGATCGTCAAGTCGATCACTGAAAGCCGTGAGCCATTGGTCATCACCCAAAATGGTGAAGCCAAGCTTGTAGTTATGGACGTGAAAAGCTTTGAGGAGCAGGAAGACACAATGGCTTTGCTGAAGCTATTGGCAATTGGCAATCGGGAGATTGAGGAAGGCAAGTATCGAGACGCTGAGGATGTTTTCGCGGACTTGGACAGGGCCGACCATCAATGAGTTTAAAGGTCGTTATTCTTCAGTCCGCACAGACAGATCTCAAAGAACTCCGTACCTACCTTATCAAACAGTTCTCGAGTCAGACGTGGCAGAGTACCTACGCTGATCTCAAGACCGCCATTCTTGGTCTCGCAGACCTTCCTTATTCCGGTTCAATCCCCGAGGAAATCGAGAAGCTCAACCTTGGTCAATACCGACAAATCATTTCCGGGATGAACCGAGTCATTTATGAAGTCAGAGAAAAAACCGTCTTCGTTCATATCATTGTCGACTCAAGAAAAAGCCTGCCTTCACTTTTGATGAAGAGGCTGTTGAACGGCAATCCTTGAACTCAACAAATCAGAACCGTGACCCAGGCTGACTGAGAAACGCCAACTCCTCAGCCGTCGACTCCCGCCCCAACACCGCATTGCGATGCGGAAACCTTCCAAACCGCGCAATCACTGTCCGGTGCCGCTCGGCATAATCCAGATTGTCGGCAAACACCGCCCGCTCGGCCTCCGGCTGTTCAGCCAGCAGAGCGATAAAGCGCGAAACGGCTTCGTTCTGCACCGCGAGGTTTTCGCAGTGTTCGAATACCAGATAAATGAAGACCCGCTGAATTGGCTGCAGTTGCCGGTCGAAGTCCGCCGCAATGCCTTGGGCGACGAGTTTCTGCGCACGCCGATCACCCGAGAATGCTTTGGGCGTGTCGCGAAAGATCATGCGCGGCAGTTGATCGAGCAGCAGTACCACCGCCAGCCAACCTTCGGGACTTTGCGTCCACTCGGTCAATTCGCCAGCGAGGGCCTGATCGACAAAGACCCCGAAACGCTCACGCGCTTCGAGGTCTTGGCTGTCTTTCTTGCCGAACCACAACTTGCCCTTGTCAGCCGCAATCTCGTCCGGTGATTCGGCGTGTCCGAACCACCAATCGAGCAACGGCTGCCAGGGCGCGTTCATGGCTTACTCCTTGTGGTAAGCCGTGGCGCGGGCGACTTCTTCTTTCGAACCGAGGAACACCGCTACGCGCTGGTGCAGGCCTTCGGGCTGGATGTCGAGGATGCGCTGGTGACCGTCGGTGGACGCACCGCCCGCCTGTTCCACCAGGAACGACATCGGGTTGGCTTCGTACATCAGACGCAGTTTGCCAGGCTTGGATGGCTCACGGCTGTCGCGTGGGTACATGAACAGACCGCCACGGGTCAGGATGCGATGCACGTCGGCCACCATCGCCGCGACCCAGCGCATGTTGTAGTTCTTCTTCAGCGGGCCTTCTTCGCCGGCCAGCAGTTCGCTGACGTAGCGTTGTACCGGGGCTTCCCAGTGGCGCTGGTTGGACATGTTGATCGCGAATTCCTGGGTGGTTTCAGGAATGGTGATGTCTTCGTGGGTCAGCACGAAGCTGCCCATTTCGCGGTCCAGGGTGAAGCCTTTGACGCCGTCGCCCAGGGTCAGTACCAGCATGGTCTGCGGGCCGTAGATCGCGTAACCGGCAGCCACCTGCTGGGTGCCTGGCTGCAGAAAGGCTTTTTCGTTCAGCGCTTCGTTCTGGCTCAGGTATTCGTTCGGGCAACGCAGTACCGAGAAGATGGTGCCGACCGGGGCGTTGATGTCGATGTTCGACGAGCCGTCCAGTGGGTCGAACACCAGCAGGTAGGCGCCTTTCGGGTATTTGCCCGGGATCTGGTAGGCATTGTCCATTTCTTCGGACGCCATGCCGGCCAGGTGACCGCCCCATTCGTTGGCTTCGAGCAGGATCTCGTTCGACAGCACGTCGAGTTTCTTCTGCACTTCGCCTTGGACGTTTTCAGTGCCCATGCTGCCCAGCACACCACCCAGGGCGCCTTTGGACACGGCGTGGCTGATCTCTTTGCAGGCACGCGCCACCACTTCGATCAGGAAGCGCAGATCGGCAGGAGTGTTATTGCTGCGGGTCTGCTCAATCAAATAGCGACTCAGGGTAACGCGGGACATGGACGGCTCCGGTGGAATGGGGGGCTAAAAACCCGCGCAGTTTACAGGGAGTCTGAAAACGTAGCGAGCGATGACGCCCGGTTACGTGCATTGGGGCGCAATTGCCTCTATCAGACGTGATCGGGTCGAGAGAGTTCAGGCAGCGGATTCAGCGTAGTCGAAACGGGACGAGTGGTGCATGCGGATCCGCGACCGATCTGAAATTGTTGTTGGTCGATCGGCCGCCTTCGCGAGCAAGCCCGCTCCCACAGTTAACCGAATAGCCCTGCTGGACGCGATCAATGTGGGAGCGGGCTTGCTCGCGAATGGCGCGCAGCGCCAGCCATTCTCAGGAATTGGTCGGCGGCTTGCGCAACAGACTCGCCGCCATCGCCCCAAGGAACACCACGCTCACCAGCAACACCGCCCACAGGCCAATCTTCTTCCAGTTGGTCTCGGTCACCGCCGCCGTAGTCGCCGGCGCAGCCTGCGTGGCAACCACTTCACCCTGCACGGTTGCCTTGCCCAGCGTCGCAAGTTTTTCCGCTTTGAAATCCGGAATCAGCGTACTCAGCGGCAGGTTCGCGGTTTTCACCGTCGGATTGCCCAGCGCCAGACTGTACGGCCCGTCACCACGTGCCAGGAAAATCACCTGCGTCGCCCGCACCGCGTATTTCAGGCTCGGTGCCTGCTCGCCCAGACCACCGCCGCGTTCATCCACGCTAAGTTTCAATTGCTGCACAGGCTGCCCGTACAACTGCAATTCGTTCTGCACCACGTCCTGACCGTTCTGGGTCAGGCGATACAGCAAACCGTTGCTCAGGGTCTGCCACGGCAGGCTGCTTTCGCGCCGGCCTGCGAGCGTGACCGGAGCCAGACTGTTCGGTTGTTTCAGTTCGACCTGCACCCGCTCGACATTCAGCCCCATCGGCAATTGCCAGGTGTACTCGCCGGACTTGGTGCTGCTGCCGGCCAGCGCTTGCGACCAGACCAACGGCAGCGGCACGTTGCGTGGATCGCTGCTTTTCAATTGTGCCGAAGTCAGGATCGGTGCCGACGTCGGCACCTCCCACAGCAGACGCAGATAGCGTGCCGATTGCCCCGGCAGCGTCACCTCATGCTGCTCAATGCGCTCGTCGGAAAAGGTCAGGCGTGCCACCTGCCCTTCGCCCCACGCCTGCCAGTGCTGCAAGTCATCACTGGCCTCGATGCTGAAACGCTGGAAGCCGTCACGCTCGCTGGTCCAGTCGAGGATCAACTGCTGCAACGGCGCCTTGATCGCACTGGCATCGAGCAGCCAGCCACGCAGCACTTCTTCGCCGGCCTCCAGCTGAGTCGACGGCTGCACTTCCACCAGCGTGCCGGTGGTGGTCGATTGCACCCGTACGTTTGGCGCGCGTTCGCTGGCATCGGCGGCGTTGTACAACGGGAACCACTTCACCTCATGCAACTGCCCGTCGTCGCGGGTCTGCGCCGATTCCCGGGCCAGGGCGTAGGCCTGCGGCTCGCCGGCGGCGTTGAATACGCGCAGGTCGCTGAGATCGGTCTGGCGTGCCTGCAATTGCGCGCTCAGCGGCAGGTCGAGGCGATACCACGGGCCGTTGCCACTCACCGCCAGCGGCACCTGCGTGGCGAAGTCCGCCGGTTTTTCCTGCGCGCCGGCAGTCATCACCACGCCCAGCGCCAACCACCCCAGATTCAGCATGCGACTCAAGATGAAACTCCTTCGGTATCCGGCACGGGTTTGTCCGCCGCCGGTTCGGCTTCGACGCGTTTCGGTGGCAGCGGCGCAAAGTAGCCCACCACCAGCAGCAACACGCCGACACCGATAAACGAGACGATCCGGGCGAGGCCGCCACGGTTGCTCAATTCGACAAAAATCAGTTTGGCCACCACCAGCGCAATCAGCGCCGCGCCGATCAGCCACACTTCGCGACGATGACGCAGATGCCCGCCGATCATCAGACCCAGCGCCATCAACGTCCAGACGATGGACAACCCGGCCTGCACCAGCATCGATTCGAGCAGCAGATCCAGCTCGAACGGAATCCCTGCCCAATGGTGCGCAGCACGGGTCACCAGCGCGGTGCAGAAAGCGAAAAGCGAAACCCCGGCTACCAGTTGCGTGGCGTACTCGGCGTAATCCTTGCGCAGGGCAAACTGCGTCACCGCATGACGCGACCACACGTAAACCCCGAACAAGGCGAACAGCAGGCCCAATTCCAGCGGGTTGATCAGCGGCACATACGGCAGCGGTTCGGCGTTACCGTCGCTGAAGCCATTGGCCAGCCAGAACCACGCCAGCATCAGCACTGCCAGCGGCGCGGCGGCGTACACACGATATTCGCGCGGGAAGGCAGCCACCGGCCACGGCCAGTTGCGCGGAGCCGCCGCCAGCAACAGATACAGGCTCGGCAGGATCGCCCAGCCCAGCCAGCGCCAAGCGTTGTATTGCTCGGACAACAGCAGCAGACCGTAGCGCAACTCCAGCGCCAGTACGCCGATCAGCAGCCAGCAACCCAGCACATGCGCCGTGCTCAAGGCCCGTGCCGGCAGCATCGGCGCCAGACGCCGCAGGCTGAAGAAATGCACGGCGAACAACAGCGCCCACGCCAGCCAGCCGAAGTTAGCCGCCGGGTGATAACGCGCATGCCACGCCGCCAGCAACACCAGCCCCGCCGCCGGAATCAGCAAGGTGCAGAGCAGGCCCAACGCCGGCCATTTCAGGCGCAGCGCCAACAGCGTCCACAACGCCACACTCAGCGCAGCAACCAACAGCAACAGCGTCGCCTGCAAATTCAGCGGCGCAAAACGCAGCACCTCACTGACCCACGCCAACGCCCACCAACCGGCGCCCCACACCAGCAGCACTTCGGACAGGCGCTGCAAGCTGAGCACATCGAACGCCGAGGCGTGATTGCCCAGTTGCAGACGCCAGGCACCGACCAGCGCGGCCAACCCCAACACCAGCGGCGTCCAGAAGCCGCCATGGGCCAGCGGTCGCAGGTCTTCGCTGGACAGCGGTCCGAGTAAATCGGGACCGACGAGCAAAAACGCCGCGCCACCGATCAACTGCAACAACAGCCCGAAGACAAAACTCACGCGCTGTTTGAGGTACAGGCTGAGCCAAATGATCAACAGACCGCTGGCCGCCCACACCGCACTCGCGGTTTGCCACGGCAACACGAACAGCACCGCCAGATTGATCAGCACCAGCCCCGCCAGCAACACCACCGACAACCCGCGCAGCAGCCGCACATCGCCGCGCACCATCTCGTCGCGCGCCGCCAGCAGCATCCCGCCGATCAGCGCCAGACCGATCAACGATGCACTGAGCAAACCGCTCCATCCGGCGCTGAACACTGCCGCCGAATCCTCGCCCGCTCCTTGCAGACGCAACAGGAACAACGCACCTCCGAGCAACTGCACGGCGAACGCGGTGAACAGGAACGTGCGCGATTGCAGGCGCAGGCCGACAAACAGGGTCACCAATCCGGCCAAGGCCCAACTGATTGCGGTCGCCTGAACCCAGAAAAACAGCGGCGCCAACAAGTACAGGAAGGTCAGGCCCAGTGCCGCCAGCACCGGAAGGCCCTGGCGCTCCCACGGCGAAGCCTGTTCCGCCGAGGCTTCGCGCAACTGATAGAAACTGAACAGCAGCGCGATGCCGAGCATCAACGCACCCAGCGGTGCGCCGTCGAGGAGGCTGCTTTCGCCGACCCGCAACTGACTGAGGAATGCCAGCGCCGAACCCAGTTGCAGCAGCAGGGCAAACGCTCGGGCGAACGGCCGCTGCTGACGCAGGCCGAGCCAGAAAATCCCCGCGCCCTCCACTGCCCACGCCGCTGAGGTCCAGCGCGCATCCAGACCCAACGGGATCGCCAGACTGGCGAAAATCACCCCCAGCGCCAGACAAGTTTCACCGAGCAGCAACGCGCGACCGCCCATCAACACTCGGGCCAGGCCCATGTAGATCACGCCCAGTGCGAGTGCGCTGAACGCGGCGGCAAATTCCAGATGCTGCACCAGCGCAAACTGCAAGCCGAAGCCCACGATCGGCGGGCCGAACAGCATCGTGCCGTCGACGTAGTCGCCCTTGCGCGCCGACCAGTGCAGCAGCGCCTCGCGATCGCCGTCCGGCGGCGCATCGGGCATGTCGCGCAACTTGCGCCGGGCGAACAACAGACCGATGGCCAGATACATCAGGAAGAACAGGATCAGAAATGGCTCGGTGCTCCACAGCAACTCGGGCGCATAAGAGCGCAGGCCCCAGGCGAAGCCGATACCGAAGGTGCCGACGAACCCGATCAGGTTGAGCAGGCGCCAGGCCTTGAACCAGGCGATGGCGAGGATGCCGGCATTGAGCAGCGCGAAGTAGCTGAACAGCGCGACATGGTTGCCCTCCCCGGTCGAGGTCAGGATCGGCGCGGCGAAACCGCCGAGCGCCGCGGCGGCGGCCAGTCCAAGAGCATCCTGAGTGATGGCGAGAATCGCCGAGAACACCGTGACCGCCACCAGCAAACCCAGCGCGGCGGACGGATCGAGCAGCGGATGCAGACGCATCGCCGCAAACACCGTCAGGTACAGCACCGCGATCCCGGTGCCCTGCAAGATCAGCGCATAACTGCTGTTGCGTGTGCGCAGCCACCAGCCCAGCGCCAGCAGGGCCAACGCTGCGGTCGCGACGCCGGCGTAACGCAATTCGATCGGCACCACCATGCCTTCGGTGGCATAACGCAACAGGAACGCCAGACCGAAAAACAACAGCACCACGCCGACCCGCAGCACGGTGTTGCCACCGAACAGCCAGTTACGCGCCGCACTGATGCCACGCTCGATCAGGTTCGGGCCACGGGGTTCGGCAGGTTGTGCGGGGGCGGATGGCTCGGCAGTGACGGCGTCCAGATGCCAGACATCGGCCGGCAGTGGTTGACTGGTTTCGCTGGCAGTGACGGTGATCGGTTCGAATTCGGGCGGCAGCTCCCAGACTAGATCCGGTGTGGCGGCGGGTGCCTGTTCGGCAACGATGACGGGTTCGACGACGGCAACCGGGGTCGGCGGTGTGGTGCGCACGCCGGCACCTTCAAGCAGAAACAGACGCTGCTCGACGGCCTGCAAAGCGACCTTTGCCTGTTCAAGTTGATGCTGTTGCTCGGCGGTCTGCGTGCCGAGCCTGGCGATGCGCAGCGTCTGCCCAATCGCGAGTCCCAGCAGCGCACCCAGCAGTGCATCACTGAACGACTCGTCGAGCAGCCAGCCGAGCACCAGCCCGATCAACATGAACATCCATTGCATGGTCGATATCCCTAAGCGCAAAGGCCAATCCGGGAAGATTAGCGCAGCCTGATCCAAAAAGATCGCAGCCTTCGGCAGCTCCTACAGGGTTATGTGAACACCCATGTAGGAGCTGCCGAAGGCTGCGATCTTTTCCGGCGCGCCGATTATATCGAGCCGAGCGAAAAGTTACTCCAGTGCCTTCCAGATATCCGTAGCGTATTCGCGAATCGTCCGGTCAGACGAGAACCAGCCCATCCGCGCCGTGTTGAGCACCGCCGAACGCCACCAGTTGTTGGCGTCGTGCCAGTGCGCATCGACACGCATCTGCGCTTCCCAGTACGAGTCGAAGTCGGCGCAGACCAGGAAGCGGTCGTAGTCCACCAGCGAGTCGATCAACCCGGTGTAGCGCGAGGTGTCGTCCGGTGAGAACACGCCACTGCGGATCGCCTGCAGCACATCGTTCAGCCGATGGGAGGCGGCGATGTCCGGTGCGGCGCTGAACTCGTGATTCTGTTTACGCGCTTCGACCTGCTGCGCGCTGAGACCGAAGATGAACATGTGCTCGGCGCCGATGCGCTCGCACATTTCCACGTTGGCCCCGTCGAGGGTACCGATGGTCAGCGCACCGTTGAGGCCGAACTTCATGTTGCTGGTGCCCGAGGCCTCGAAGCCGGCAGTGGAAATCTGCTCGGACAAGTCCGCCGCCGGAATGATGCTCTCCGCCAGGCTGACGTTGTAGTTGGGTAGGAACACCACTTTGAGCAAGCCGCGCACGGTCGGGTCGTTGTTCACCACCCGGGCGATGTCGTTAGTCAGCTTGATGATGAGCTTGGCCTGGTGATAACTGGCCGCCGCTTTACCGGCGAAGATTTTCACCCGAGGTACCCAGTCGACTTCAGGCTCGGCGCGAATTGCCTGGTACAGCGCCACGGTGTGCATCAGGTTGAGCAACTGGCGCTTGTATTCGTGGATCCGTTTGACCTGCACGTCGAACATCGCCGCCGGGTTGACCGCGATCCCCAGCCGCTCGTGAATCAGATAAGCCAAAGCCTTTTTGCTGTGCAGACGCTGCTCGGCAAAGGCTTTGCGGAAGGCGGGTTTCTCGGCGAACGGTTCCAGATCGAGCAAGCGTTCTTCCGGGTTATCCAGCACCTCCGGGCCGAGGGAGTCGACCAGCATCGAGGTCAGCTCGGAGTTGGCCTGGAACAGCCAGCGGCGGAAGGTGATGCCGTTGGTTTTGTTGTTGATCCGCTCCGGGTAAAGCTTGTGCAGTTCGGCAAACACGGTCTTGCGCATCAGTTGTGTGTGCAGCCCGGACACGCCGTTGACGCTGTGCGAACCGAGGAAAGCGAGGTTGCCCATGCGCACCCGGCGACCGTTGTCTTCCTCGATCAGCGACACCGCACGCAGCACGTCGAAATCGTGGATGCCTTTGGCGCGCAGCGAGTCGATGTGCTGCGCGTTGATCAGATAAATGATCTGCATGTGCCGCGGCAGCATGCGTTCCATCAAGCCGACCGGCCAGGTTTCCAGCGCCTCGGGCAACAGCGTGTGGTTGGTGTACGACAAGGTATCGACGGTGACTTGCCACGCCGCATCCCAGGCCACGTCGTAGACATCGACCAGTTGGCGCATCAGTTCGGCGACGGCAATCGAGGGGTGAGTGTCGTTGAGCTGGATCGCCGCGTGATCGCCCAGGGTCAGCACCGAGGTGTGCATGTTGCGATGGCGACGCAGCAAATCCTGCAAAGAGGCGGCGACGAAGAAGTATTCCTGACGCAGGCGCAGTTCCTGACCGGCTTCAGTGCTGTCTGCCGGATAGAGAACCCGGGAAATGCTTTCGGCCCGGGCGACTTCGGCGACGGCGCCCAAGTGGTCGCCGGCGTTGAAGCGCTCCAGGTGCAGGTCTTCCATTGCTCGGGCGCGCCACAGGCGCAGGGTGTTGACGCTCGCCCCGCGCCAGCCAACCACTGGCGTGTCGTAGGCAATCGCACGCACGGTTTCCGCTGGCGACCAGACCTGTTTGGTCTTGCCGCTGGCATCGGTGACGGTTTCGACGCTGCCGCCGAAGCCGATGGAATACACCACTTCCGGACGTTCGAATTCCCACGGGTTGCCGAAATCCAGCCAGTGCTCGGTCTGTTCCTGCTGCCAGCCATCGACGATGGCCTGACGGAACAGCCCGTGTTCGTAGCGAATACCGTAGCCGTGCCCGGCGATGCCGAGGGTCGACATGCTTTCCATGAAGCACGCCGCCAAACGGCCGAGGCCACCGTTGCCGAGTGCCGCGTCGGGTTCCAGCAGGCGGATTCGTTCCAGATCGACACCGAGCTCCGTCAGCGCCTCACGGGCGACGTCGAGCAGGCCGAGGTTGCTCAGGCTGTCGTAGAGCAAGCGGCCAATGAGAAATTCCAGCGAGAGGTAATACACCCGCTTCTGGCCTTTGCGGTAGATCTGCCGGGTGTGGTCCATCCAGTGTTCGACCATGTGGTCGCGCGCCGCCAGGGCAATGGCTTCGAACCAGTCATGGTCGAAGGCGTGATCCGGGTCTTTGCCCACTGCATAGGTGAGCTTGGTCAGGACGGCATCGCGGAATGCGGCCACCTCTGCTTCGCGAACTAGTGGTTCTTGAGTCATCGATAGGACCTCGAGCGAGCGGGGAATTGTCTGAGCCTAGACGGTCTGACCGACGGTAGAGGCGCTGGTTCGGCAGTTTTTCCGAAGTCGGTGAGATAGCCCGGCATTACCTTGGCGAGTGGGCTAATGAATGCAGGGGCCGTGCCGGACTGAACGGCATTTGCGCGGCATTTGCAAAAATCTGGCGAAAGGTTGTTCAAAAATCCACCAGTCCCGGTATGATCGCGCGCCCTGATGCACACGCCTGGTAATTCCCGATGATGAAGCCCAACCTGATTGCCGCCGCCGAGATCGACCGTCTCGATACGTGGGCCAAATATTCGGCCCCGATGTGCGGCTCTTGTGTCTCCAGCTGCTGCACCCTGCCGGTCGAGGTCAAGATCAAGGACCTGGTCCGCATCGGCGTGGTCGACGAGTTCGAGTTGGGCGATCCGCCGAAGAACATCGCCAAGCGCCTGCAAAAGGAAGGGTTGGTCGAGCGCTTCAACCAGAAGTCGGGGATCTTCACCCTGCAGCGCATGAGCAACAATGATTGCTACTACCTGGATCGTAAGAGCCGCCTGTGCACCATTTATGACAAGCGCCCGGACACCTGCCGCAACCACCCGAAAATCGGCCCGCGTCCGGGGTATTGCGCGTACAAGCCGAAAGAAGTCGAGCGGGTGCAGAATTCGCGGTCGATCGAGAAGTTCTGATCGCTGCTGAAATTTTCGGCGCCTTTTAGGCCGCCATCGCTGGCAAGCCAGCTCCCACATTGATTGTTGTCGTACACAAGATTCATGTGCGATGCAAAACCCTGTGGGAGCTGGCTTGCCAGCGATGAGGCCAGCACAAACACCGTATAAACCCCAGACAAACAAAAACGCCCCCGGTCTTGCGACCGGGGGCGTTTTTTCAAGCTCGGGCTAAGTTACGCCTTGGCTTTCTTGGCAGCGCGGGTACGCTCGCTTTCGTCCAGGATCTTCTTGCGAAGACGGATGGACTTAGGAGTAACTTCGCACAGCTCGTCTTCCTGGATGTATTCCAGAGCCTGTTCCAGAGTGAAGCGAACAGGTGGTACCAGAGCGATGGTTTCGTCTTTACCCGAAGCACGCATGTTGTCGAGCTTCTTGCCTTTGGTCGGGTTCACACCCAGGTCGTTGTCGCGGCTGTTCTGACCAACGATTTGACCGTTGTAGATCTCCTGGCCGTGTTCTACGAACAGCTTGCCACGAGCCTGCAGGGTTTCCAGCGAGTAGGTCAGTGCCTTACCGGTTTCAACCGAAACCAGAACGCCGTTCTGTCGGCCGGACATGTGGCCCGACTTCTCTGGAGCGTAACGGTCGAAGATCGAG
>NZ_JBIUVO010000074.1:0-10802 GCF_044742995.1 Pseudomonas sp. NPDC087803
AGACCACCGAGCGCGATCATCGAGATGGTGACCATCACGATCGGCTCGTGGAAAGGGATCGCTTCCCAACTTAATTTACCAAACATCGTTTACTCCTCTGCCCCGGCAGCTGAATGCGAATTCGAGTCCATTTCAGCGTTGCGGTCAGCGATCAGGTGCAGCTTGGTGGTCATGCCCGCCATCGCGTAGATCTGGCCGCCCAGGCCCGGAATGAAGAACGAGTTCATCACGGCGTCGGAAGTAATCCGGAAATTGACTGGGGTGTGCGCCGGGAACACGATCTTGTTGACCGTGGCAATGCCTTGTTCCGGGTAGATGAACAGCCACTTCCAGTCCAGCGCAACGACTTCGATGGTCACCGGCTTGACGTCGGATTCAATCGGACGGTACGGGTCCAGTTTGTGGGTCGAAATGTAGGTGATGTAACCCAGGGCAATGATGATCAGGACCGGGATGGTCCAGACTGCCACTTCGATTTTGGTCGAGTGCGACCATTTCGGGGTGTAGACGGCGTCCTTGTTGGAAGCGCGATACTTCCAGGCAAACAGGAAGGTCATGACGATAACCGGCACAACGACCAACAGCATCAGCAGCGTGGCGGTGATGATCAGGTTGCGCTGTTCCAGGCCGACCTGGCCCGTTGGATTGAGCAGGGTCATGTTGCAGCCTCCCAGCAACAACGTGCCGAGCAGCGGCACTAGGCCTAGTAATCTGGGGTACCTGTTTTTACTCATCTCACGACCTCTAAAGCAGCTTGCGCAATGCAGTTGGGTTTTGATCGCCAACACTTCACCCTGCCAAGGGTTGGCATTTTCTTTGGATTGAATAAGGGCCGCCCGTCGCGCGTCAGACGCTCGACAAAACCTTGGGACAGCGTTCAGTTCTTATTCGAATTCGTGGTCAAAGGCCTTGTTACAGACCAATTCCATTTGGTGCGGAAAGTTGGAAGGCACCGACACCTGGGTGTCCTGCAAGCCTTTCGGCCGGCTCGACACCCGACTTCCTGCTCGGTTCCTTATAAAGGCCGAACAGTGCCGGGAATTCAGTGCGGGCGATTGTAGATAGGTAGCGCCCTATACACCATGTCTTATCCCGAAATAATTTTTATCGCTCAGAGCAACAATCCATCACCGTTTTTGCAAAAGTTCCGCATGTTATCGAAATCGATTCTCAACAAAAACACCAAAAAATGTAGGCCTATACACCTCAGTTCAGACAGCTCTGAAGGCTTTTTCCCAACGCCGAATCGGCGCAAAGCCCGATATTCAAAGGCCTCTGGCCATCTGCCAGAGCCTGTTAAAACTGCCTGATCTGGCACACACGTGCAAAACCAGAAAAATGCCGAAACAGACCAATGCTTTTTTGTAACATTACGCCAATCCGGCTTGCTGAAACCCTCTGCGACAGGACGCGTGTGACAACATGTCGCACACCTGCCGCACCCACCCTTGCCGTTCGTCACGGTGTTTTCACAAACGCTCTGAAATGCAAAACGCCCCGATCGGCTGATACGCAAATCGGGGCGTTTTCTGTATCGGCCGATCAGCCGCAGAGTTGATTCAACGCAGTGCTTTTCGGTTACGCGAGGTCAGCAGCGGCACCAGGATCACCACCAGCACGAACGCCAGCAGCGCCCATTGCGCCAACGACAGGCCGAGGATCGGCGGGTACGGCGTCGAGCAGAAACCATCCACCTGGAAGCCCAGCGGGAAGATCTTCGCCAGCGGCAGATCGTCGACAATCGGCTGCAACACGTCGATGCCGCAACTCACCGCCGGATAGAACTGGGTGTACACGTGATGACCGGCGACGCCGGCTCCGGCGATCGCGCAGATCACCACCAGCACCTCAAACACCGTGATGCTGCGGCGGGTGCGCATCGCCGCGCCGATGAAGGCGAACAGCGCAATCAGCAACAAGGCGTAACGCTGCAGAATGCACAGCGGGCATGGCGCCTCGCCCAGCACGATCTGCATGTACAGCGCACCGCCGATCAGCGCCAGACAGATGATCCCCAACAGCACCAGAAAGCGCCGCTCACGTCCCAGTCGAATCGTTTCCTCGCTCATCGCGTTTCCTTTATATGTCCATGGTTCAGCTGGCCGGCGGCTGCGCTTGCAGTTGCGCCATCAGGCTGATGTTGTCTTCGATATGCCAATTGGCCGCGATGCGACCGTTGTCGATCTGATAGATATCGGTTGCCCGGAAGTCTACACGCTGGCCCTGGCCTTTGAGAGCCTTGAACGTGCCGCTGAAATGCCCGCGAAAGTGTAGATGCACCACCACGCGGTCACCGGCAATGATCATTTGCTCAATCTCGCAGCTCAGGTCCGGCACCGCCGTACGAAAGAACTTCGACGCCAGCAACGGCCCGGTCGGCCCTTGCACCCGACCTTCGGGCGGGGTCTTGTCGACAAACTGCGGCGACAAGGCTGCCGTGGCCAGGGCCTCTTCCCCACTGTTCCAGAAACTGCCGTAACGCCGCGCCGCCAACTCCATTGCCTCGCGCTGAGCCTTGGGCAGGCTCTGATCGACGATCAGCGTCTGCGGTGTGATCAACGCCGATTCCGCTGAAGCAAACGGACTGGCCAGCAAAGCGGCCGACAGGCCAAGCGTTGCCAGGCTCAAACGAGAGGAAAAGATGCTGTGCGACATGGGGGCGATCCTGATCAGTTAAACGAACGAGCGCCTATCATCAGCATCGGGGAATAAACGATAAACCGGTTAAGAAACGATTAACCTTTAAACACCTTTTAAAAATCAAAGTTGCGTAACGGCCATCGCGGGCAAGCCCGCTCCCACGGGTTCAGCGTCGTTCACAAATTCTGTGCACGCCACAAATCCTGTGGGAGCGGGCTTGCCCGCGATGCAGACGACTCGGTTTTGACAATTACTCCAAAGCCGCAGCCGGCCCGAAGAACTCATAACGGCTCTGCTGTTCCGGCACACCCAGCGCTTTCAGATGCCGCTTGATCGCGCCCATGAACCCCTTCGGCCCAAGGAAGTAAGCATCGACGTCACGTTGCGCCGGCAGCCACTCACCCAACTGCTCCTGACTGAGCATCCCGAGCTTGTCCGCCGCCGGGCTCACGCCGTCATCTTCGGCATAGCAATAGAAACGCTTGAGTTGCGGATGACGCGCCGCCAGCCCGTCGACCCAGTCGCGGAACGCATGCACGCTGCCATTGCGCGCACAGTGGATAAAATGCACCGGACGCTCGGTTTGCAGCGCCGCCTCGAGCATCGCCAGCGTCGGGGTAATGCCCACGCCGCCACTGATCAGCACCAACGGCTTGTCGCTGGCCGTCAGGGTGAACTCGCCCGATGGCGGGAACAGCTGGATGCTCGCGCCTACGTGCAGTTGATCATGCAAGTGGTTGGACGCTCGACCACCCGGTTCGCGCTTGACGCTGATGCGGTACTGGCCCTTGTTCGCCAGTGCCGACAACGAGTAGTTGCGGCGGATTTCCTCGCCGTCGAGGATCAGCTTCATGCCGATGTACTGGCCCGGTTCAGCGGCAAGGATCGGACCTTTGTCCGCCGGCTCAAAATAGAACGAGATGATTTCTGCGCTCTCCTCGACCTTATTCACCACGATGAACTCCCGCGCGCCGCGCCAGCCGCCGACCGCTTGTTCCTTTTGGTCGTAGATCGCCGTCTCTGCACCGATCAGGATCTCGGCCAGTTGCCCGTATGCCGCGCCCCACGCGCTCATCACTTCAGGTGTGGCGATCTCCTCGCCAAGCACTTCGGAGATGGCACGCAGCAGGCAAGTGCCGACAATCGGGTAATGCTCCGGGAGGATCTGCAGGGCCACGTGCTTGTTGATGATCTTCGCCACCAGATCGCCCAACTGGTCGAGTTGATCAATGTGTCGGGCGTACATCAAAACGCCATTGGCCAACGCACGCGGCTGGTCGCCACTGGCCTGGTGCGCCTGGTTGAACAGCGGGCGAACTTCAGGGTATTCAGAAAGCATCATGCGGTAGAAGTGGGTGATCAGCGCTTCACCACCGCTTTCCAGCAGCGGCACGGTGGATTTGACAATGGCACGATCCTGGACGCTAAGCATAAGAGTGACTCCTGAGCTTTTTGAGAATTACCTTAGGCTTATCAGTTTTCGTGCCAGATTAATTATCGTTATAAATCAATGGCTTATTTTTTACGTAGTCATTTAGACTCAAAGCGCTTTATAGTCATAGCGACTACATCGTGTCTCTTTGACTACAAGACCATGACCGCTAAATCCCTGCTCACCGCTTTACTGCCGCTGGTCTCCGACCTGTCCCGCGAACTGCCCGAAGGCGAGCGCTATCGGCGCCTGCTCGAAGCCATGCGCGCCCTGCTGCCGTGCGACGCCGCCGCGTTGCTGCGCCTGGACGGCGAATGGCTGGTGCCGCTGGCGGTGGATGGTTTGAGTACCGACACCCTCGGCCGACGCTTCAAGGTCAGCGAACATCCCCGTTTTGAGATCCTGCTGGGCGGCGCCGGGCCGACCCGGTTCGCCGCCGACAGCGACTTGCCCGATCCATACGACGGCCTGGTCGATGGCCTGGGCGATCACCTCGAAGTGCATGACTGCCTCGGCTGCCCGCTGTTCGTCGACGAAAAACTCTGGGGCCTGATAACCCTTGATGCGCTCGATCCGGAGCGTTTCGAGCCGATCGAACTCGACGCTTTGCAAGCCTTCGCCAGCCTCGCTTCGGCCACGGTCAACGCCGCCGAGCGCATCGAACGCCTGGCGCTGCGTGCCGAGGACGAGCACCAGCGCGCCGAGGTCTACCGCCAGGCCAGCGGTCAGCAGCAGCGCGAAATGATCGGCCAGAGCAAGGCGCACAAGCGTTTGGTGGAGGAAATCAACCTGGTCGGCGGCAGCGACCTGACCGTGCTGATCACCGGCGAAACCGGGGTCGGCAAGGAACTGGTGGCGCAGGCGATCCACGCCGCCTCCCCGCGCGCGGACAAACCGATCATCAGCCTCAACTGCGCCGCCCTGCCCGACACCCTGGTCGAGAGCGAACTGTTCGGCCACGTACGCGGCGCCTTTACTGGCGCCACCAGCGACCGCCGCGGCAAGTTCGAACTGGCCAATGGCGGTACGCTGTTTCTCGATGAAGTCGGCGAACTGTCGTTGACGGTACAGGCCAAGTTGCTGCGCGTGCTGCAAAGCGGCCAGTTGCAGCGGCTCGGCTCGGACAAGGAACATCAGGTCGACGTGCGCCTGATCGCCGCGACCAACCGCGATCTGGCCGAAGAAGTGCGCAGCGGCCGCTACCGTGCCGACTTCTATCACCGCCTGAGCGTCTATCCGCTACAAGTGCCGGCGCTGCGCGATCGCGGCCGTGATGTGTTGCTGCTCAGCGGCTTTTTTCTCGAACAGAACCGTTCGCGCATGGGCCTCAACAGCCTGCGCCTGAGCAGCGATGCCCAGGACGCACTGCTCGCCTACACTTGGCCGGGCAACGTGCGCGAGCTGGAACACTTGATCGGGCGCAGTGCTTTGAAGGCGCTGGGCAATTGCAAGGTGCGGCCGAAGATTCTCAGTTTGAGCGCGGCGGATCTGGATTTGCCACGTGAGGTTGTGGATAACTCGGTTGAGCCGATTGCCGAGGTGCCCTCGATGCCGTTGCTCAGCGGCGATCTGCGCAGTGCCACTGAGGAGTATCAACGCCGATTGATCGGCGCCGCGCTCGAACGCAATCAGGATAACTGGGCCAGTGCTGCGCGGGAGCTGGGGCTGGATCGGGCGAATCTTGGGCGGATGGCCAAGCGATTGGGGCTGAAATAAAGCAAAGATCGCAGCCTGCGGCAGCTCCTACAGAGTTCACTTCCCCTGTAGGAGCTGCCGCAGGCTGCGATCTTTTGATCTTCTGCCTGCTCAATGGCACTAAAGCCTGCCCCCGACAAGTCGATAACCCGGCATCAATAGTTTCTGGCGATTTACACCCTCGCCCATCACCTTTTTCCACAGAAGGTTTTTATGTCTTCCAACAAAGCCCGCGCAGATTCACTTTCGCTTCTGCTGTTTACCTTGCGCAGCGGCAAGCTGATGGCGATCAACCTGCTGAAAGTCAGTGAAATCATCCCCTGCCCGCCGCTGACCAAAATGCCGGAGTCGCATCCGCACGTCAAAGGCATCGCCACCCTGCGCGGCGCGTCGCTGTCGGTGATCGACCTCAGCCGTGCCATCGGCGAGCGACCGCTGGAAGACCCGAACGGCGGCTGCCTGATCGTCACCGACGTCAGCCGTTCGAAGCAGGGCCTGCACGTGCAGGCGGTGAGCAAAATCGTTCATTGCCTGACCACCGACATCAAGCCGCCGCCATTCGGCTCCGGCGGCTCGCGCGCCTACATTACCGGCGTGACCTCGGTGGACGGCACACTGGTACAAGTGCTCGACATCGAGAAAGTCATCCACAGCATCGCTCCGGCGCAGATCGAAATGGCCCCGACCGACCTGAGCATGGAAGACGCCGAAGTGCTGGGCAATGCACGGATTCTGGTGGTCGACGACAGCCAGGTAGCGCTGCAGCAATCGGTGCACACCCTGCGCAACCTCGGCCTGCAATGCCACACTGCGCGCAGTGCCAAGGAAGCCATCGATTGCCTGCTCGACCTGCAAGGCACCGCGCAACAGATCAACCTGATCGTCTCCGACATCGAAATGTCCGAGATGGACGGCTATGCCTTCACCCGCACCCTGCGCGAGACCCCGGACTTCGCCCACCTTTACGTGCTGCTGCACACCTCGCTCGACAGTGCGATGAACAGCGAGAAAGCGCGCCTGGCCGGAGCGAACGCGGTGCTGACCAAGTTCTCTTCGCCGGAACTGACCCAGCGCCTGATCGAAGCCGCCAAACACGTCGCCGCCAACGGTCACTGAGTCTTGGGCCAGACGTACTGCTTTTTGATGCGGCGCGAGCTTCGCCAAGACGTGCCGCCGATCCACTGGCCGGAAGGCGTCGAACTGAGCACTTATCGCCCGGAACTGGCGGCGGCCGTGCATCAATTGATGCAACGTGGCTATCGTGAAGGCGGCGGTCGGGTGCCGGCACTGGAGGAATGGCAGCAGCGGTTTGAAAGCGATGCCGAATACGATCCTGAATTGTGCTTCATCGCCCGCGATAACGAAGGCGTAGTCGGCGTGGCGCAATGCTGGACCAGTTCGTACATCAAGAACCTGGTGGTACATCCGCGCGCACAGGGCCGAGGTTTGGGTCGGGCGTTGCTGCTGAATGCATTCAAGGTGTTTCAGCAAAGGCGCGAAGGATTTGTCGATCTGAAGGTGCTGGAAGACAACCTCCGGGCGCAGCGTTTGTATGAAAGTGCCGGGATGTTTGTGGTTCGCCGGGAACTTGTGCCGGACTGATCGACCGTATTCGCGAGCAAGCCCGCTCCCACAGGGGGAACGCATTACAAATTGTGGGAGCGGGCTTGCTCGCGAAGAGGCCGGCCCAGGCAACTTCCCTTCTCAGGCAGACTCCAACCTTGGCCACCTACGACCAAGGACGCCCACGATGAAAGCCCTCACCCTAAGCCTGCTCTGCCTCACCGCCCTCGCCTCTCAGGCCCACGCCTCCAGTCCCGACGCATGGGCCGCCTACGACAAAACCGTCCTCGCCAGTTGTACCAAGGCCAGCGGCCTCAAAGACGCCAAACCGGTCGGCACCCCCGCGCAATTCGATGACCGCGTCGGCTACACCGCCGTACTGCTGCAAGGCCAATACCCGCAAAAACACATGAAAGGCCAGCAAGGCAGCGAACTGTGCCTGTACAGCAAAAAGGCGAAAACCGCGTTCGTCACCGAATGGGACTCGATCCGTCCGACCAGCAAGCCTTGAGGGCTGGCGCACAACTTGCTTCGATCAGCCTCAGCCTGGCGACTTTACGTCGCCGTTTCACACTATGACTGAAGATTGATCGTGCAATGAATACGACGTTTTCCTGCGTTGGCTGCGGCAAATGCTGCACCGACCACCATGTGCCTCTGACCCTTGCCGAAGCCCGCATGTGGGCGGCGGATGGCGGTCAGGTGATCGTGCTGGTGGAGGCTTTTCTCGGCAACGGCCTGGGCCTGCCGGCGCAGCAGCGTGAACACGCCGAACGGCGTTCGGCGGTCGTGCGCAGCGGTACTACCGAGGCCCACGTGGCAATCACCTTCGCCGCCTACAACGTCGGCCGCTGTCGGAATCTTGACGAAGAAAACCTGTGCCGGATCTACGCGCGCCGACCGTTGGTGTGCAGGATCTACCCCGCAGAGATTAATCCGCACATCGCACTCAACCCTGCCGCCAAGGATTGCCCGCCGGAGTCATGGCAACAGGGGCCGCTGCTGATTGTCGGCGGGGAACTGGTCGATCAGGAACTGCTGGAGTTGATCCAGCGTTCGCGTCAGGCCGATCGCGATGACATCCGGATCAAGGAAGCGGTATGCGCGGCGCTGGGGATTCGTACAACGGCGCTCAAAGGCGATGGGTTTACCGCGTATCTGCCGGAGATGGGCGCGTTTGCGGCTGTGATCGATCAGGTTTGCGCACAGCCACTGCACACAGCATCCAGTGAGTGGCTGTTTCATTTGTCCGGGGATGATGTGGCCGGGCAGTTGCTCGCAGCCGGGGCGCAGGTGGTGACTGAGCCGGCGCAGACGTATGCGTTTATTTCGCTGCGGGCGGCTTGATCCGAATTTCGTACTGCCTGCAGTGGCGCTTTCGGGAGCAAGCCCCCTCCCACAGGGATCTGAGCTGTACACAGAATAATGGATCAACCCATAACCCTGTGGGAGGGGGCTTGCTTTCATTGGAAGAACTCGCTGCGTCGCAGCGCGCTGCGCAGATTATTCATGGTCTGGGTCATCTGCGGGCCGATCCCCCTTTTGACCAGCTCGCCGTCGGTATCCAGCCCCAGCAAACCGGACAAGTAGACCGTATCGCCAATCCGCACTGCGTCGGAAAACGGCAAGCCTTCGACATTGGGTTAGTAACGCGGCGAAGCGTTGGTTATCGGCGGTAAAAAGCGCCGAGTGATCGCCTGAAACTCCCCCGTTTGCTGGAGACGCGCGAGCGCCGAATTCAAATCATCACGCAGCCGGGTGTCGGTTTTGCGTACCGCCATGGCCACCCCGCTTCCCAGCATCGGATCCTTGATCGCCGGGCCTGCAAACGCGAAGTCGTACCCCTGAGGCTGGCTCAACAGTGCGTGGGTTATCTCGATGGAGTCCTGCAAGGTGGCGTCGATTTCGCCCGCCAGAAGACTGGCAATCAACTGATCATTGAACTGAAAACTGCGCACCGTCACGCCGGAACCGGCCCAACGGGCCGTAGCGAACTCTTCCCGGTTGGTGCCGGCCAGCACGCCGACCCGCCTCCCCTTGAGCGATTGCACATCCGGTTGCAGATTCGCCGCCCTGCGCGCCACCAACTGGCTGCTCAGCGGATACAGGTTGTCGGTAAAGTCCAACTGCTCGCGCCGCGCCGGCGTAGCGGTCATGGGCATGATCACATCGAAACGATGGGCCTGGAGCGCTTGGATATTGGTCGCGTAATCCTGGTCGACCCAGACGCAGCGCCTGTGCAGCTCGGCGCACAACGCATTGCCCAATTCAATGTTCAGCCCCACCAGTTCCCCGGCGTCGTTGCGACTTTCAAAGGGCGGAACAAGAGGCTCGATGCCAAACCTGAGCGTCGGCTCTACCGGCGCCGAAACACAACCGGTAGTCAGGGCCAGGAGCAGCAGGGCAGACAGGGTTCTTGCCAGAAACATTGGGGCGACCTTCATCAGAGATTTCACAAGTTCATGAATCTTTGACGAAAGGTCACCGGCATTCCCAGAGGACGAATCATCTATCGCTGTGGGAATAATCCTTTTCTGACAGAGATGCCGTCAGTTCCGATCAGCGCTTGCCCATCGAACGACGGGTGCCCGGCGGCGCCATGCCCGGGGTCTTGGTGTGGCCATTCTTGGCGCCGTTCTTGTACCACGGCTGGTTCGAACCTTTGGCGGCGGCCAGTTCACCCGGTTTGAACGGGAACTTGAAAGCCGCAATCTCGGGTTTGCTCTCGCTGGCGTCAGCCAGTTCGGCCGGGACATCGCTCACAGCGTCGTCAACCGGCGGTTGGGTCGGGGAAGTCATAAAAGCTCCGCAAAGCAAAAAATCGGGCGCGAACAGTGAGCCGCGAAGGCGCGCAGTATACCTGCGCGCCCTGACTCGGCACCTGAAGATTTTGCACCGCTCGCCGAACGGTTTACAGGTAGGTGATGGTGACGATGCCCTTGTCGCTTGAAGTCTTCAGCGCTTGATAGGTCATGGAGAACGGCAACGATTGATGGCTGCACGCGTTGCGATAAGTGTCCACATCGACCTGCAGACCTGGCTTGATTTCGACCTGACGCGACGCATCGGAGGCCAACGACCCGGCACGCTCCACCGCACAACCGGAATCGACGATCTGCCCGGTGAAACGGATCTCGCCGGAAGTCGACTGCGGCGCGGCGCAGACCGCCAACGGCAGCAAAACAAGCACACTCGCCAATGCGGTTTTCAGATTCATGGAACGACACTCCCGAAGAGGCCCACTCAATTGACGACCGGGCTGTACAACATTTATCCGCGGATGGGGGCGGATCTTTAGGAGCGTAGTTGTTGCGGGGAGCAAACGTACCGATTCACAGATATCGAGTGATGGAATGGGGGCGCTGGTCACGGTTTCGGATGGGGGTGCTGGACAGTCGTCATCGCCAGCGGTCTGGCTCGCACAATTGGATCAAGTACATTCGCTAGAGATTGGTCGCTGGCAGGCCGCCAT
>NZ_JBIUVO010000074.1:10899-22204 GCF_044742995.1 Pseudomonas sp. NPDC087803
CATCGCTGGCAAGCCAGCTCCCACAAGGATTGAATGGAGTCAGATGGAGATTGGTCGGCTTGCAGGCCGCCATCGCGAGCAGGCTCGCTCCTACAGTTGGATTGGGTGTGTTCAGTTGGAGATTGGTCGCTGGCAGGCCGCCATCGCTGGCAAGCCAGCTCCCACAAGGATTGAATGGAGTCAGATGGAGATTGGTCGGCTTGCAGGCCGCCATCGCGAGCAGGCTCGCTCCTACAGGTGGATTGGGTGCGTTCAGTTGGAGATTGGTCGCTCGCAAGCCGCCATCGCTGGCAAGCCAGCTCCCACAAAATCAAGATCAAAAGATCGCAGCCTGCGGCAGCTCCTACAGGGAAGACAAGTATAACCCGCATGCGGCGCATGCCGCCCCACTCCAGGATGAGCGCAAGCTCGGCTGTCGCTCTTGATCTTGATCTTGATCCGAGGGCGACGTCGGCAGGCTGAGTGGAGGGATTGATCCGGGGGTGGGAGCGCAGCGACCGTTTGGCGCAGCCAAACACAGCGAGAGGAGGTGCAGCGAAGCAAACCGTAGGCGCTGCCCCCGGATCAATCCCGCAGCGAAGGGACCCCGAGCCCCAGCGAGCGGGCCGAACGCAGGAGCAAGCGTTTTTTTGCTTACTTTTTTTAGGCGTTTGTAAAAAAAGTGAGTCGCCGTAAGGGCGAAACCGTAATCAGCCACACCCGCAGAAACGGATATACACCCCGGCGAAACTGACAGCGCTGACAGCTAGCCGTCACCCTACTGACCTGCAGACAGGTTTATAAAGACTACAACCCTGCCCAAACTCCGCCCGGCGCCCACCCCGCATGCGAATCCAAAAAAACAATGCCCTGCTCGCCATCCTATTGATCGTCCTCGCAGGCGCAGGTCTGTGGCACGCCCTGAAACCCGCCCAAACCAAAATGGCAACCCCGACCGCCATCCCGGTTCGCGTCGTCACGGTCAGCGAAAAAGACGTCCCCCGCTACACCAGCGGCATCGGCTCGGTGCTCTCCTTGCACAGCGTCGTGGTGCGCCCACAAGTCGACGGCATCCTCACCAAAATCCTCGTCAAGGAGGGCCAACTGGTGAAGGCCGGCGACCTGCTCGCGACCATCGACGACCGCTCGATCCGCGCCAGCCTCGACCAGGCGCGCGCACAACTGGGCGAAAGCCAGGCACAACTGCAAGTCGCCCTGGTCAACCTCCAGCGCTACAAACTGCTCAGCGTCGACGACGGCGTCTCCAAGCAGACCTACGACCAGCAACAGGCGCTGGTCAACCAACTCAAAGCCACCGCTCAAGGCAACCAGGCCTCGATTGACGCCGCACAGGTACAACTTTCCTACACGCAGATCCGCTCCCCGGTCACCGGCCGCGTCGGTATTCGTACAGTCGACGAAGGCAACTTCCTGCGCATGACCGACACCGCAGGCCTGTTCACCGTGACCCAGATCGACCCGATCGCCGTCGAGTTCTCGCTGCCGCAGCAAATGCTGCCGACCCTGCAGGGCCTGATCAACGATCCGCAGCACGCCCAGGTCAAGGCCTACATCGGCGCCGACACCGACGGCGAAACCGGCAACCTGCTCGGCGAAGGCCACCTGACCCTGATCGACAACCAGATCAACGCCAACACCGGCACCATCCGCGCCAAGGCCGAATTCGACAATGCCAGCCAGAAACTCTGGCCCGGCCTGCTGGTGACGGTAAAAATTCAGACAGCGCTGGATAAAGATGCGCTGGTGGTACCGCCCACCGTCGTACAACGCGGCCTCGATCAACACTTCGTCTATCGGGTCAACGGCGACAAGGTCGAAGCCGTGCAAGTGCAGATGGTGTATCAGGGCAGCGGCCAGGACATCATCAAAGGCGTGAAGGCCGGCGATCAGTTGGTCAGTGACGGCCAGTCGCGGCTCAAACCCGGCTCGACCGTGCAGGTCATGAGCGAACCGCCGCAAGTGGTGCAAGCGGAGCCGAAACCATGAAGGAGCACAAAGGCGTCTCCACATGGTGCATCGATCACCCGGTTGCGACGATTCTGCTGACCATCGCTTTGGTACTGGTCGGCGTAATTGCCTTCCCGCGCCTGCCAATTGCCCCACTGCCGGAAGCGGAATTTCCGACGATTCAGGTCTCGGCGCAACTGCCCGGTGCCAGCCCCGACACCATGGCTTCGTCCGTGGCGACGCCGCTGGAGGTGCAATTCAGCGCCATCCCCGGCATGACCCAGATGACCTCCAGCAGTGCGCTCGGCTCCAGCCTGCTGACCCTGCAATTCACCCTCGACAAGAGCATCGACACCGCCGCCCAGGAAGTCCAGGCGGCGATCAACACCGCCGCCGGCAAGCTGCCTAAGGACATGCCGACCCTGCCGACCTGGAAGAAGGTCAACCCGGCCGACAGCCCGGTGCTGATCCTCAGCGTCAGCTCGACGCAAATGCCCGGCACTGAACTCAGCGACCTGGTGGAAACCCTGCTGTCGCGTCAGATCAGTCAGATCGACGGTGTAGGCCAGATCAACATCACCGGTCAGCAACGTCCGGCCATCCGTGTGCAAGCCTCGGCGGACAAACTGGCGGCCATCGGCCTGACCCTGGCCGACATTCGTCTGGCGATCCAGCAGACCAGCCTCAACCTCGCCAAAGGTGCTTTGTACGGCGAATCGAGCATTTCCACACTGTCGACCAACGACCAGTTGTTCCACCCCGAGGACTACAGCCAGCTGATCGTTTCCTACAAGGACGGCGCCCCGGTTCACCTGCGCGATGTCGCCAAAGTCGTCAACGGTTCGGAAGATGCCTACGTGCAGGCTTGGGCCGGTGATCAACCCGGGGTGAACCTGGTGATTTCGCGCCAGCCCGGCGCGAACATCGTCGAAACCGTCGACCGCATTCAAGCCGCCCTGCCCGGCCTCGAGGCGATGCTGCCGGCCTCGGTGCAGGTGAAAACCCTGATCGACCGCACGCAGACCATCCGCGCCTCGCTGCATGAAGTCGAGATCACCCTGCTGATCGCGATTCTGCTTGTGGTAGCGGTGATGGCGCTGTTCCTGCGGCAGTTGTCGGCGACCATGATCGTCTCGGCGGTACTCGGTGTATCGCTGACCGCCAGTTTCGCCCTGATGTACCTGCTGGGGTTCAGCCTGAACAACCTGACGCTGGTGGCGATTGTCGTTGCAGTCGGGTTTGTCGTGGACGACGCGATTGTGGTGGTGGAGAACATCCACCGGCATCTGGAGGCCGGCGACAGCATGCGCGAAGCGGCGGTCAAAGGTGCCGGCGAGATCGGCTTCACCGTGGTCTCGATCAGTTTTTCGCTGGTGGCGGCGTTCATTCCGCTGCTGTTCATGGGCGGGGTGGTCGGGCGGCTGTTCAAGGAGTTCGCCCTGACCGCGACCTCGACCATTTTGATTTCGGTGGTGGTGTCGTTGACGCTCGCGCCTACGCTGGCAGCGCTGTTCATGCGCAAACCGGTGCACCACGCCCACGACAAACCGGGCTTCAGCGAACGCTTGCTGGCCTGGTACGAAAAAGGTCTGCGCCGCGCCCTCGCCCACCAGAAACTGATGATCGGCGTGTTCGGCCTGTCGCTGGCGATGGCGATTGCCGGTTACATCTTTATCCCCAAAGGTTTTTTCCCGGTACAGGACACCGGTTTTGTCCTCGGCACCACCGAAGCCGCGGCGGATATTTCCTACGGCGACATGGTGAAAAAACACCTGGCGATGGCCGAAATCGTCGCCGCCGACCCGGCCGTGCAGGCGTTCTCGCACTCGGTGGGGGTGTCCGGCAGTAACCAAACCATCGCCAACGGCCGCTTCTGGATCGCCTTGAAAAAACGCGGTGACCGTGATGTGTCGGCCAGCCAGTTCATCGACCGGATTCGTCCGCAATTGATGAAAGTCCCAGGCATCGTCCTGTACTTGCGCGCCGGTCAGGACATCAACTTGAGCTCCGGGCCGAGCCGTGCGCAGTACCAATACGTGCTCAAGAGCAACGACGGCGCGACCCTCGCCACCTGGACCCAGCGTCTGACCGAAAAACTGCGCAGCAACCCGGCCTTTCGCGACATTTCCAACGACCTGCAACTGGGCGGCAGCATTACCCACATCAGCATCGACCGCAGTGCCGCCGCGCGTTTCGGCCTGACTGCGAGTGACGTGGACGAGGCGCTGTACGACGCCTTCGGGCAGCGTCAGATCAACGAGTTCCAGACCCAGGTCAATCAGTACAACGTGATTCTCGAGCTGGACACCAAACAGCGCGGCAAGGCTGAAAGCCTCAACTATTTCTATCTGCGCTCGCCGCTGAGTGGCGAGATGGTGCCACTGTCGGCGCTGGCCAAATTCGATGCGCCGACCATCGGCCCGCTGTCGATTGCCCATGACGGCATGTTCCCCGCCGCCAACCTGTCGTTCAACCTCGCGCCCGGCGTGGCGTTGGGCGACGCGGTGATCCTGCTCAATCAGGCCAAGGCCGAGATCGGCATGCCCACCGCCATCAGCGGCAATTTCCAGGGCGCCGCGCAGGCGTTCCAGAGTTCGCTGGCCAGCCAGCCGTGGCTGATTCTCGCGGCGCTGGTGGCGGTGTACATCATTCTCGGCGTGCTTTATGAGAGTTTCGTGCATCCGCTGACGATCATCTCGACCCTGCCGGCGGCCGGTCTCGGCGCGGTGATCATGCTGTGGATCTGCGGTCAGGATTTTTCGATCATGGCGTTGATCGGGCTGGTGTTGCTGATCGGTATCGTCAAGAAGAACGGCATCCTGATGATCGACTTTGCGCTGGAAGCTCAGCGTCATCGCGGACTGGCGCCGCAGGATGCGATTTTCGAAGCGTGCCTGACGCGGTTCCGGCCGATCATCATGACCACCCTCGCCGCGCTGCTCGGCGCGCTGCCGCTGATGCTCGGTTACGGCACCGGCGCGGAACTGCGCCAGCCGCTGGGGATCGCGGTGGTGGGCGGCTTGCTGGTCAGCCAGATGCTGACGCTGTTTACCACGCCGGTCATATACTTGTGGCTTGAGCGGCTGTTCCACAGGCCCAAACCAATGCCCACGACGGCACTGGCGACTACAGACTGAGGCAGGGTCATGCGCGTTCTGATTATCGAAGACGAGGAAAAAACCGCGGACTATCTGCACCGCGGTCTGACGGAACAGGGTTACACCGTGGATCTGGCCCGCGACGGCGTCGAGGGCCTGCATCTGGCGCTGGAAAGCGACTACGCGGTGATCGTCCTCGACGTCATGCTGCCGGGCCTTGACGGCTTTGGCGTGCTGCGCGCCTTACGTGCGCGCAAGCAGACCCCGGTGATCATGCTCACCGCCCGCGAGCGCGTCGAAGACCGGATCAAGGGCCTGCGTGACGGCGCCGACGATTACCTCGGCAAACCGTTTTCCTTTTTGGAACTGGTGGCGCGCCTGCAAGCGCTGACCCGGCGCAGCGGTGGCCATGAACCGGTGCAAGTGAGCATCGCCGACCTGTGGATCGACCTGATCAGCCGCAAGGCCACCCGCGCCGGCACGCGGCTGGATCTGACTGCGAAAGAGTTCTCGCTGCTCAGCGTGCTGGCGCGCCGGCAAGGTGAAATCCTCTCGAAAACCGCGATTGCCGAGATGGTCTGGGACATCAATTTCGACAGCGACGCCAACGTCGTCGAAGTCGCGATCAAACGCCTGCGGGCCAAGCTCGACGGGCCGTTCGACGAGAAACTGCTGCACACCATACGTGGCATGGGTTATGTGCTGGAGAGCCGCGGTGTCCAGTAATTCCATCGCCCTGCGCCTGAGCGGGATGTTTACGCTGGTGGCGCTGCTGGTGTTTCTGTTGATCGGCGGCGCGCTGTATCAGCAGGTCGACAAGGGCCTGGGCCTGCTGCCGGAAGCCGAGCTGGATGCGCGTTACAGCGTGCTTGAATCGGCGCTCAATCGTTATGGCACGCCCGAGCATTGGGTGAAGATCAACGCCAAGCTCAAGCTGCTCGGCGAGGAAGACAAGCGCATCCGTTTCTGGGTGGTCAGCGGCGATCCCGGATACGAGTACGGCGAGCCGGATGCGCGGATCCGCGCCTTCGCCCAAGGTCCGACGGGCATGCATGACCTGCAGTTACCCGACCATCCCTATCCGCTGAAAGTGCTGCTGACCGAACTGCCGGCGAAGGACCAGCGCCCGCCGCTGCGGTTCATGATCGGCATCGACACCGAGACCTTTCACGAAACCCAGCACAACCTGCTGATCGCTCTGATCGGCCTGGCAATCATCGGTGTGCTGATGGCTTCGGCGCTGGGTTACTGGGTGGCGCGAATCGGCCTCAAGCCACTGATCAAACTGTCTCATGAAGCGCAGCGCCTGGCGCCACCACTGCGTGCCGGGCGCTTGCGCCTGTCACCGTTGCCGCCGGAGCTGGAGCAGTTTGTCGACTCGTTCAACTCAACCCTGGAACGGGTCGAACAAGCCTATTCGCGGCTGGAATCGTTCAACGCCGACGTCGCCCACGAACTGCGCTCGCCATTGACCAATCTGATCGGCCAGACCCAGGTCGCACTGACGCGCGGGCGCTCCGCCGAGCATTATTTCGAAGTGCTGCAATCCAATCTGGAAGAGCTGGAACGCCTGCGTTCGATCATCAACGACATGTTGTTTCTGGCCAGCGCCGACCAGGGCAGCAAGGCGACCAAACTGAGCGAAACTTCGCTGGCGGATGAGGTCGCGACGACCCTTGAGTACCTGGACTTCATCCTCGAAGACGCGCAAGTGCAGGTCCACGTGAGTGGCGATGCGCAGGTGCGAATCGAGATCGCACATCTACGCCGGGCGTTGATCAATCTGCTGAGCAACGCCGTGCAGCATACCGAGCCGGGCCAGGTGATCGAGGTGCGGATCGAGGTCGAGGAACATCAGGTCAGCATCGGCGTGGCCAACCCGGGATCGCCGATTGCCAGCGAGCACTTGCCGCGGTTGTTCGAGCGCTTCTACCGGGTCGATGCCTCGCGCAGCAACAGCGGCAACAACCACGGGCTGGGGCTGGCGATCGTCAAGGCGATTGCGCTGATGCATGGTGGGGATGTGTTTGTGCGCAGTGATCGCGGGATGAATACGTTCGGGATTCATCTGCCGGTCTGAAGCAGATCAAAAGATCGCAGCCTGCGGCAGCTCCTACAGGTGTTCACTTTTCCCCTGTAGGAGCTGCCGAAGGCTGCGATCTTTGCCTTTGCTGTAACAGTCATTTATGAAAATCATGCTGTTTCCCTACGCCCGGCAACCTTATCTTTGCCCGCACCAAACAGCACTTGCCAAGCAAGAAGGTTTTCAAGATGTCCAACAGTATGGGTATTGCCAGCGCTTTCGTTTTGTCCTCATTGATCCTGTCGCCAGTGGCGATGGCTGAAGAATCGCAGGCGTTCGTCGCGCAGAATGCCGCTCGCGCTCACGCCTTCGAGCAGTCTCAGGCAGAAGTGATGGCCAAGTCGCAGGACACCTCGCAAGCCCCTCAGGCCGCTACTTCCCAGGCTCAAGCGGCCGAGAAAGACAGCTGAGTCGCGCACCGCGAAAAATTTCCCTCGACGCGGTTGTTTGGCTCTTCCCGTTCAACCGTCGTCCTTCCAGGCCGCTGCCTTTCAGCGGCCTTTTTTCGTTGTGGTCTGAAAGCCGTTTGGTTCGTCTGTAAAAAACAAGAAACATCCCGCACCTCAAGACATTGAAGTGTCAGTTGACCCAAGGAGCTCCATCGCAAGTGCGTTACCCAGTCAGTTTCACCCCGCTGTTCATTGCAATTGCCGCAACGATTGCCCCCGCCGCCCATGCCGACGAAGCCGCCAAGGAAGGTTTCGTCGAAGGCTCGAGCCTTAACCTCAACGCTCGCAACTACTACATGAATCGCAACCGTCTGCAGCAGACGGACGACAACATCGAGTGGGGTCAGGGCTTCCTCGGGATCTTCCAGTCGGGTTACACCGAAGGCACGGTCGGCTTCGGCATCGACGCCCACGCCATGCTCGGGCTGAAGCTCGACGGCGGTGGCGGCACCGATGGCTCGAGCATCCTGCCGATCAGCGATGGCAACGGCAAAGCGCCGGGCTCGTTCTCGACCGCGGGCGGCACGCTGAAAATGCGCGCGTTCGATACCGAGCTGAAGGCCGGTGACCTGTTCCTCACCAACCCGGTGATTGCCGGCGGTGAATCGCGCATGCTGCCGCAGACCTTCCGTGGCGTCAGTCTGACCAACCACAGCTTCGACGGCTGGATGTTCGAAGGTGGCCAGGCCAGTTTCACCAAACCGTACAACCAGAGCGGTCGCCAGCGCATCGGCACGTCCTACGGCAAACTCGCCGAGGGTGACGAAAGCCAGCACCTGAACTGGGCCGGCGTGTCCTGGAGCGGCGTCGAAGGCCTGACCAGCAATCTGTACGCCGCCGAGCTGAAGGACATCTGGAACCAGTACTACTACGACCTGGATTACACCTGGCAGTTGAACGATCTGGTCAGCCTCAACCCGGGCCTGCACTTCTATCACACGCAGGACACCGGCGACGCGCTGCTGGGCAACATCGACAACAACACCTACAGCCTGCATTTCACCGTCGGCATCGGCAGCCACAGCGTCACGGCTGCGTACCAGCGGGTGAACGGCAACACGCCGTTCGACTACATCAGCCAGGGCGACAGCGTTTACCTCGACAACTCCCAGCAGTACTCGGACTTCAACGGCCCGAACGAGCGTTCGTGGAAGCTCAAGTACGCCTACGACTTCGCCGGGCTGGGGATGCCGGGGCTGACTTCGGCGGTGTCCTACTCCCGTGGCACTGTGGACCTGACCAAGGTCGATCCGGACAGCAAAGGCTATGCTTCGTGGTACAGCGCTGACGGTCGCAACGCCAAGCACTGGGAACGCGACCTCGATCTGAAATACGTGGTGCAGAGCGGTCAGGCGAAAGATCTCGCGGTACGCCTGCAATGGGCGACCAACCGAGGTGGCAACGGTTACGGCGCGATTGATACCGACACGGATGAATACCGTGTGATTGTCGACTACCCGATCAACGTCTTCTAAGATCAGCATCAAATCAGCTGCGATCTGATACAAATTTTGATTGAAATGGTTTTTGTGGCGAGGGGATTTATCCCCGATGGGCTGCGCAGCAGACCCTTTTTTGGGGCAGCTTCGCAGCCCATCGGGGATAAATCCCCTCGCCACAGTAGATCTGTTTTAGTGTTATCCCCCGCAGTGTTTGTGCAACTACGCTTATAAGATCCCCCAACTGATAACCCCATCATGATCGCGAGCCGTACCCCACCTCTGGCGGGCAAGACCGGACGCCCCGAATTGCTGCTGATCTGCGGCAGTTCGCTGACCGTGATCGCGATTCTGTGCATTGTCACGTTTCTGCTGATCCGTGAGCACGCCAACGCTCAGGAAGCGGCTACCCGCAGTGCCACCACCATCGCCCAGCTGATCGACGCCGATGTCCTGCGCACGGTCGAGCTGTACGACCTGACCCTGCAAGGCCTGATCGCCGCCGCCCAGCGCGATGACTTGCGCGACGTCACCCCGCAGATCCGCCATCTGGCCCTGTTCGACCGCTCGACCACCGCGCGCTTCAAGGGCGACATCCTGCTGCTCGACAAGCACGGCGACGTGGTTGCCGACTCATCGCGGGTCGAACCCAAACCGGGCAACTTCGCCGACCGCGATTACTTCCTCGCCCATGCCTTCAACCGTGACATGGGCATGTTCATCAGCCGCCCGTTCAAGACCCGCTGCGATTGCGACGAAGCCAATCAATGGCGCATCAGCTTCAGTCGGCGGATCTCCTCGGACACCGGAGAATTCGCCGGGGTGGCTGTGGCGTCGATGAAACTCGACTACTTCGATCAGTTGTTCAACAGCCTCGATATCGGCAAGGGCAGCACGCTCAACATCATCAACAGCGACGGCGTGCTGCTGGCGCAGAAGCCTTATTTGCAAAGCGACTCCATCGGCAAGAGCTTCGGCAACCGGCCCAACGTGGTGCGGATTCTTGGCGACAAGGATGGCAGTGGCAGTTTCACCAGCACCTCGAGCATGGACCATCAGCAACGGCTCTATACCTATTCGCGAGTCGGCAATCTGCCGTTGACGGTGATGGTCGCGCTCTCCAGCGAGGAAGTGTTCGGCACCTGGCGGCGCACCGCGCTGTTGATCAGCGGTGCCACTGGTGTGCTGTGCGCCGGCCTGCTGTGGCTGACCTGGCTGCTGGCCCGCGAGTTGCGCTTGCGCCAGCGCGCCGAACGCGAACTGGCGCAACTGGCCGCCACCGATGCGCTGACCGGTGTGGCCAACCGGCGGATGCTCGATCAGGCGCTGCGCCACGAATGGTTCCGCGCTCAGCGCTCGGGCCAGCCGTTGTCGGTGATGATGATCGACGCCGACCACTTCAAGGCCTTCAACGATCGTCATGGGCATCAGGCCGGTGATCAGGCGCTGCGCGAGCTGGCCAGGGTGATCACCGCGAACGTCCGACGACCGGGTGATCTGGTCGCCCGCTATGGTGGAGAAGAGTTCTCGGTGATCCTCGCCGAAACCGACAGCAGCGGCGCACGACAGATTGCCGAACATATCCGCCAGGCGGTCGAACAGATGCCGAGGGTCGAGGGCGCGGACGTGGCGATGACCGTCAGTATCGGCATCAGCACCTGGACGGCGGCAGTCGAGATGTCGCTGGAGCAACTGCTGTTTGCGGCGGACAAGGCGTTGTATCAGGCCAAGGAGAGCGGCCGTAATCGCGTCGTCAGTTCGTAAGATCAAAAGATCGCAGCCTTCGGCAGCTCCTACGTTTGGCATACCTTTCCCTGTAGGAACTGCCGAAGGCTGTGATCTTTTGCTTTTAACAAGGGCATAAAAAAAGGCCATCCGAGGATGGCCTTCAAAAAACTAGAGAGGTTTTTTACTTACACCGCCGCAACCGGGCGCATGTAAGAGATCGGTGCAGTGCTGGCGTCTTCGAACGTCACGACTTCCCACGCATCTGTCTGCTCAATCAACTTGCGCAGCAGCTGGTTGTTCAGTGCATGACCGGACTTGAAGCCTTTGAACTCACCAATCAGGCTGTTACCCAGCAGGTACAGGTCGCCAATCGCATCGAGGATCTTGTGCTTCACGAATTCGTCTTCATAGCGAAGGCCGTCTTCGTTCAGTACACCATCGGAATCCACCACGATCGCGTTTTCAACGCTGCCGCCGAGTGCGAGGTTGTGCTTGCGCAGGTACTCGATGTCACTCATGAAACCGAAAGTACGGGCGCGACTGACTTCTTTTACGAACGAA
>NZ_JBIUVO010000074.1:22214-23216 GCF_044742995.1 Pseudomonas sp. NPDC087803
ATGCGGATGATTTTCTTGGCTGCGTCCTGTTCTTCCAGGCCTGCCGATTGAATCAGGAATACGAACGGTCCAGCGCTGCCATCCATGATCGGGACTTCGGACGCGGAGAGCTCGACGTAGGCGTTATCGATGCCCAGGCCAGCCATGGCCGAGAGCAAGTGCTCTACCGTGTCCACTTTGACGTCGCCGTTGATCAGCGTCGTCGACATAGTGGTTTCACCGACGTTTTCCGCGCGGGCAGGGATCTGCACCACAGGGTCGAGGTCAGCGCGACAAAACACAATGCCAGTGTCGACAGGCGCAGGCTTGAGGGTCAGGTAGACCTTCTCCCCGGAGTGCAGGCCTACACCTGTGGCACGGATAATATTTTTCAGTGTGCGTTGTTTAATCATGGCTTGGGCCGCTTCAGCGCAAATTGCGAACTGGTATCAACAAAGGCTGGCGATAATAGCAGACCGAGCCTTTGCTGAACACCAATCACCGTCATAGCCCTGATACATTCCATCAATCGGCCTGACGACGCAGGAATGCCGGGATGTCCAGGTAGTCCAGATCGTCCTGCGGGTTCATCTTCGCGGCAGTCGCAGCACCGGCCTGAGCCTGGTTGCGCATGACGGTCGGACGATCCAGGTCACGGTAGTTCACCGCCGGAGCTTCCTGACGCGCAGGAGCCGGTTGTTGAACCTGAGCGGAAGCCATGGAGGTGTGAACGGTGTTGTCGATGACCTTCACAGGCTTCTCGATTTTCGCGCCCAGACCGGTGGCAACCACGGTGACGTGCAGTTCGTCGCGCATGTCCGGATCGATAACGGTACCGACCTTGACCATCGCGTGCTCGGAAGCGAAGGCTTCGATGATGCTACCCACGTCGGAGTACTCTCCCAGAGACAGGTCAGGACCGGCGGTGATGTTCACCTGGATGCCGCGTGCGCCTTGCAGGTTCACGTCTTCCAGCAGCGGGTTGCGGATGGCCGCTTCGGTCGCTTCACGTGCACGGTTCGG
>NZ_JBIUVO010000075.1:0-22460 GCF_044742995.1 Pseudomonas sp. NPDC087803
AGCCGAGCGCGTGGCCATGGAAATCCTCAGCCTGCACTTGCGCACCGACCGCCCGTACAGCGATTTCGCGATCCTCTATCGCGGCAACTACCAGGCCAAGCTGATCGAGCTGAAGTTGCAGCACCACCAGGTGCCGTACCGCCTGAGCGGCGGCAACAGTTTCTTCGGGCGTCAGGAAGTGAAGGACTTGATGGCCTACTTCCGGCTGATCGTGAACCCGGACGACGACAACGCTTTCCTGCGGGTGATCAACGTGCCGCGCCGGGAAATCGGCTCGACCACCCTGGAAAAACTCGGCAACTACGCCACCGAACGCAAGATCTCGATGTACGCCGCCACCGATGAAATCGGTCTGGGCGAGCATCTGGACAGCCGCTTCACCGATCGCCTGTCGCGCTTCAAGCGCTTCATGGACAAGGTGCGCGAGCAGTGTGCCGGCGAAGACCCGATCTCGGCGCTGCGCAGCATGGTCATGGACATCGACTACGAGAACTGGCTGCGCACCAACAGTTCCAGCGACAAGGCTGCGGACTACCGGATGAGCAACGTCTGGTTCCTGATCGAGGCGTTGAAGAACACCCTGGAAAAAGACGAAGACGGCGAAATGACCGTCGAGGACGCCATCGGCAAACTGGTCCTGCGCGACATGCTCGAACGTCAGCAGGAAGAAGAGGACGGCGCTGAAGGCGTGCAGATGATGACCCTGCATGCGTCCAAGGGCCTGGAATTCCCCTATGTGTTCATCATGGGCATGGAAGAGGAAATCCTCCCGCACCGCTCCAGCATCGAAGCCGACACCATCGAGGAGGAGCGCCGCCTGGCCTACGTGGGCATCACCCGCGCCCGTCAGACCCTGGCGTTCACCTTCGCCGCCAAGCGCAAACAGTACGGCGAGATCATTGACTGCGCGCCAAGCCGCTTCCTCGATGAGCTGCCGCCGGACGATCTGGCGTGGGAAGGCAACGACGACACACCGACCGAAGTCAAAGCCGTGCGCGGCAATAGCGCATTGGCTGATATACGCGCGATGTTAAAGCGCTAGAATTGACCACTTTTTTAAAGCTTAGGGCGCACAAGCGCTGAACGAGGACAGCTTCATGGAAGCATTGCACCAGAAAATCCGCGAACAAGGCATCGTGCTTTCCGACCAGGTCCTGAAAGTCGACGCCTTTCTGAACCACCAGATCGACCCGGCCCTGATGAAGCTGATCGGCGACGAATTCGCCACGCTGTTCAAGGATTCGGGCATCACCAAGATCGTCACCATCGAAGCCTCGGGCATTGCCCCGGCGATCATGACCGGTCTGAACCTGGGCGTGCCGGTGATCTTCGCCCGCAAGCACCAGTCCCTGACCCTGACGGAAAACCTGCTGTCGGCGACCGTTTACTCGTTCACCAAGCAGACCGAAAGCACCGTGGCCATCTCGCCGCGTCACCTGACCAGCAGCGACCGCGTGCTGATCATCGACGACTTCCTGGCCAACGGTAAGGCTTCGCAGGCGCTGATCTCGATCATCAAGCAGGCTGGCGCCACCGTGGCTGGCCTCGGCATCGTGATCGAGAAGTCGTTCCAGGGCGGCCGTGCCGAACTGGATTCGCAGGGCTACCGCGTTGAATCGCTGGCTCGCGTTAAATCGCTGAAGGATGGCGTCGTCACCTTCATCGAATAATCCAGCAACACCGCAGCCCCCCCTGTAGGAGTGAGCCTGCTCGCGATAGCGTAGTGTCAGCTGATATTTTCGTCAGCTGATACACCGCCATCGCGAGCAGGCTCACTCCTACAGTTGTTTTAGGTCAGGCCGTTATTGCGCGGTGGCCTTCAGGCCAGTGAGCAGCAGGCGCTGGAACAGGTCCTCTTTCAAGCCTTCCGGGTGGCTCAGTTGCATACGTTCAAGGTGCTCGGGGAACATCGAAGCCTCCGGTGCATCCAGCGCGGCTTTGCCCAGCTCCAATATCTCGCTCAACTTGAACTTGCTCTTCAGCCAGTTCAGCGCCCGCAGCAGATCCCGCTCGATCGCGGTGAAATCACAACCCAGCGGATACTCCGGAAACAGGTTCGAATGCTTGGCGGCAATCGCTTGCAAGCGTTGCGGGGTGTTCTCGGCGAAGCGTGGATCAAGGCGGAAATCCTTTGGCAGTTTGCCGACCTTCTGCGCCTGCTCGATCAGCCCCGGCTGGAAGCGTGAATCCGTGATGTTCAGCAGAGATTCGATCACCACCGCATCGGTCTTGCCACGCAGATCGGCGATGCCGTACTCGGTGACCACGATGTCACGCAGGTGCCGTGGAATCGTGCAATGCCCGTATTCCCAGACGATATTCGAACTGACGTCACCGCCGGACTCGCGCCAACTGCGCAGGATCAGAATCGAGCGCGCATCGTGCAGCGCGTGGCCTTGGGCGACGAAGTTGTATTGCCCGCCAACGCCGCTGAGCACCCGCCCGTCCTCCAGTTGATCGGCCACGCCCGCGCCCATCAGGGTCATGGTGAACACGGTGTTGATGAACCGCGCATCGAGGCGCTGCAAGCGCTTCAATTCTTCCTGCCCATACAGCTCGTTGATGTAGCTGATACGGGTCATGTTGAATTCGAGGCGTTTGCTCAACGGCAGCTCGCGCAGGCGCTCGTAGAAACTGCGCGGTCCGAGGAAGAAGCCGCCGTGCACCGAGATGCCATCGGTCTGCGCTGCCTCGTCGAGGGTGCCGGCGTTGGCCTGTTCCTGGGTCTGCACGTCGGGGTAGACCTTGCGCCGGATGATCCCGGCATCGGCCAGCACCAGCAGACCGTTGACGAACATTTCGCTGCAGCCATACAGTCCCTTGGCGAATGGCGCGGTACCGCCCTCGCGTTCGATCAACTGTGCCCACTGGCTGAGATTGATGTCGTTGAGCAACGCTTGGTAACCGGCATTGTCCGCCTGGCGCGCGAGCAGTGCGGCGGTGAGCGCATCGCCCATCGAACCGATGCCGATCTGCAACGTGCCGCCATCGCGCACCAGGGTGCTGGCGTGCAGACCGATGAAATGATCCTGAAACCCCACCGGCATGTTCGGCGTGGAAAACAGCGTGCTGCTGTCCTTCGCGTCGATCAGCAGGTCGAAAGTGTCGATATCGACTTCGGCATCACCGGGCATGTACGGCAGATCGGTGTGCACCTGGCCGACCAGCAGAATGGTCTCCCCGGCGTCGCGGCGCCTGGTGATCATCGGCAACAGGTCGAGGGTGATGTCCGGGTTGCAGCTCAGGCTCAGGCGATCGGGATGTTCGCTGCTGCTGGCGAGCAATTGCGCCACCAGATTGAGGCCGGCGGCATTGATGTCGCGGGCGGCGTGGCTGTAGTTGCTGCTGACGTAATCCTGCTGGGCCGGCGCGCTGTTGAGCAGGCTGCCGGGCTGCATGAAGAACTGTTCGATACGGATGTTGGCGGGGAGGCTGTCACGCTGCAGATCGGCGAGGAAATCGAATTCGGGGTAATCGCCGAACACCCGCTCGACGAAGGGTTCGATGAAGCGCTTCTGCAAACCGTCGCCCAGCGTCGGCCGACCGAGGCACAGCGCGGTGTAGATCGTCAGTTGCCGCTCGGGCAGGTCCTTGATCCGCCGGTACAGCGCGTTGACCAAGTGATTAGGCTTGCCCAGCCCCAGCGGCAGGCCCATGTGGATATGCGCCGGCAAGCGTGCAAGCACGTCGTCCACTGCCTGTTCGATCGAACACAACTGCACCATCTGAAGCCTCCTGCCCGTTCCGTGAATAGGGGTAGACCGAGCTTGCCTCGAGTTTGCTGCAAAGGACAGCGAAAGCCGTGAATCGCAGGCACAAAAAAACCGTCCGAAGACGGTTTTTTTCGTCAGAAGCGCGGCTTATTTCAGGCCGGACATCTTCTGGATCGCACCTTTCAACTCGTCATCCGAGCAGTCGGCGCAGGTACCTTTGGGTGGCATCGAATTCAGGCCAGTGATGGCTTTGGCCAGCAGGCCGTCGAGGCCGCCCTGGTGATCAGCACGGTCTTTCCAGGCCGCTGCGTCACCGATTTTCGGTGCACCCAGCAGGCCGGTACCGTGGCAAGCGTTGCAATGTTTTGCAATCACTTCATCCGGCGTCTTCGCGCCACCGCCGCCGCCAGCGGAGGCAGCGACTTCCATGCCTTTGCATTCCTGCCCCTGAACACACACCTGGCCGACCGGCTCGAGGCGCTTGGCAATGTCGTCATTCGTCGCAGCTTGAGCGCTGACAGCCCAGAGGGCCAGTACGGTTGCTGGTGCGGCCAGCATTTTCATAATTAGGTTCACGCGTTCACCCTCAATGGTGGCTATTCACGCCTGCGGCCACGGTTCGCAGGCGGGCGCAAGTATAGCGGGTAGCCCGCCACACTGAAACAACCCCATAGTCGAAGGGGTTATACCGCGCTGTGGAAAAACTCATCGGATGCCTTCACCGTCATGGCTTGGCACCTCTGTATTTAAAAATTTGCCGGCGTGGCTGCGCTGATTAGTCGCGCAGGCGCGTCGAACGGATTACGGAAACGATGCGGCTTGGTACTTTCAAAATAGTAGCTGTCGCCGGCTTCGAGAATAAAAGTTTCAAGGCCCACCACCAATTCCAGACGACCTTCCACCAGAATCCCTGTTTCCTCGCCTTCGTGGGTCAGCATTTCTTCGCCGGTATCGGCGCCCGGCGGGTAGATTTCGTTGAGGAACGCGATGGCCCGGCTCGGGTGTGCGCGGCCGACCAGTTTCATGGTCACGGCGCCGTCGGAAATGTCGATCAGCTCGTTGGCCTTGTAGACGATCTGGGTCGGGACTTCCTGCAGGATTTCTTCGGAGAAGAACTCGACCATGGACATGGGAATCCCGCCCAGAACCTTCCTCAGCGAACTGATCGAAGGGCTGACGCTGTTCTTCTCGATCATCGAAATGGTGCTGTTGGTGACGCCCGCACGTTTGGCGAGTTCACGCTGGGAAAGCCCTTTGAGCTTGCGGATCGATTGCAGTCGTTCACCGACGTCCAAGGCGCGAGCCTCCTGATGTTGTAAGAATATTGAGCGTTATCATGGCGACAGCGTTCAGTATTTACAACACTTGGCCCCCGCAGCGGCGTCAACCCTCGGAATAGAGCCTTGGCACCCGGCGCAGGTTGCAGAAGATCTGATACGGAATGGTGTCCGCCCACTGCGCCACTTCGCTGGCGAGGATGTTTTTGCCCCACAGCTCGACGGTCGAACCGAGGTCCGCTTCCGGCACATCGGTGAGGTCGATACATAGCATGTCCATCGACACGCGACCAAGAATCCGGCTGCGTTTGCCGGCCACCAGCACCGGCGTACCGGTTGGCGCCTGACGCGGGTAACCGTCGGCATAACCCATGGCGACCACGCCGATGCGCATCGGCTTGTCGGTGATGAATTTGGCGCCGTAGCCGATCGGCTCGCCGGCGGGCAATTCGCGTACGCAGATGACTTTTGATTCGAGGGTCATCACCGGTTGCAGACGCTCGGCCACGGCGTTGGCTTCTTCGAACGGCGTGGCGCCGTAGAGCATGATCCCCGGGCGCACCCAGTCGCTGTGAATCTGTGGCCAACCGAGCACGGCTGGCGAGTTGCGCAGACTGACTTCGGCGGCGAGGCCCTGACGCGCCGCCTCGAACACTGCGACTTGATCGGCACTGCTTTGCTCGTGCAACTCATCGGCGCGGGCGAAATGACTCATCAGCACGATCTTTGCCACTTTGCCGCTGGCCAGCAGGCGCTGGTAGGCCGCCGCGTAATCCTTCGGATGCAGGCCGACGCGGTGCATGCCCGAGTCGAGCTTCAACCACACGGTGATCGGTTTGCTCAGTGCCGTCTGCTCGATGGCATCGAGTTGCCACAGCGAGTGCACCACAGTCCAGAAATCATGCTCGACGATCAGCGCCAGCTCATCGGCTTCGAAGATGCCTTCGAGCAACAACACCGGGGCCTTGATCCCGGCCGCGCGCAGCTCCAAAGCCTCTTCGATGCAAGCGACGGCAAACCCGTCGGCCTCGGCTTCCAGCGCCTGGGCGCAACGCACTGCACCGTGACCGTAGGCATCCGCCTTGATCACCGCCAGCGCCTTGGCGCCGGTGACTTCGCGGGCAATTCGGTAGTTGTGACGCAGGGCTTGAAGGTCGATCAGGGCACGGGCAGGACGCATGGCAGCAGACTTCTTGGCGGTCATGGGAAGAAAAACCGGCGCTGGCTGACGGCGTGAACCGCCAACAGCGCCGGGAGAGGGATCTTTACAACGGGTTACGGCAGTGCGGCGACGATGGAGATCTCGACCAGAATGCTCGGCTTGGCCATCTTCGCCTCGACGGTGGCCCGGGCCGGGGCGGCGCCCTTGGGCAGCCACTGATCCCACACCGAGTTCATCGCGGCAAAGTGCGCGTCGATGTCGTTCAGGTAAATCGTCGCCGACAGCAAATGCTGTTTGTCGGTCCCGGCCAGATCGAGCAGGCGCTCGATATTGGCCAGCACCTCGCGGGTCTGTTGCTCGACCCCGCCATCAAAGTCGTCGCCGACCTGTCCGGCCAGATACACGGTGCCGTTGTGGCTGACGATCTGACTCATGCGCTCATTGGTGAGCTGGCGCTGGATTGCCATGTTTTGCGGACTCCTGAGGCTTGTTGCCGTAACGGGAAATATCGAGGCCTTCGGCGCTGATCTGCGGCTTTTTCTTCGCCATCAGATCGGCCAGCAAACGACCGGAACCGCACGCCATGGTCCAACCCAGGGTGCCGTGACCGGTGTTGAGGAACAGGTTCTTGAACGGCGTGGCGCCAACGATCGGCGTGCCATCTGGCGTGGTCGGACGCAGACCGGTCCAGAAGCTCGCCTCGGCCAGATTGCCGCCCTGAGGATAAAGGTCGTTGACGATCATCTCCAGGGTTTCACGCCGACGCGGGTTCAGCGACAGGTCAAAACCGGCGATCTCGGCCATGCCGCCGACGCGGATGCGGTTGTCGAAACGGGTGATCGCGACCTTGTAGGTCTCGTCGAGAATGGTCGAGGTCGGGGCCATGTCCGGGTTGGTGATCGGCACGGTCAGCGAGTAACCCTTGAGCGGATACACCGGCGCCTTGATGCCCAGCGGCTTGAGCAGTTGCGGCGAGTAGCTGCCCAGGGCCAGCACGTAGCGATCGGCGGTTTCCAGCTTGCCGTCGATCCATACACCGTTGATTCGGTCACCTGCGTGGTCGAGGCGCTGGATGTCCTGACCGAAGCGGAATTCCACACCGAGCTTCACGGCCATTTCCGCCAGGCGCGTGGTGAACATCTGGCAGTCGCCCGTCTGGTCGTTCGGCAGACGCAGGGCGCCAGCGAGGATATCGGTGACACCGGCCAGGGCCGGTTCGACGCGGGCAATGCCGGCGCGGTCGAGGACTTCAAACGGCACGCCGGATTCTTTCAGCACGGCGATGTCTTTGGCGGCGCCATCGAGCTGCGCCTGAGTGCGGAACAGCTGGGTGGTGCCGAGGCTGCGGCCTTCGTAGGCGATGCCGGTTTCGGCGCGCAGTTCGTCGAGGCAGTCGCGGCTGTACTCGGACAGACGCACCATGCGCTCCTTGTTCACCGCGTAACGGTTGGCGGTGCAGTTGCGCAACATCTGCGCCATCCACAAGTACTGGTCGATGTCGGCCGTGGCCTTGATCGCCAGCGGCGCGTGGCGTTGCAGCAACCACTTGATGGCCTTGAGCGGCACACCCGGCGCGGCCCACGGCGAGGCATAACCCGGCGACACCTGGCCGGCGTTGGCGAAACTGGTCTCCATGGCCGCGGCGGGTTGCCGGTCGACCACCACCACTTCAAATCCGGCACGGGCCAGATAGTAAGCACTGGCGGTACCGATGACGCCGCTACCCAAGACCATTACGCGCATTTTGTATCCCTCATCGCGGCAGGGCCGCGTACGTCTGTTGTTAGAGCAATGATGCGCGCAGTGTAAAAAAGAATGGCCAGTGCATTTCACTATATAAGCGCCTATATTTGGCGACAATTCTCGGCAAAAACCCTTTTCACGGAGGCGCATCCCCTATGCGTACCAACACTCAGACCAAACGTGAGCTGGACAAGATCGACCGCAACATCTTGCGGATCCTGCAGGCGGACGGGCGGATTTCCTTTACCGAACTCGGGGAAAAGGTCGGCCTGTCCACCACACCGTGCACGGAGCGGGTGCGGCGGCTGGAGCGCGAGGGGATCATCATGGGCTACAACGCCCGCCTGAATCCGCAGCACTTGAAGGGAAGCCTGCTGGTGTTCGTCGAGATCAGTCTGGATTACAAATCCGGCGACACGTTCGAGGAATTCCGCCGCGCGGTGCTGAAACTGCCGCACGTGCTGGAATGCCACCTGGTGTCAGGGGATTTCGACTATCTGGTGAAAGCGCGGATTTCCGAGATGGCCTCGTACCGCAAGCTGCTGGGCGACATTCTGTTGAAGCTGCCGCATGTGCGTGAGTCCAAAAGCTATATCGTGATGGAAGAGGTGAAGGAGAGCCTGAGCCTGCCCATTCCAGACTGAGATTTGGAAGATCAAAAGATCGCAGCCTTCGGCAGCTCCTACAGGAGAACGCATTTCCATGCAGGAGCTGCCGAAGGCTGCGATCTTTTCAGACCAGCACCTGCCGATTCGAAGCCATGTACTCGAAAATCTGCTTTTCAACGCGCGGATGAATCAGCTCCACCGGCCGCCGCTCATTCGGGCACGGCAAGGTTTTGGTGGTACCGAACAACCGGCAAATCAGCGGCCGCTCTTCATACACCGTGCAGCCATTGGGCCCCAGGTGCACACAGTTCAGCTCGTCCATCGCCGCATCCTGCTCGGCGCGGGTCTTGCGCGGCAGGCGGGCCATTTCTTCCGGTGAAGTGGTCACGGGTCCGCAGCAGTCATGGCAGCCCGGCACGCAGTCGAACTTGGGGATCTGCTGACGCAGGGTGCGGATTTTCTGGCTGTTGCAGCTCATCGAAACAGTGACCAACGGGAAACAGGCGGCAATTGTGCCGCAAAAGCCGTGATCCAGACAGCAACGGCCGACCAGTGTTGCCCGTCTTCGGCCGTGCGGCTTATGCTCCGTCAAATTTTCTCGACACGCAGCCGTTGGATGATGCCCATGAATGCCCGCGCCCGAACCTTCGCGAGCCAACCCCACGTTGCCTCTTACTACGCCGCCAGCAGCCTGCCGCAGCCTGATCATCCGGCGCTGCAAGGCGAAGTGATTGCTGATGTGTGCGTGGTCGGCGGCGGGTTTTCCGGGCTGAACACTGCGCTGGAACTGGCCGAGCGCGGCCTCAGTGTGGTGCTGCTGGAGGCACACCGGATCGGCTGGGGCGCCAGCGGCCGCAACGGCGGGCAGTTGATTCGCGGGGTCGGCCATGGTCTCGATCAATTCGCCAATGTCATCGGCGCGGACGGCGTGCGGCAGATGAAGCTCATGGGTCTGGAGGCGGTGGAAATCGTTCGCCAACGCGTCGAGCGCTTTCAGATCCCGTGCGACCTGACCTGGGGCTATTGCGACCTTGCCAACAAAGTTGCCGACCTGGAAGGCTTTGCCGAAGACGCCGAAGAATTGCGCGGACTCGGCTATCGCTACGAAACCCGACTGCTGCAAGCCGATGAGATGCACAGCGTGGTCGGTTCCAAACGCTATGTCGGTGGCTTGATCGACATGGGTTCGGGGCATCTGCACCCACTGAACCTGGCACTCGGCGAAGCGGCTGCGGCGCAACAACTGGGCGTCAAACTGTTCGAACAATCGGCGGTCACCCGCATCGACTACGGCCCCGAAGTTCGCGTACACACCGCTCAAGGTTCAGTGCGGGCGAAAACCCTGGTGCTGGGCTGCAACGCTTACCTCAACGACCTCAATTCGCAACTCAGTGGCAAAGTCCTGCCCGCCGGCAGCTACATCATCGCGACCGAACCCCTGTCCGCAGAACTGGCGCACAGCCTGCTGCCGCAAAACATGGCGGTCTGCGACCAGCGCGTGGCGCTGGATTACTACCGGCTCTCGGCCGATCGACGCCTGCTGTTCGGCGGTGCCTGCCATTACTCGGGGCGCGATCCGAAGGACATCGGCGCCTACATGCAGCCGAAGATGCTCGAAGTGTTCCCGCAACTGGCAGGCGTGAAGATCGACTATCAATGGGGCGGGATGATCGGCATCGGCGCCAACCGTCTGCCACAGATCGGCCGGCTCAATGATCAGCCGAACGTGTATTACGCCCAGGCCTATTCCGGGCACGGGGTGAATGCCACGCACCTGGCGGGCAAACTGCTGGCCGAGGCGATCAGCGGGCAACACAGCGGCGGGTTCGATCTGTTTGCCAAGGTGCCGCACATCACCTTCCCCGGCGGCAAGCATTTGCGCTCGCCGCTGCTGGCGCTGGGGATGTTGTGGCATCGGCTCAAAGAGCTGGCCTGACGGATATGTGGCGCCTTTGCCGACGCCTTCGCGAGCAGGCTCGCTCCCACACTTGGAATGCATTTCCCTGTGGGAGCGAGCCTGCTCGCGAATGGTCCTCACGATCACTGAAGATCTCAGATCCGCCAGAACGGTTTCAACCCCTCCTCCAGCGCCTGTTCCCGGGTCAGCCCGACATCCTTGAGCTGCGCCGGCGTCAGGCTCAGCAACGCCTTGCGCGTGTGCAGACGATGCCAGAACAGGCCCCAGCGGCTCAGGCCGGACGGTGCGTTGCGCAACATCTCATTGCGCGCACGGTCGCTCTGCCCTGCCTCCAGTTCCTGACTGTGTAACGTCAGCCGCACATCGCTCAAGCCGTTCATTTTTGTCGCTCCTGTTTACTTGGGTCGCCAGAGATTCCATGATGCGCGGGCCGGCAAAAGCATTACAGATTCAACAAGCCTGTATTAACTCCATACAGATTTGTCATTCCCGAGACTGAATCACCGATTTTTGCCGCATCTGTACTGGTTTGACCAATCACCTGTATCGAGGCAGTGCCATGACCCTGTATGTGAATCTCGCCGAATTGCTCGGCACCCGCATCGAACAAGGTTTCTACCGCCCTGGCGATCGCTTGCCTTCGGTGCGCGCCTTGAGCGTCGAACACGGGGTCAGCCTGAGCACGGTGCAGCAGGCGTATCGCATGCTTGAAGACAGCGGACTGGCCACGCCCAAACCCAAGTCCGGCTACTTCGTGCCGGTGGGGCGCGAGCTGCCGGAACTGCCAGTGGTCGGGCGTCCGGCGCAGCGGCCGGTGGAGATTTCGCAGTGGGATCAGGTGCTGGAGCTGATCCGCGCGGTACCGCGCAAGGACGTGGTGCAACTGGGGCGTGGCATGCCGGATATCAGCTCGCCGACCATGAAACCGCTGCTGCGCGGGCTGGCGCGGATCAGCCGCCGACAGGACATGCCCGGTCTGTATTACGACAACATCCACGGCACCCTTGAACTGCGCGAACAGATCGCCCGCTTGATGCTCGATTCCGGCTGCCAGTTGAGCGCCAGCGACCTGGTGATCACCACCGGTTGCCACGAAGCGCTGTCCACCAGCATCCACGCGATCTGCGAGCCGGGCGACATTGTCGCGGTGGACTCGCCCAGCTTTCACGGCGCCATGCAAACCCTCAAGGGCCTGGGCATGAAGGCCCTGGAAATTCCCACCGATCCGCTCACCGGCATCAGCCTCGAAGCGCTGGAACTGGCGCTGGAACAGTGGCCGATCAAGGTCATCCAGATCACCCCCAACTGCAACAACCCGCTGGGCTACATCATGCCGGAGTCGCGCAAACGTGCGTTGTTGACGCTGGCGCAGCGCTTCGACGTGGCGATCATCGAGGACGATGTGTATGGCGAACTGGCTTACACCTACCCGCGTCCGCGCACGATCAAATCCTTCGACGAAGACGGCCGCGTGCTGCTCTGCAGTTCGTTTTCCAAGACCCTGGCACCAGGCCTGCGCATCGGCTGGGTAGCGCCGGGCCGCTATCTGGAACGGGTGCTGCACATGAAATACATCAGCACCGGCTCTACCGCGCCGCAGCCGCAGATTGCTATCGCCGAATTTCTCAAGGGTGGCTACTTCGAACCGCATTTGCGGCGGATGCGCACACAATACCAGCGCAATCGCGACCTGATGATCGACTGGGTCAGCCGCTACTTTCCGGCCGGGACCCGCGCCAGCCGTCCGCAGGGCAGCTTTATGCTGTGGGTCGAATTACCCGAGGGCTTCGATACGCTGAAACTCAATCGTGCGCTGCACGATCAGGGCGTACAGATTGCCGTCGGCAGCATCTTTTCCGCCTCGGGCAAGTACCGCAATTGCCTGCGGATGAACTACGCGGCCAAACCGACACCGCAGATCGAAGACGCCGTGCGCAAGGTCGGTGCCGCGGCGATTCGACTGCTGGCCGACGCCGAGTCATTCGAGCTGAAACGTGCCGTACCCCTCGAAGCGCTGCAGGTCGGCGACACGGCTTGAGGCATCGCTGACGCGGGCTTCGATTTCCAGCTCCACGTCGAGATGACGACCGGTAGCGATGCTGCCCGCGCGCCAGTTCACGATGCGATCGCCAGGTTGCAGCAGATCCGCCGTCCCGGCCCGGCCGGCCTCGCGCTGCCACTGCACCGGCACACCATCCAGACGCGCCGCCACCATGCGTATCTGCAAGCGCCCCGGTGCCCAGCGATAATGCAGCGCATCGCTGCTCGGGGCCGCAAACGACCAGCTGATCGGGCGCACATCCGGGCATTCAATGCGCAGATGAACCCGACGTACGCCGAAGCTGCCATCCTCGCCAGTCGATGGTCGCACCAACAGTTGCGCGCGCGTCGCAACGCCATAGTCCACCCTGCCCGGCGCGAGCGTCATCTGGCAGGTCGCGTTGACCATGGCGGACGCCGATGCCAGCCAGGCCAGCATGATCCGGATAATCCATCGTTGCATAAGCAAAACCTCGGTCATGTAAGGTTCAAGGGCTGACAGAGCGCGTCGACCGGCTCGATCAATGCGTGCTCGTCAGGCGATTCGGCCAGGTTGAATTGCAGCTCACATTGCGTGTTGTCCGAGAGCTGTACCCGCAGCGCCTGTCCGGGCTTGATGTCCGGCACAAAGACCGTCCCGGCCTCCAGCACCGTCGTCACGTAGGCGCCTTGCCCGTCCTGCACCGCCAAACCACTGGGCAGCCACTGCCGATCAAGCGTTCTGGCCGTCAACAGCACGCGCCGTACACGGGTAATGGAGAACTCCAGGTGCTGCACCGAGCCGCGCCCGGCCTCCACTTCCTGATAGCCGTCGAGCACCTCGACGTTACGCGGCAAGCTCAACGGATCAACTTCCAGCCGGGCTGTGGAATAGGCCGGCAGACTCGCCACCACCGCCCGGCCCGCGCCATCCGTCCACACCGGACCTTGCGGCGTGTACAGTTTCAGGCCCGCACGGTCACCGGCCTTGAGCACGCCAAAGGTTTCGCGCAGCGGATACGGCGACAGCGTGATGCCATCGTGATGCAGTGCCATGCCGCCACGCAGACCCACGTCGAATTCACTGGCCCCGTCGCGCTGGTTCAGCCCCAGATCCACCTGGCTGTAATGCGTCAGCGCGTTGACCCGCAAGCCCAGGGACGGCGCCGCGGCTTCGCGGTGTTCGGCACTGGCGGTGTAGGCCAGGGTTTCACTGAGCACTTCACTCATCGACACGCCACTGCGCACACCGGAGCGCGGATCGCTGCGCAGATAGCTGCGGGCCCTGCGCTGCTCGCCCAGTGGCAGCCCCGCCGTCAGATAAACCGAGGTACCCCGGCGCCCTGCGTCGGCATCGCCGATCCCCCGCTCCAGACTCAACGACAGGCTGATCCGCGCGGGCAGCGTCTGCGACCACGACAGGCCCAGGCGCTGGTGTGGCGGCTGATCGGCATGGGTATAACGCGACCAGGTCATGCCGAACGCGCCCCAGCGCTCGACGGAGCCATTGAGAGCAAATGTCCAGTGCTCGCGCCCGGACCCTTCGGCCCGCCCCAGCTGCGGGTTCCAGCCAGTGTCCGAGAGGGTGCGAAAGCCCTGGCCACGGCGCACGGCGACCACGCTGGTGGACAGGTTCGGCGCCAGCACCGCATTGACGGTCATTTGCAACTGATGACCCGCAACGCCTGTGGCTCGATCGCTGGACAGCAGCTGACGCACCCCGGTGCTCAGATTGCCCGGCCATTGCCGCTGCAGCCCCCAACCCGCCGACAGGTAGTCCGAACCGGCCAGTACACCGCCGCTCATGCGTAGCGCTCGCGACAGACTCCACTCCTGGCCAAAGGTGGCGAACGACGGCGCCCGTCGATCATCCGCGCCCTGGCGGCGCACGGTGCCCAGCGCCAGATTGAAAGTGTCGGCCCGGTCGAGCCGGACATCCTGAAGGCTGGCGGCCGGCACGCGAAAGCGCCGCACCGGCCCCTCCTGCTCGTGCACGCTCACCTCAAGGTCGAGCTGGTTGCTCAACAACGGCAGCGCGCGCAGCGTGAACGGCCCGGCCGGAACGCGCGTGGTGTAAATCGGCACGCCGTTCTGCCGAACTTCGATCCGCGATGGCGACCAGGCGATACCCTCGACCTCGCCACGCGCCCCCTGCTGTGCCACGCGCATTTGCGCGAACGCGGCTTCCGGCAGAATTTGCACGCCGCTGAACGATTCGCCGGCAAACACGGGCGACTGCAGGTTCAACTGGCCAATCTGCACGCTGGCTTCGTGGTCTTCCAGGGTGCGCATGCCATAGGCATACAGATGCTCGAAACGTGTGCTGTCGGGCAGTTGCGTGTAGGACTGTCGACTACGCAAGACCCAGTTGCCGGCGTTCAAGCCGATCTCCGAACCCAGGCTGCGAAAATCGCTGCGCTGCCCTTCGTACTGACTGCCCATGACCAACGCATCGTAATTGAACACACCGCCGACACCGCCATTGGCGAAGCGGCGCGGTTGAAATTCCGGCAACGCCAGCAGATCGGTCGGTAACAGCAGGTCGATCTGCTCCTGACCGGGATGCAACTCGATGCTGGCCGAGGGCAGCCCTTCACGCAGTGTCAGGCACGGGTCCGTCGGCGCCGGGACCGCTGGCGAGCGCACGCCGGCAGCCTTGAGCAAGGCCGGTTGCAGGCATGGCTCGCCCTCGGCATCGAACGTCACGAACACCCGCCCCCGCGGCTGTCCATTGACCTCCAGCGCTACCAGACGTGTGCCCTGGGAGAAACGCGGCGCCTGGCGAAAGTAGGCTGCCACCGCAGGATCGAGTCCGCGCTCGCGAAGCAACTGCGCATCGAACTCCACCACCTCGCCGGCCAGCGCCACGCCGGCACCCTGAGCCATCAGCAGTGCCAGTCCCGCACGGGCACGCCGGCACATCAGCGCGTTACCGGGGCATCGAAGTGATCGACCGCAAAGCCGTACGTGGTGGCCGGGAAAATCCGCACCGCCATGGTCCGCACTGTCGAACTCAACGGCAACCCGACAGACAGGCGCTCGCCGGGGAGGATCCAGGTCCGCGGCAGATCCACCGCCTGCGTGCCCGGCAGCGGAACTATCGCCTTCGCCAATCGCACCACGTAAGGACTGGGATTACTCACCAGTAAACCGTCAGCCGTGGCCGACCACTTCAGGCGTTGCCATGGCTCGCGCTCCACCGGCAGACCGGCAGGGCGCAGGATCACTGGCAGGTTTTGCCGCACCCCGAGATTGACCCGGGCGCCATCGGTACTTGCCACGGGGTTGATCCCTTCAAAGATCACCCGTTTCAGACGCTCGGTCTGCAACGGTTCGGCGCTCTGCAAAATGAACCGCACCTGCTGCACTGCCCCGGCCTCAACCCGGGCAACCGCCGGACTGAACAGCAACAGCGTCTGATCATGCGGCTCGATGTTTACGACCGTGGTGTGCAGCAGCGCCGGACGGGTCTCGGTATTGCGCACATTCATCGTCGCCTCACCGATGCCCTCATCCACCACCAGCACCGGTGTTTGCGGGACCATGCCAGCGGCATGAACGGCGGGCATCAAAATCAAGACGAGCAGGCACAGTGGCAACGCCCTGAAGCCAGGACGGCCCATTGAAATCGGCATCGGTATTGCTCCGCTGGGGAGTTTCAACGCCCCGTCAAAGGGCGCGTTGAAGAAACGAGAAAGAACCCGGCGATGGCCGGGTTCTGACGATCAGAGGTAGTACATATCGAAGGTGACCGAGCCATCGAGCGGGATCTCGCTGGTGATCGGCAGCGCGTTACTCGGGCCAATGATCGGCAACAGGCTCATCGGAAACCCGTGATGGCGCGCTGCGACCGGGCCAGCGGCGACCCCGGTCCCCCAGGAATACAACGCCGGGGCATTGCTCACCAACGGCGAGGAAGGCAGTTGCCACGCCGGTGCCGCCAGCGTGCGGGTGATCAGCGTTTGCTGAACACCGTCGGCTTCCGGACGCCCGTGGCGCAGCGCGAAGCCGCCGATCCGGATGCCGTTGATGTCACCCAGACCATAGAACAAGGCCGGATCGCTGTGACCGGCACCGTCGCTGATGCCCGGCAGTTTGGTTGCCGGACGATTGTCTCTGACCGACACCTCCACCGGCGCCGGCGCATCGCAATTGATGTGCAGCGAAATGTCGTGAGTCGGCAGCAGCGTCTGCGTGGTCTTGTTCAGTGTGGCCGCCGAAATCTTGCGCAGATCGACCGTACCGCCACCGGCAAATGCCGGAATGCACGAGGTCGGAATAATGGTTCCGACCACGTTCAGATCGACGCTCTCGGCGGCTGCCAGTGTAGGTAATACTGCGGCCGCGAAGGCCGCCATCCATGTTGATTTTTTCATCAGTCCCTACTTGTTCGGCTAGGTATAAATGGCAGTTATGCAGTGCATCGCCTTTACAAGGCAGTAAACACCGGGGGCGATGATTTCGTTTTTTGCAGGATCCGTATGTAGGAATAGGCAACAACCAAGAGCGGAAAAAACGACATGACAAATAGTCCATAAACACATGCGAACTCATTCCTACTTCCGAACGACTAATTGTTTACACCCTGTGGCGAGCCCTACCTGAACGCAGTCTTTGAAATCCGCTGCATGCCATACTCCGCCACCCCAGCCCTCAGCCGAGAAAGCCACGTGCGACCCGGAAAAAAATTGCTCGCTGTCTGTGTGTTGTCGTCGTTGGCCAGTGGTTGCGCAAACCTCGATGTAACGCGCGCACCCAGCCAGGCGTTGCCGGCCACCGATTCCGCATTCGGTCGCGCGATTCAGGCCCAGGCGGCGCCCTATCAGGGACGCTCCGGCTTCCGCTTGCTGTCCAACAGCACCGAAGCGTTCACGGCGCGCGCTGAGTTGATCCGCAATGCGCAAACCAGCCTCGACTTGCAGTACTACATCGTCCACGACGGGGTCAGTACGCGGATGCTGGTGGAGGAACTGCTCAAGGCTGCTGATCGCGGCGTCCGTGTAAGGATCTTGCTGGACGACACCACCAGCGACGGCCTCGACACGATCATCGCCACGCTGGCGGCGCATCCGCAGATCCAGATCCGCCTGTTCAATCCGCTGCACCTGGGCCGCAGCACCGGCGTGACCCGTGCCGCCGGGCGCCTGTTCAACCTGTCGCTGCAACACCGGCGCATGCACAACAAACTGTTCCTGGCGGACAACAGCGTGGCCATCGTCGGCGGGCGCAATCTGGGCGACGAGTATTTCGATGCCGAGCCGAACCTGAATTTCACCGACATCGACATGCTCAGCGTCGGCCCGGTGGCGGAACAACTCGGGCACAGTTTCGACCAGTACTGGAACAGTGCGCTGAGCAAGCCGATCGACGAATTTCTGTCCAGCAAACCAAGCGCCAAGGACCTGCAGAACACCCGCACGCGCCTCGAAGAATCGCTGGAGGAAACCCGCAAGCAGAATCACGCGCTGTATCAACAGCTGATGACGTTCAAGACCGCGCCGCGCATGGATATCTGGCGCCGAGAATTGATCTGGGCGTGGAACCAGGCGCTGTGGGACGCACCGAGCAAAGTACTGGCCAGGGACGAGCCGGATCCGCAACTGCTGCTGACCACGCAACTGGCGCCGGAGCTGCGCGGCGTCAGTAAAGAGCTGATGATGATCTCGGCGTACTTCGTGCCCGGCCAGCCGGGGCTGGTGTACCTGACCGGACGCGCCGACGCCGGGGTCTCGGTGAGCCTGCTGACCAACTCACTGGAAGCCACCGATGTGCCGGCGGTGCACGGCGGTTATGCGCCGTATCGCAAGGCGCTGCTGGAGCACGGCGTGAAGCTGTATGAACTGCGCCGTCAGCCTGGGGATAACTATGGCAGCGGCCCGCACTTGTTCTACAGCAAGTCATTCCGTGGTTCGGATTCCAGCCTGCACAGCAAGGCGATGATTTTCGACCGGCAAAAAGCGTTTATCGGTTCATTCAACTTCGACCCGCGTTCGGTGCTGTGGAACACCGAAGTCGGAGTCCTGGTGGACAGCCCGGAACTGGCCGAACATGTACGCGAACTGGCCCTGCAAGGCATGGCGCCGGCACTGAGTTATCAGGCGAAACTGCAAGACGGCAAGATCGTCTGGGTGACCGAGGACAACGGCCAGATGCACACGCTGACCAAGGAGCCGGGGAGTTGGTGGCGACGGTTCAATGCGTGGTTCAGCACCACTGTCGGTCTGGAGCGGATGCTTTAAAAAGCAAAAGATCGCAGCCTGCGGCAGCTCCTACACTGGAATGTCGGTTTCCCTGTAGGAGCTGCCGCAGGCTGCGATTTTTTGACCTTAGGCCGTTTGCACCGCGCCGAATGCACCCTGGCGCATCAGCAGAATCACCAGCCCGAACGCCCCGACCGCCATCAACAGCGGCAACGCATGCCCGCTGATCCACTGGCTGCCCGCCCCCGCCAGCAAAGGCCCGATCAGACACCCGACACCCCACAGCTGCGCAATGTGCGCATTGGCGCGCACCAGCGCATCGTCGCGATAACGCTCGCCGATCAGAATCAGTGACAGGGTGAACAGCCCACCGGCACTGGCGCCGAACAACACCCACAATGGCCAGATCAGCAGCGTGTCGATCAACAGCGGAATCGCCAGGCTCGACAGCATCAGGATCACTGCGCAACCGGTGAACAATGTGCGGCGCGACAGGTAATCCGCCAGCGCGCCGATTGGCAGTTGCAGCAGGGCGTCGCCGACCACCACGGTGCTGACCATCGCCAGCGCGATCTCGGCGGTGAAGCCCTGCTGCAGGCAATACACCGGCAACAACGTAAGGATCATCGCCTCGAACGCCGCGAACAGTGACACCGCCCAGGCAATCGCCGGCAGCTCGCGGGCAAAACCCCACAGGTCGCTGAACGTCACGCTGCTGGCTTCACTGCTCGGCGCCCCGCTGCGGCCCATCAACAGCAATGGCGAGACCGTCAGCAGCCCGACGCCGACCCAGAACCCGTAATCGTGCTCAGTGCCGATCGCGCCCAACAGTAACGGACCAGACAGTTGGCTCAGCGCATAGCTGCTGCCATACAGCGCCACCAGCCGACCGCGCCAGTGTTCGACGACCAGTTGATTGATCCAGCTCTCGCCAAGGATGAACACGATGGTCAGGATCACCCCGATCATCAGCCGCAGCACCAGCCAGACCGGATAACTCGGCAACAGCGCGAGCAAGCCGATCGACAACGCACCCGCCCACAGGCACAGACGCATCAGGTTCGCCGTGCCGAAACGTGCCGCCAGATGACTGGAAATCTTCGCCCCCAGCAGCACGCCAATCGCCGGCATCGCCGCCATCACGCCAATGGCGAAAGAACCGTAACCCCAGCCCTCCAGGCGCAACGACACCAGCGGCATGCTGACCCCCAGGGCCAGGCCGACACTCAAGACAGACGCCAACACGGCGAAATATGTCGCCCAACGCATGTTCCACGCTCCTGTGGATATTCTTATGTGCGCCACAAAATCACTGTGGGAGCAAACCCTGTGGAGAGGGGATTCATCCCCGACAGGTCGCGCAGCGACCTCAAAACCTGCATCATCAAATGCACTGGTTTTGCGACTGCTTCGCAGCCGATCGGGGATAAATCCCCTCACCACAGAGACTTGCTCCCACAGGGGATCTCCGTAAGTTCGGGAGCCTGAACGAATCAGGCTCCCGCTAACGGCTTACAGCTTGATCCACGTCGCCTTCAGCTCGGTGTACTTGTCGAACGCGTGCAGCGACTTGTCGCGACCGTTGCCCGACTGCTTGAAGCCGCCGAACGGTGCGGTCATGTCGCCGCCGTCGTACTGGTTGACCCACACGCTGCCGGCGCGCAGCGCCTTGGCGGTCAGGTGCGCCTTGGAAATGTCCTGAGTCCATACCGCTGCGGCCAGGCCATACGGCGTGTCGTTGGCGATCTGGATCGCTTCTTCGGCGGTGTCGAAGGCGATGACCGACAGCACCGGGCCGAAGATCTCTTCCTGGGCGATCTTCATCGCGTTGCTCACGCCGTCGAAAATCGTCGGTTCGACGTAAGTACCACCAGTTTCCTGAAGGATGCGTTTGCCGCCCGCCACCAGTTTGGCGCCGTCGCTGTGACCGGATTCGATGTACGACAGCACAGTGTTCATCTGCTGGGTATCGACCAGCGCACCGACGTTGGTTGCCGGATCCAGCGGATTGCCCGGCTTCCAGGTTTTCAGCGCCTCGATCACCATCGGCAGGAATTTGTCCTTGATCGAACGCTCGACCAGCAGACGCGAACCGGCGGTGCAGACTTCGCCCTGGTTGAAGGCGATGGCGCTCGCGGCAGATTCGGCAGCGGCTTGCAGGTCCGGCGCATCGGCGAAGACGATGTTCGGGCTCTTGCCGCCGGCCTCCAGCCATACACGTTTCATGTTCGATTCGCCGGAGTAGATCATCAGTTGCTTGGCGATCTTGGTCGAACCGGTGAACACCAGAGTATCGACATCGTTGTGCAGCGCCAACGCCTTGCCGACGGTGTGGCCGTAGCCCGGCAGGACGTTGAGCACGCCTTTTGGAATACCGGCCTCAACGGCCAGCGCAGCGATGCGGATGGCGGTCAGCGGGGATTTTTCCGACGGCTTGAGGATCACCGAGTTACCGGTCGACAGCGCTGGACCGAGTTTCCAGCAGGCCATCATCAGCGGGAAGTTCCACGGCACGATAGCACCGACCACGCCCACCGGCTCGCGGGTCACCAGACCCAGTTGATCGTGCGGCGTGGCGGCGACTTCGTCGTAAATCTTGTCGATTGCTTCACCGCTCCAGCTCAGCGCTTGCGCCGCGCCCGGGACGTCGATATACAGCGAGTCGCTGATCGGCTTGCCCATGTCGAGTGTTTCGAGCAGCGCCAGTTCTTCAGCGTGCTGCTTGAGCAGGCTGGCGAAACGAATCATGGTGGCTTTGCGTTTGCTCGGCGCCAGGCGCGACCAGACGCCGGAATTGAACGTGGCACGAGCGTTTTCCACGGCGCGCTGGGCGTCGGCGGCGTCACAGCTGGCGATCTTGCCCAGCAGACGGCCATCGACCGGGCTGATGCACTCGAAGGTCTCGCCGGAGACGGCGTCGGTGTATTCACCGTTGAGGTAGGCGCGGCCTTCGATCTTCAGGTCGCGAGCACGTTGTTCCCAATCGGCACGAGTCAGGGTGGTCATTCGAGTGTCCTCCTCTTGTTGAATACGAGCGCCGCGTTCTTCGCGGACGTCTTCAGAAATGCTGCCCGGCCAGCCTGCTTTTCGGCCCAAGGCACCCGCCACCCTAAACCAGCGGCCGGGGTTGTTTCAATATATTTGACATAAGCGCGCCATACGGCCTTGCGGTGTTCATTTTAATAAACATAGACTTTGGCCCTTTCAAGCCACCGCGCCGTCATCACGGGAGAAAACAACAATGAACATCCAGAACGTCGTCGATATCAGCCTGACCACCAGCACAGCTGAACGCTATCGCCCGGACCCGGCCAAAGTGCTCAAGGGCGATCCCGAGCAAGCGGTGTTCAACCAGTACGACAGCCCTTGTGGGCAAATGGGCGTCGGCGTGTGGGAAGGCGCGGTCGGGCAGTGGACGGTGAACTACACCGAGCATGAATACTGCGAAATCCTGCAGGGGGTTTCGGTGCTGCGTGACAGCGATGGCAATGCCAAGACCTTGCGCGTTGGCGACCGCTTTGTGATTCCGGCCGGCTTCCGTGGTACCTGGGAAGTGCTGGAGGCTTGCCGCAAGATCTATGTGATCTTTGAGCAGAAGGCTTGAGGATTTTCGCTGACTGATCCGGCCCTATCGCGAGCAGGCTCACTCCTACAGGGAACCGCATTCCAATGTAGGAGTGAGCCTGCTCGCGATGAGGCCCGACGAGACACCGCAGAAATCCGAGTGTCTAGTCCTGAAATAGGTTTACACCTGTTTCAGTCTCAAAACGCCCGATGCACCGCATCGGGCGTTTTGTATTTCAGGGATAAGTGCGGCCGC
>NZ_JBIUVO010000076.1:0-21303 GCF_044742995.1 Pseudomonas sp. NPDC087803
CGTTTGTGGCGCCTGGACCGGAAGTCACCAATACCACGCCGGCTTTACCGGTGGCACGGGCGTAGCCGTCAGCCATATGGGTAGCCGCTTGCTCGTGACGAACCAGGATGTGGGTCACTTCCGGTTCTTTGAACAGGGCATCGTAAACATGCAGGAGAGCACCACCCGGGTACCCGTAGATATATTTGACGCCTTCGTCACGCAAGAAGCGGACAAGCATCTCACCGCCAGATAAAAGCTCCACGTTGTTCACCTCTAAAACGCCAGAATACCGTCCACACAAAAGGGGCGGGTCTTAATAGGTTTACTTCTCGGCAGAGCATGAGCGACGGTGGTCGCCGACTACGTCAGCACTGACTGAGCAAGTATTGGGATCGTCCCAAGTGTTGCGGGCCTTTCCCACCCAGCGCGAGGTAACGGGTTGCGGGTGTAACAGGTCGACGCGGATATGCGCCTCATGATCTACCGAGTGGGTCTGCTTCTGGCAGTCCCTCTACAGCGGACTTTGGATTCTTCTGTTTCGCCCTCTCCAAGTCAAGCCGTCAATGTGCTTAATTGTGGGTAAGCACATGAGAACGCAAGAAAAAACCTGAAAACAGCTACTCTGTTAGCGTCAATTGCGCATTTTTACCAAGGAATCAGCATGCGAACGCTTCTGTTAACTCTGCTGATCGGCCTCAGCCCATGGTGCATGGCCGGTCAGATCTACAAATGGGTCGATGCCCAAGGCGTCACTCACTTCGATGCGCAGCCGCCGCAAGGTTTGCCGGCGACGACCGTGCAGACGCCCTCCTCGCCCCCGCCGAAGCCTGCTGCCATGCCTGGCAGCGGTACGCTGGGCGACCAGAAAGCCATCGACGACAAGGTGAAAAAGCAGGTAACCGAGCAGCAGGCGCAGCTCAAGGCGTTTTGCGAGCAGGCACGGACGAACCTGGCGCAGTTGCAGAACAATCCGCGGTTGAGGGAGGAAGTGGAGGGACAATTACGGCGGCTGGATGATGCGCAGCGTCAGGAGCGCATTGTCGAAGCCCAGAAGCAGATTGCGCAGAACTGCGAATAAGCACCTGTAGGAGCTGCCGCAGGCTCGGACCGTGATCGGACGATCTTTTGATCTTTTTAAAGCAAGATCAAAAGATCGCAGCCTGCGGCAGCTCCTACAAAGGTCAGCGGGAAGCGGTGATCAGCAGGTCAAACTCTTTGAGCAGCACCTGCAGCTGTCGATCCTTGCCCTGCAGATTGCGCTGGGCAAAAACCATTTCGGCCATTTCCTGAATGCCCGAGGCATTGGGCAACGGCAGATCCTGCTCGAGGATCATCTTCATCCGTGGCAGGAAGATCCATTGCAGCCATTGCTCGAAATCCAGCGTGTCGACCGAAAACGGTTCGACACTGCTCAGGGCCTCGACCGATGGCTGAACCTCATCCCACCAACCTTGCGCACGCAGTTCACGCTCGATCAGCAACAGCTGATCGGCGATTTTCGGGAAACGGCTATCCATCACAGCGAGACCTTGGCCTTCTGACGGGCCTGAGCGGCGCCGGCGGAATCGCCTTGTTTCTCACGGGACTGAGCGATGATTTCCCACAGATTGGCCTGCAAGTCCGGACGACCGTTGGCCATGGTCAGCGCACGACGGGCGAACTGCTCGGCCTGAGGCGCATCGCCTTGAGCCATGCGTACTTGCGCCAGGCGATAAAGCACTTGCGGCTCACGCGGGGCAACGCGTTGGGCGCGCTCCAGACTTGAAGACGCACCGTTGAGGTCGCCACCGGCCTGCTGCTGTTGCGCGGTGGTCAACAAGGCGAGCACCGGGCCATCCAGTTGCTCGTCCGCCGACAGACCACCGCCACTGCTGGCCGAAGGAATGCCGCTTGGCGTCGAAGGCATGCTGTAGCTGCCGGAGTTGATCGGCGCCGACTCGACCGGCGACGGATTATACGGCCCTGCGGTGATACCGCCGGATGCCGGGCCCGGAACGATCGGCGAGGTGCTGATCGGTGCCGAGGTGGTCGCGCCACCGCCCGGCACCATCACCACTACGCCGGTATCGCCTTGCGGAATGGCCTGAGATTGCGCCTGACCCTGGACTGGACGCTTGACCGTCGTCTTGCGGAAACCGCCATTGGCCGAAAGTCGTTCACTGTTGGACACGGTCGTGCCGGAATCCACCACCGGGATCGAACCACGCTGTACGGTAGAGCAGCCGCTGAGCAAAGCCACGGCGGTCACCGCTGGAATCAACCACTTGTTCACTTGAAACCCTCTTTGCTTAATTCATCCAGCCCTTGACCCAATCCATCACCGACTCCGGCGAAGCAGGCGTTTCGCTTGCACACGCGGCGCCGGGTGGCGGTTCGCTGCCGCGAATATACGGCATCTGCACCGCCCCCGGACAGTTGGCATCAGAGCCTTGCCCGGTACGCGAATCGACCCACGCCTGCACGATGTTGTCCGGCTGCGGCATGTCCAGCGGCAGCGGATCGGCCTTGCGCATGAAACTGGTCCAGACCTGCAACGCACCGGTCGCACCGGTAAACGGGGTCTTGCCGTTGTCATCGCGACCGAGCCAGACCACCGCCAGCAGATCCTGACTGAAACCGGCGAACCAGCTGTCACGCGAATCGTTACTGGTACCGGTCTTGCCGGCCAGTGTCAGGGTCTTGGGCAGCACGTTGTAAACCGAGCTGCCGGTACCTTCACGCATCACGCGCTGCATGGCGTTCTGGATCAGGTAAATCGAAGCCGGATCGAAACGCTGCTGAATCTGGAACGGATAACGCTTGAGCGGCTCGCCATCGGCGGTCAGTACGCTGCGGATCCCGCGCATCGGCGTATTGAAACCGCCGTTGGCCAGGGTCTGGTACATGGTCGCCACTTCGATCGGGGTCATGCCACCGGCACCAAGCAACATCGACGGGAATGCCGGGAATTCACGCGTAACACCCAGACGGCCGAGGGTCTTGAGCACGTTCGGCACGCCTACTTCCAGACCCAGACGCGAGGTCGACAGGTTGTAGGAATGCGCCAGCCCCTGGTAGAGGAACACGGTGCCGTGGGAACGACGATCATAGTTCTGAGGTTTCCACACCTGACCGTCCGCACCTTTGACCGCCAGCGGTTCATCCGACAGCCAACTGGTCAGCGTGTACTGGCTCGGTTTCTCCAGCGCCGTCAGATACACCGCCGGCTTGATCAGCGAGCCCACCGGCCGCACCGCATCCAGCGCCCGGTTGAAACCGGCAAAACTGGCCTGGCGACTGCCGATCATGGCCTGGACTTCGCCGGTCTCCGGGTTGGTCACGACCATCGCCGCTTCCACATCGTCGGAGCCCTTGCGTCCGGCCAGCCGTTTAAAGGTGTCATTGACCGACGCCTCGGCCTTCATCTGCAGAATCGGGTCGAAACTGGTGAAGATCCGCAGGCCTTCTTCGGTCAAGTCTTCGTCACGGTAGTCTTCACGCAACTGGCGTTTGACCAGATCGATAAAGCCCGGGAACGAGCTGTCGGCGAGCTTGCCGCGAGTGGTGACACCCAGTGGCATTTTTTTCGCCGCAGCAACTTGTTCGGCGGAAGCCACGCCCTGCTGCTCGAGCACGTCGAGCACCAGGTTACGGCGTTCCAGCGCACGTTCCGGGTTGCGCCGCGGGTTGTAGTAGGACGGCCCTTTGACCATGCCGACCAGCAAAGCGACCTGATGCAGTTTCAGCTCGGACAGTGGCTGGCCGAAGAAGAACTGGCTGGCCAGACCAAAGCCGTGCACCGCACGCTGGCCGTCCTGCCCGACGAAGACTTCATTGAGGTAGGCCTCAAGAATTTCCTTCTTGTCGTAGTGCAGCTCCAGCAGCATCGCCATCATCGCTTCGGTGAGCTTGCGGCTCAGGCTGCGCTCGTTGGTGAGGTAGAAGTTCTTCACCAACTGCTGGGTCAGCGTACTGCCGCCCTGGGTCATCTTGCCGCCAGAGGTGTTGACCCAGATCGCCCGGGCAATCGACTTCGGCGACACGCCCCAGTGGCTGTAATAGTCGCGGTCTTCAACCGCTACCAGGGTGTCGAGCAGATACGGCGGCACCTGATCGAGCTTGATCAGGATGCGGTCTTCAAGGTTTTTCGGGTAAATACCGCCGATCAACAGCGGCTCCAGCCGCACCACGGACAATTTCCCACCGTTGAGTCCCGAGAGCTCGGCTACATAGTCGCCGGAGAAGCGCACGCGCACCGGCTGGGCTTTTTCCAGGCCTTCATAGAACTGGAAGCCACGAGTATTCAGATCAACGGTATTGCCGTTGACGGCGGCGGCGCCGGGACCATTGCTCACGGCTTCGCGGCGATAGCCCAAAGCATCGAGTTCGGTGAGGAAGTCGTCCTTGCTGAGCTTTTGTCCGACGAACAGCTCGAGCGGACGCGCGTATACCTTGGCCGGGATGGTCCAGCGCTTGCCGGAGAACTTCTCCTGCACCACGGCATCGAGGTAAACGGCGAAGCCGGCCAGCACCACAAGGCCGACCAGACTGAGTTTAATGGCCCAACCCAGCCACGGGCGCAGGCCCTGGGAAGGTGGTTTTTTCTTGGTACGGGGGGATCGAGTTCGAGTCATGGCGGCGGATTATACGCACTTTATTCATACTCAACAGGCGCTCACCGAGGTTTGCGTCGGGCTGGCGAGCGGCCATAATGGCGGCCTCGAATTTCCCAGTCTCTGAAGGATCGCCCGTGAGCCAGTCACTGATCGCTGCCCTGCAAAACCCGGCCCTCTACCCGCACCCCGTCGAAGGGTTCCAGGTCATCGAAACCCATATCTCGTGGGTGATCCTCACCGGCCCGTTTGCTTATAAAGTGAAGAAGCCGGTGAATTTCGGCTTCCTCGACTTCACCAGCCTCGAAGCGCGTGAGCACTTCTGCGCTGAAGAACTGCGACTTAACCAGCGCCTGACCGAAGATTTGTATCTGGACGTGTTGCCAGTGACCGGCAGCGCCGAGGCACCACAACTGGGCGGCGACGGCCCGGTGATCGAATACCTGCTGAAGATGCGTCAATTCCCGCAGACCGGGCTGCTCAGCACCCTGCAAGCCAACGGTGAGTTGACCACCCAACACATCGACGAAATGGCCGAACAGATCGCCAGATTCCACCTCAGTGCGCCAAAAGTCCCGGCCGAACACGACGCCGGTACGCCGGACAGCGTAATGGCCCCGGTGCGCCAGAACTTCGAACAGATCCTGCCGTTCCTCAGCGACAAGAACGATTTGCTACAACTCGAGGCGCTGAAAGCCTGGGCCGAAAGCAGCTTCGACCGTCTCAAGTCGCTGTTCAGACAGCGCAAGACCGAAGGCTTCACTCGTGAATGCCATGGCGACATCCACTTGGGCAATGCCACCGTCATCAATGGCAAGGTGGTGATCTTCGACTGCATCGAGTTCAACGAACCGTTCCGCTTCACCGACGTCTGGGCCGACACCGGTTTCCTGGCGATGGACCTGGAAGACCGTGGCCTGAAATCCCTGGCCCGCCGCTTCATCAGCCAGTACCTGGAGCTGACCGGCGACTACCAAGGCCTGGAAGTGCTGAACTTCTATAAAGCCTACCGCGCGCTGGTTCGCGCCAAAGTCGCGCTGTTCAGCATGCCGGCAGACGCCACTCCGGTGCAGCGCGCCACCACCCTGCGCCAATACCGCAACTACGCCAACCTGGCGGAAAGCTACAGCACCATTCCTTCGCGCTTCATGGCCATCACTCACGGCGTATCGGCTGTCGGCAAGAGCCACGTGGCAATGCGTCTGGTCGAAGCGCTGGGCGCGATTCGCCTGCGTTCCGATGTTGAGCGCAAGCGCTTGTTCGGCGAGCAGACCGTAGCCAACGACGTGCAGGCCGGGATTTACAGCGCCGATGCCAGCGCCGCCACTTATGCCCGCCTGCATGAGATTGCCGGAGTGATCCTGCACGCCGGGTTCCCGGTGGTGATCGATGCGACCTACCTCAAGCGCGAGCAACGCGACAACGCCGCTAAAGTGGCCGAAGCCACCGGCACGCCGTTCCTGATTCTCGACTGCAACGCACCGCAAGCCGTGATCGAGAGCTGGCTGGCGATTCGTCAGGCCGACAAGAAGGATCCTTCCGACGCCACGCTGGCAGTGATCGAGGCCCAACAGGCCAGCCGCGAGGCGCTGACGCCAGAAGAAATTCTGCGCAGCAAACGTGTGCAGACCAATGAAAGCGGGACCCTCGACACCGTAGTGGCGCAGATCCGCCAGCGCCTGCCAGGCCTGTAAGAAACTATTTCGGCCGTGAAGCCCTCGCTTGCTTCACGGCCGTCAAATAGTGGCACTATACTGGCGTCATAAAACCAACAGGTGATGTGACATGAGCCAGCCGAAACTTCTCGACACCCCGCTTTACGCCCTGCTGCACAAAGACGACATCGCAGGCTTCAACAAGGAACGCCCAAACGACGGCCCGATCGACATGGTTGGTGGCGATTTCCGTGGCCTCGATCTACGTGAACTGAACGCCGATGGCGTGGATTTCCGGGACGCGTACTTCCGCTCTGCCGATTTGCGTGGCATCGACTTCCGCAATTCATCACTCGAAGGTGCGAGCCTGGCTCATGCACAGATTTCCGGAGCGTACTTTCCGCCGGAATTGAGTGCCGATGAGATCCTGATGTCGATGAATTTTGGTACTCGCCTGCGTTATCGCACTCGCTGATACTTTTTATCTTTCTCTGACCCGACGCACTCCCCGTGTGGGAGCGGGCTTGCTCGCGAAGGCGGAGTGTCAGTCGTTACATCTAGTGGCTAACAGGGCGCCTTCGCGAGCGAGCCCGCTCCCACATTTATTTCCGCGTTTCTTCCCTCCTTTCTGTGTTCGCAGGCCCTTTCTTAGAAGCGTTTGCGTCGAATCCGACCAAACAACCACGCTTTTCCTACTGATGGCTACACTCCTGAGAAGATCGCCCACGCACCATTCGGCCGTCGCAAGGAGGCTTGATGAATGATGAACTGCAACACCTGAAGAATCTTGGCAAGACGTCGGCGCAGTGGCTGCATGCCGTGGGCATCCACAGCGCCTCGGACTTGCGTCGCCTGGGGGCGGTGGACGCCTATCGGGCCGTGCGTACCCGTGGGTTTCGCGCATCGAAGGTGTTGTTGTATGCGATCGAAGGAGCACTGATGGATGTGCACTGGAACGACATTCCGGCCGAGCGCAAAGACGCCTTGAACAAGCAACTCGAAGCCATCTCTTCGCGACACAAGAATTGAACGGGCGCTGACGGCCATGTATCTGCTCGGGGAACAATCGGCACCTGTCGATGCACTGATCAATCGTTTGCAGAGCTTGCCCGCACGCTGGCTGGAAGGGCTTGCGCCGTGCGGGCCAGCCTTTGAGCCAGAAATATCTGACGACCTGATGGCGCAGCTCCCACATGATCAGCTGTTTCTGCTGACAGAGGGCGTGATCAACGGTTACATCGGTGGCCGTGCGTTGTTTTACTGGCAGGAAGGCGACCTGATCGGTCTGCAGCAAGGTCAGGCATGGGCCGAATTCCGCCTGCGCAGCGATGGGCCATTGCGCTTGTTGCCCTATCGGCGAACCGAACTGTTCCAGCATTTGTACGCCGAGCCGGGCCGGGCTGATCACTGGCTTGAGTATCTGCTGGGGCAGATGGCGCTGCTGGCTCACGCGGTGGCCGAGCTGAAACCACGGGAGTTTCGCAGCACCAATGGCTTTAAACGGGTCGAGGGCGGTGAGGTGTTGATCAAGCAGGGCGATGCCGCCGATCACGTCTTCGTGATCATCGACGGACATGCCGAAGCGTTTGTCGACGGGCTGAAGGTAGGTGAAGTGCCCAAGGACGAGATCTTCGGTGCCATGGCGGTGTTCACCGGTGAGCCACGTAACGCTACGGTCATCGCTCGCGAGCCGAGCACGGTGATGCTGATCCCCGGTGATCAGTTTCTGAACATGACCCGTAACAATCCGAAGATTGCCCACAGCCTCATTGAAAGCATGGCCCGGCGAATTGGCCAGCTCAACCAGCAGATCACGCAACTGAGCGCGATCAAAGCTGCACGTTAAGCCCCCAGTTTCCGGGACATTCCGGCCATTGGAGCGGCTAAATCAAGAAAATGGAAAAACAGTGGTTGACTCGGTAATGAGAATCGCTATGATTATCACAACTGGTCGCGAGATCAGTCGATATTCTGAAAAGCCCTTGGTTCGGACTCTCAGATTATCTCCTCATCAGGCTAATCACGGTTATTTGACCCGGTTTTTACCGGGTCTTTTTTTGCCTGTGGAAAAGTCATTGGCCAAACTGTTTACGCATTTGCGCGCAGTAATCCTGCGCGGGCGTGGCCGGGGTGAACCAGACGTAATCGGCCATCGCTGCAGTCACCTCGGCGCCCTGCTCGGCCAGCAGCAGCACCGTTGGAGCCCGATCTTCGCCCAGATCCAGAACATGCAACGGCACGCCCACATCCTTGCGCGCATGCCAGGCACCGGCCAGCAGCAAGGATGGCTTCGGCGCCGCCAGCAAGCGTTCGGCCATGCGCCGATCACGCTGCTGCTGAACCGCGAGCATCGCCGGCATCTGCGATTTGGGCAGCAAGCCGCAATGTGAATCGCTGATTTGCTCAAACAGCGTGGCTTTTACCGTTGCCGCATTGCTGCGAACACCGCTCAGGGCTGGCGGTTGACGATAAAAAGTGCGGATTTCGCTGTCATCCAGATTGGCCGCCAACAGCGGATAGGGCTGCGTGAGTGCAAACCGAACGATCGGTCCATAGAGATTCCAGTCCCAGCCATCCTGCCAGGCCAACGCGGTGGCAAGATCGGTGGGCGGCGTTGCGGCATGGCGAACCTGATCGACTTTTGGCTGTTGATTCGGCGTAAGCATCTCCAGCAGCAGACTGCCCTGAGGGCGCTGTTCCCCAAGCGCCTGCAACAGCCATAACTGCAAGGTGTGGTGATCGGCATTGTCATGCTGTTCGCCGATGATCAGTTGGTGCGGCTTGCCCAGACGCGTCAGCAACTCCTGCGCCGTCAACACCTGGCCGCTGTGCAGATCGCGAATCTCGCCGCTGACCGGTGGCGGCGCAGCCACATGCTGACACCCCGCAAGCAGCAGCACCGCCAATAGCCACATCCCGCGCATACCATCACCTCGATAGACATCAGCGGGCGATGATCAGCGGATGCCCACGCTCCGGGTGCGGCTGCACCAATACTTCGAGACCGAACACGGCTTTGAGCGAGTCCGGTCGCAATACCTGCTGAGGCGTATCCAGCGCTACCGGGCGCCCGCCTTCAAGCAGCAACACCCGATCACAATAGCGCGCCGCCAGATTCAGATCATGCAGGATGACCAGCACCGCTGCGCCACGGTCGGCAAACTCGCGCACCGCCTGCAGCGTGGTGTGCTGATGCAAGGGATCGAGCATCGAGGTCGGCTCATCCAGCAACAGGGTTTGCCCGGCCCGCCCCGGCCACAGTTGCGCCAGCACCCGCGCCAGATGCACACGCTGGCGCTCGCCCCCCGACAGCGCCAGATAACTGCGCCCGCTCAAGTGCCCGGCATCCGCAGCGTCCAGCGCTGCCGCAACGATCTCGTCATCGCGCACCCGCCCGCTCTGATACGGCAAGCGGCCCATGCCGACCACTTCTTCCACACGAAAGGCAAAATCCAGCGTCGACACCTGCGGCAACACCGCCAGACGCTGGGCGCGTTGCGTACCCGTCCAGTGATTCAGCGCCTTGTCGTCGAGCAACACCTCACCTTCACTGGCCGCCAGCTCACCGCACAACGCACCGAGCAAGGTGCTTTTGCCGGCACCGTTCGGCCCGAGCACACCCAGCACCTCACCCGGTTCAAGTTGCAGGGTGATGTCGCTGAGCACCGTCTTGCGCCCGCGACGGATGTGCAGATTGTGCGCACGCAGCATCAGGCACGTCCTCGCAGCAGCAGATAAAGGAAGAAAGGCGCACCGATAAATGCCGTGACAATGCCGATCGGCAATTCCGCCGGCGCCAGCGCCAACCGCGCCACCAGATCCGCCAGCAACAACAGGCTCGCCCCCGCCAGGACTGACGCTGGCAACAACACCCGATGATCGGGCCCGGCCAATAAGCGCACCAGATGCGGCACCACCAATCCGACGAAACCGATCATCCCCGCTGCTGCCACCGCCGCACCCACGCCTAGAGCCGTGCAAAACACCAGTTCACGCTTGAGCCGTTCGACATCAATCCCCAGATGCCCGGCTTCGGACTCCCCGAGCAACAACGCATTCAGCGCTTTGGCACGACGCGGCAGCCACAACGCAACGCCGGTGCTGATGATCAGCAACGGCCACAATCGCGCGTAACTGGCGCCATTGAGGCTGCCCAGATTCCAGAAAGTCAGCGTGCGCAAGGTCGCGTCATCCGCCAGATAGGTGAACAGGCCCACCGCCGAGCTTGCCAACGCCGTCAGCGCGATCCCGGCCAGCAGCATGGTTGCGACGTTGGTCTGGCCGTTGCGCCGACCGAGCCGATAGACCAGCGCCGTCACGCCCAGCCCACCGAGAAACGCACACGCCGATAACAGATACGGCCCGAACCACTCCGGCAAACCGCCAAAAAACGAACCGCCGACAATCGCAATCGCTGCGCCGAGTGCCGCACCGCTGGACACCCCGACCAGCCCGGGATCGGCCAACGGGTTGCGAAACAATCCCTGCATCGCCACACCCGACAGCGCCAGCACACCGCCGACGGCCAGGCCGAGCAAGGTACGCGGCAGACGAATCTGCCCGAGGATCAGCTCAGCCTGTTCCAGACCATCCGGCGCCAGCGGCACACCGAGCATGCGTAAGGCAGCGCGCAACGTATCGAACAGTGGCAGGCTCACCGGCCCCAACGCCAACGACAGCCAGATGGCCAGCAAACACAGAAGCGTCAGACCGATGAACAGGCTTCGTGGTTTGACCAGCGTGGTCATTGGCCACTCGGAGTCGGATAGAAACCGTCAGATAACCCCTTCAACGCCACCGGCAAACGTGGCCCGAGGCCACCGACCAGCAGCGTCGGATCCAGCTCCAGCACCCGTCCGGACTTGGCCGCTCGGCTTGAGTTGAGAATCGGATTCTCCTTGAACAGCGCCGCTTTTGCCGCTTCGCCGGACAACGCGCGATCAGCAAACACCAGCACCTCAGGATCGAGCCCGGCCAGCGATTCCACGGAGAACGGCTTGTAACCGCTATGCGTGGCGAGGTTATGCCCGCCGGCCCGTTGCAGCAGCCAATCGGCGGCAGTGTCCTTGCCGGCGATCAATGGTTTGCCGCCGGCATGCCCGATCAGCACCAGCACACCGGGCGTCTTATGTTTGGCCTGCAACTCGGCGACTCGGACTTTCTGCGCAGTGAGCTGCTGTTGATAACTTTCCAGCAACCGAGTCGCCTGCACTTGTGCGCCCAGCAACTGCCCGAGATGCGTAACATTTTTTTCCAGGGTCGGCAGATCCGGCTGCGCCGAGAACAGTTCGACCTGTACCTTGGCGCTCTTCACCTGAGCAATGACCGGTGGCGGGCCCATTTCCTCGGTGCCGATGAGAATGTCCGGGCGCAGGCTGAGAATGCCTTCTGCCGAGAGGCTGCGTTGATAGCCGATGCTTGGCAGCTGCTTCAGCGACTGCGGATGCTGGCTGGTGGTGTCAACGCCAACCAGTTTGGACTCGCCACCCAGCGCGCTCACCCACTCCGACAGCGCACCACCGGCACTGACCCAACGCTGTGGCAAATCGGCGGCTGTCGTCTGGAGGCTGGCGAGCAGTCCGACACACAGCACGGCAACGCGGGTAATCAGGCGCATACGCAGCTTTCCTTGAACAGTTTTCCCGGCAGCGAACCGGCTGGCCAAGTATCCTTGGCGGCGGTTGCACACAGTGGGCGAAGGCGGCCATTTGATAATTGTTTGCATTTAAACGTCAAGCTCGGACATTTCCTGAAACGAGCCGACACTTGAGGATAGCCATGAAGTTTTTGTGCGCCGGCGCGGATCTCGCTGAAGCCGGCAGCCGCGGTTTCGACATCGACGGCAACAAACTGTTTGCCGTGCGCCGCAATGGTCAGGCCTATGTTTATTTCAATCGCTGCCCACATCGCGGGGTCGGCCTGGAATGGCACCCCGACCAGTTTCTCGACCCGAGCAACAGCCTGATCCAGTGCGCCACCCACGGCGCACTGTTTCTCATTGAGGACGGCGAATGCGTCGCCGGGCCCTGCGCCGGGCAATCCCTGACCGCCATCCCCTGCCGCGAAGATGCCCAAGGGCTGTGGATAGATGTTTAACCGTTGAGCAAAACGTCCAGCCGCCGGTCGATCACCATCTCTTGGTGGCTCAAACGCACGCCGTAGGCCAGCACCTCGACCCCGCAGGCCACCGCTTCACGCAGGGCATCGGCGTAGGCCGAGTCGATTTCCTCGGCCGGTCGCACCGCTTCAATCCCACTGAGATTGACGCAATACAACTGCACCGCACGAATGCCGTCACGGGCCAGATGCGCCAATTCGCGCAGATGTTTGGCGCCGCGCTGGGTTACCGCGTCGGGAAACGCCGCCACGTTCGTCCCGTCGAAACCCAGGGTGACACTCTTCACTTCCACATATGCCGGGCCGCTCGGGTATTCGAGTCGAAAGTCGATGCGGCTTTTTTCCTGACCGTACGGCACTTCGCGTTTAAGCGCCGTGAAACCGTTCAACTCGCTGATGACGCCAGCTTGCAGCGCCTCTTCGACCAACGCGTTGGCACGGCCGGTGTTAACGCAGAACAGCCGCCCCTGCGGGGTTTCACCGATTTCCCACGTGCCGGGCAGTTTGCGTTTCGGGTCGTTTGAGCGACTGAACCACACCTGCCCGCCCTCGACTTGGCAATTGAGCATCGAGCCGGTGTTCGGGCAGTGCAGGGTCAACAATTCGCCATTGACCGTTTCCACATCCGCCAGAAATCGTTTGTAGCGGCGAATCAACCGCGCCTCTTCCAGAGCCGGATAAAAGCGCATCAGCCTTGCCAGCTCTTCAAGCCACGGGCGATGCGTTCCACCGCTTCCTGTAAGCGAGGGAGGTTTTGCGTGTAAGCAAAACGCACATGGTGGCTGGCCTGATAACGGCCGAAATCCAACCCTGGAGTGAAGGCAACGTGCTCGGTTTCGAGGAAATGACGGCAGAACGCGAAGGCATCACCGCCGAACCGGCTGATATCAGCGTACAAGTAGAACGCCCCTTCCGGCTCGACGGCGATGTTGAAACCCAACTCGCGCAACGCCGGCAGGAGGAAGTCGCGACGGCGGCCAAATTCGGCGCGGCGCTCTTCGAGGATGCTGATGGTGTCCGGCTCGAAACAGGCCAGAGCGGCGTACTGCGCCATGCTCGGGGCGCTGATGTAGAGGTTCTGCGCAAGTTTTTCCAGCTCACTGACCGCAGCATCCGGCGCCACCAGCCAGCCGAGCCGCCAACCGGTCATGCCGAAATATTTGGAGAAACTATTGAGGACAAAAGCGCTGTCATCGACTTCCAGCACGCTGGCGGCATCGGTGCCGTAAGTCAGGCCGTGGTAGATCTCGTCCACCACCAGATGGCCGTGGCGCGCCTTGATCGCTGTGGATAACCCGGCCAGTTCATCGCGGGTCAGAATGGTGCCGGTCGGGTTGGCCGGCGACGCCACCAACGCACCGACGCTGTCGTGATCCCAATGCCGCGCCACCAGATCCGGAGTCAGTTGATAACGCACCTCCGGCCCGACCGGAACCAGTTGCGCCGCGCCTTCGACCAGACGCAGGAAATGCCGGTTGCACGGGTAACCCGGATCCGCCAGCAGCCAGTGCTTGCCCGGATCGACCAGCAAGGCGCTGGCCAGCAACAGCGCACCGGAGCCTCCCGGCGTGATCAGGATCCGCCGCGGATCGATGTTCAGGCCGTACCGCGATTGATAGAACCCGGAAATTGCCTCGCGCAGTTCAGGAATACCGCGCGCCGCGGTGTAGCGGGTCTTGCCCGCCGTCAGCGCGGCTTGCCCGGCCCGGATGATCGGCTCGGCCGTGGTGAAGTCCGGCTCGCCGATTTCCAGGTGGATCACGTCGTGACCTTCGGCCTGCAGTTCGTTGGCCCGCGCCAGCAGCGCCATCACATGGAACGGTTCGATCGCACGACTGCGCGCACTGTAGGGCTGAGCCATTGGCCTTCCTTCGACGGGGAAAAAGAAACGATTCTACCCATCTGCCGGAACGAGCGAGAACCCGTCGCGGTCACAGCCTCAAGAACGCTGGACTGTAACGATATGAGCGTACGCTCCAGGATTGACTAAAATCAGTGATTGAACAGGCTTTCAACACCACCAGACATGGCTTGCCAAACATTTGCAAGCGCCACCCGCCGGGGCCTCGACATCCGGGAGTAGCGCGGGCCGAATTGATCTGGTAAGTTCGCCCGCTTGCAGCCGCAGGGCCGGCAGGTGTCGGTGATGGAGCAATCCTGCGCAATGGATTACAAGAGTAGAGGCGGTCCATTTCATGCCCACCCAAGCAAAGCAACAGCAGCAAGCGACGATCAGCGGCTTCGAACCTTACGTTCCGAAGGCCGGCGAAGAGTACATGGGCGCCCCCATGCGTGCGCACTTCACCAAGATCCTGAACAAGTGGAAACAGGACTTGATGCAGGAAGTCGACCGTACTGTTGATCACATGAAAGACGAAGCGGCCAACTTCCCTGACCCGGCCGACCGTGCCAGCCAGGAAGAAGAGTTCGCCCTCGAGCTGCGCGCCCGCGACCGCGAGCGCAAGTTGATCAAGAAGATCGACAAGACCCTCGAACTGATCCAGGACGAAGAGTACGGCTGGTGCGAATCCTGCGGCATCGAGATCGGCGTCAAGCGCCTCGAGGCCCGTCCTACCGCGGACTTGTGCATCGACTGCAAGACCCTGGCGGAAATCAAGGAAAAGCAGGTCGGCAAGTAATCTCGACCTGAACGAAAAACGGAGCGTGCGAACGCTCCGTTTTTGTTTCTGCCTTTTGCCTCTGCCCTTTTGCCTTGCTTTTGTGGGAGGGGGCTTGCTCCCGAAGACGGTATGTCATTCAACATCAAAGGTGTCTGAGCCGACGCTTTCGCGAGCAAGCCCGCTCCCACAAAGTTAATGCTTCTGCCTTTTGCCTTGTTTGCGCTCTTGGTGGGAGGGGGCTTGCTCCCGAAGGCGGTGTGTCATTCAACATCAAAGGTGTCTGAGCCGACGCTTTCGCGAGCAAGCCCGCTCCCACGGGGTGGTGCATGCAAGACCTTGAAAAGTAGTATTACCCCATGACTGCCAAAACCGCCCCCGCCTACATCGGCCGCTTCGCCCCGACCCCCAGTGGCCACCTGCACTTCGGCTCGCTGGTCGCCGCCCTCGCCTCTTACCTCGACGCGCGTGCGGTCGGCGGGCGCTGGCTGGTGCGCATGGAAGATCTCGATCCGCCCCGGGAAGAACCCGGCGCGCAGGCAGCGATTCTCAAAGCGCTGGAAAGCTACGGTTTCGAGTGGGACGGCGAAATGGTGCGCCAGAGCGATCGGCACGACGCCTACGCCGAAGTCCTCAACAGCCTGTTCAACCACGGTCTGGCTTACGCTTGTACTTGTTCGCGCAAACAGCTGGAGCCTTACAACGGCATTTATCCGGGGCTGTGCCGCAATGCCGGCCACGAGCAGCAAGATGCGGCGATCCGCCTGCGCGTGCCGGAACTGGAATACCACTTCATCGACCGCGTGCAGGGCGAGTTCCGCCAGCATCTGGGGCGCGACGTCGGCGATTTCGTGATTCGCCGCCGCGACGGCCTCTACGCCTATCAACTGGCCGTGGTGCTGGATGACGCCTGGCAAGGCATCACCGACATCGTGCGCGGCGCCGATCTGCTCGACTCCACGCCGCGTCAGCTCTATCTGCAAGAACTGCTGGGCCTGCGCCAACCACGCTATCTGCACCTGCCACTGATTACGCAGCCGGACGGCAACAAGCTCGGCAAATCCTACCGTTCGCCGCCGCTCGAGGCCGACCAAGCCACCCCGCTGTTGCTGCGCGCCCTGCGTGCGCTGGGGCAAAACCCAGGGGCCGAGCTTGAATACGCCTCACCGCAGGAATTGCTCAACTGGGGCGCAGCCCACTGGGATGCATCGAAGATCCCGCGCACACTGACCCTGCCCGAGGCGCAACTGCAATGACGGTACTTGCAGTCGCGCCGCCATCCGTTACCATCGCCGCACGTTTTCGGGCACGCGCATAAAAAAGAGAGGCCGGGATGTACATCTATCGCTTGGTCCTGCTTCTGGTCGTGGGAATCTATCTGTTTTCGCCAGCCATCATGGATTGGTGGATCGACGCCACGGGCGCCTGGTATCGGCCGTATCTGCTCTGGTTGATCCTGATTGTCGTGACCTTCATCCTGCAGAGCCAAAAAGATGCCGATGAGCTTTAGCCTGACCCAGATGATCCTGATCAGTGCCGCGTACCTGGCGGTGCTGTTCGGCGTTGCCTGGATCAGTGAACGGGGCATGATCCCGCGGGCGATCATTCGCCACCCGCTGACCTACACCCTGTCGCTGGGGGTCTATGCCAGTGCCTGGGCGTTTTACGGCACGGTGGGTCTGGCCTATCAGTACGGCTATGGCTTTCTCTCCAGTTATCTCGGAGTGTCCGGCGCGTTTCTGCTGGCACCGGTGCTGCTGTATCCGATCCTGAAAATCACCCGCACCTATCAACTGTCGTCGCTGGCGGACCTGTTCGCCTTCCGCTTTCGCAGCACCTGGGCCGGCGCGCTGACCACGATCTTCATGCTGATCGGCGTACTGCCGCTGCTGGCGTTACAGATTCAGGCGGTGGCCGATTCCATCGGCATTCTCACCGGCGAGCCGATCCAGAGCCGCGTCGCGCTGGCGTTCTGCGCATTGATCATTCTGTTCACGATTTTCTTCGGCTCGCGGCATATCGCCACCCGCGAGAAACACGAAGGGCTGGTGTTCGCGATCGCTTTCGAATCGGTGATCAAACTGATCGCCCTCGGTGGCGTCGGCCTCTATGCGTTGTACGGTGTGTTCGACGGCCCGCAACAGCTTGAGCTGTGGCTGCTGCAAAACCAGACCGCCCTCGCCGCGTTGCACACGCCGCTGCAGGAAGGGCCGTGGCGCACGCTGTTGCTGGTGTTCTTCGCCTCGGCGATCGTGATGCCGCACATGTATCACATGACCTTTACCGAAAACCTCAACCCGCGCTCGCTGGTCAGCGCCAGTTGGGGCCTGCCGCTGTTCCTGCTGCTGATGAGCCTGGCGGTGCCGCTGATTCTCTGGGCCGGCCTGAAGCTCGGCGCCACCACCGATCCGGAATACTTCACCCTCGGCATCGGCATTGCCGCCAACAGCAAACCACTGGCCTTGCTGGCGTACGTCGGCGGACTGTCGGCCGCCAGTGGCCTGATCATTGTCACCACCCTGGCGCTGTCGGGCATGGCGCTGAACCACCTGGTGCTGCCGCTGTACCAGCCACCGGCCGAAGGCAATATCTATCGCTGGCTGAAGTGGACCCGCCGGGCGCTGATCGTGGCGATCATCATGGCCGGTTTCGGCTTTTATCTGATGCTCGGCGCCGGACAGGATCTGGCCAACCTCGGCATCGTCGCGTTCGTCGCGACCCTGCAATTCCTGCCCGGCGTGCTCTCAGTGCTGTACTGGCCGACCGCCAACCGCCGCGGCTTTATCGCCGGCCTGCTGGCGGGGATTCTGGTGTGGGTGGTGACCATGCTGCTGCCGCTGGTCGGCAATCTGCAGGGTTTCTACATTCCGCTGCTGAACATGATCTACGTGCTGGACGACACCAGTTGGCACATGGCGGCCATCGCCTCGCTGGCGGCCAACGTGCTGATGTTCACCCTGATCTCACTGTTCACCAACGCCAGCCCGGAAGAAGCCAGCGCCGCCGAAGCCTGCGCGGTGGATAACGTGCGTCGCCCGCAACGGCGCGAACTGCACGCCGCCTCGCCTCAGGAATTCGCCACGCAACTGGCCAAGCCGCTGGGCGCCAAAGCGGCGCAGAAAGAAGTCGAGCAGGCCCTGCGCGATCTCTATCTGCCGTTCGACGAACGCCGCCCTTATGCCTTGCGCCGCCTGCGCGACCGTATCGAAGCCAACCTCTCCGGCCTGATGGGCCCGAGCGTGGCGCAAGACATGGTCGAAACCTTCCTGCCGTACAAGGCTGGCGGCGAAAACTATGTGACCGAAGACATCCACTTCATCGAAAGCCGTCTTGAGGATTACCACTCGCGCCTCACCGGGCTGGCCGCCGAGCTCGACGCCCTGCGCCGCTACCACCGCCAGACCCTGCAGGAGCTGCCGATGGGCGTCTGCTCGCTGGCCAAGGATCAAGAGATCCTGATGTGGAACAAAGCCATGGAAGAACTCACCGGCATTGCCGCGCAACGGGTGGTCGGCTCGCGCCTGAGCACCATCGCCGATCCGTGGAAACCATTGCTGCAAGGCTTCATCAACCTGCCCGACGAACACTTGCACAAGCAGCACCTGGCCCTCGACGGCCAGACCCGCTGGCTGAACCTGCACAAAGCGGCGATCGACGAACCGTTGGCCCCGGGCAACAGTGGCCTGGTGCTGCTGGTGGAAGACCTGACCGAAACGCAGATGCTCGAAGACAAACTGGTGCACTCCGAGCGACTGGCGAGCATCGGCCGACTGGCGGCGGGTGTGGCCCATGAAATCGGCAACCCGATCACCGGCATCGCCTGTCTGGCGCAGAACCTGCGCGAAGAGCGTGAAGAAGACGGCGAACTGACGGAAATCAGCGGGCAGATTCTCGAACAGACCAAGCGCGTGTCGCGCATCGTGCAGTCGCTGATGAGCTTCGCCCACGCTGGCAGCCATCAACACAGTGACGAACCGGTGTGCCTGGCCGAAGTCGCGCAGGACGCCATCGGCCTGCTGGCGCTGAACCGGCGCAACTTCGAAGTGCAGTTCTACAACCTGTGCGACCCCGATCACTGGGTCGAAGGCGATCCGCAGCGCCTCGCCCAGGTGCTGATCAATCTGCTCTCCAACGCCCGTGATGCCTCGCCTGCGGGCAGTGCGGTGCGGGTCAAGAGTGAAGCCGGCGAACACACGGTCGATCTGATCGTCGAAGACGAAGGCAGTGGTATTCCGCAGAACATCATGGACCGATTGTTCGAACCTTTCTTCACCACCAAGGACCCTGGTGAAGGTACCGGTCTGGGCCTTGCACTGGTCTATTCCATCGTTGAAGAGCATTATGGACAAATCACCATCGACAGCCCGGCTGATGTACAAAGCCAGCGCGGCACCCGTATCCGGGTGACCTTACCGCGTCATGTCGAAGCGACGTCCGCTGTGAACTGAGACCGTCGAGAGTATCGAATCAATGCCGCACATTTTGATCGTCGAAGACGAAACCATTATCCGCTCCGCCTTGCGCCGCCTGCTGGAACGCAACCAGTATCAGGTCAGCGAAGCCGGTTCTGTGCAGGAAGCACAAGAACGCTTCAGTATTCCCACATTCGATCTGATCGTCAGCGACCTGCGCCTGCCTGGCGCCCCCGGCACCGAGCTGATCAAGCTTGGCCAGGGCAAACCGGTGCTGATCATGACCAGCTACGCCAGCCTGCGCTCGGCGGTCGACTCGATGAAGATGGGCGCGGTGGACTACATCGCCAAGCCTTTCGATCACGATGAAATGCTCCAGGCCGTCGCGCGGATCCTGCGTGATCACCAGTCGTCGCCTGCCGCCAGCGAAGCGGTTGTCGGCAAACCGGCCACTGCCAGCGGCAAGTCCGCCGTGGATAACAGCAACGGTGAAATCGGCATCATCGGTTCGTGCCCGCCGATGCAGGATCTGTACAGCAAGATCCGCAAAGTCGCGCCGACTGATTCCAATGTATTGATTCAGGGCGAGTCCGGTACCGGTAAGGAACTGGTGGCCCGCGCCCTGCACAACCTGTCCAAGCGTGCCAAGGCACCGATGATTTCGGTGAACTGCGCGGCCATTCCGGAAAGCCTGATCGAGTCCGAACTGTTCGGCCACGAAAAAGGCGCGTTCACTGGCGCCAGCGCCGGTCGCGCCGGCCTGGTGGAAGCGGCGGACGGCGGCACGCTGTTCCTCGACGAGATCGGCGAACTGCCGCTGGAAGCCCAGGCCCGTCTGTTGCGCGTGCTGCAGGAAGGCGAAATCCGCCGCGTGGGTTCGGTGCAGTCGCAAAAGGTCGATGTGCGTTTGATCGCCGCGACCCACCGCGACCTCAAGAGCCTGGCGAAAATCGGCCAGTTCCGTGAAGACCTGTATTACCGCCTGCACGTGATCGCCCTGAAATTGCCGGCGCTGCGCGAACGTGGCGCCGACGTCAACGAAATCGCCACAGCATTCCTCGCCCGCCAAAGTGCGCGCATCAACCGTACCGACCTGAAATTTGCCGCCGATGCCGAACAGGCCATCCGGCATTATTCCTGGCCGGGTAACGTGCGTGAGCTGGAAAACGCAGTCGAGCGCGCGGTGATCCTGAGCGAAAGCCCGGAGATCTCTGCCGACCTGCTGGGCATCGACATCGAGCTGAGCGACCTGGAAGACGACGAATTCATCGGCCTGCCCGCGCAAACCGCGGGTAACACCAGCAACAGCAGCCATGAGCCGACTGAAGACCTGTCACTGGAGGACTATTTCCAGCACTTCGTTCTCGAGCATCAGGACCACATGACCGAGACCGAACTGGCGCGCAAACTGGGCGTCAGCCGCAAGTGCCTGTGGGAACGCCGCCAGCGCCTGGGCATTCCACGGCGCAAGACCGGGGTCACCAGCGAGAGCTGAACGTTACCTGTCGAGTGTGCGGGTAACGCTTGAGGATGTGAAAAAACTGTTACCTCAGTCCTTTCACGTAACAGAAGCCGGGGTTATCGGTAACGAAACCCCGGCTTTTTTTCGCCCCGAGAAAACGGTTATATCGACCTAACCCCTTGTTTTATTGGGCTTCGCAAAAGTTGGCACGGCACCTGCTATATGTTTGGTACAAGAACAATAACAAGCAATGCACAAGACAATAAAAATAAGACGAATCGACTCACGCACAATAAAAACAAGACGGCGAGAGGCGCAGCTAACTGATTCTTTTGGAGAGGCGTTGTATTTGGGGCTAGCCCCACGACCAGGCCGAGAACAACAAAAACTGTCCTAAGACAGAGCCTGTACTGGTTGTATCTCAAGATCACTGCAACACAGCGACCAAAGCAATCCGTTTGCTCT
>NZ_JBIUVO010000077.1:0-4692 GCF_044742995.1 Pseudomonas sp. NPDC087803
TCAACCCGTTCCTTGTTCGCTAACTAAAGGCTCGCGGTCTGTGGGACTCGTTCATGATCAACTACCTGAATTACTACGACTGTTCGGTGCAGCAGATCGAGCGCATCCCGCAAGAACTCAAAGAGCTCTACGCGACCGCGTTCGAAGTGGACACCAAGTGGATCGTTGACGCCGCCAGCCGTCGTCAGAAGTGGATCGACCAGGCTCAGTCGCTGAACCTGTACATCGCCGGCGCCTCGGGCAAGAAGCTCGACGTGACCTACCGCATGGCCTGGTACCGTGGTCTGAAAACCACTTACTACCTCCGTGCCCTGGCCGCGACCAGCACCGAGAAGTCGACCATCAACACCGGCAAGCTGAACGCTGTTTCCAGCGGCGGCAACCACGGCGACGATTCGGTTCTGGCAGCTCCGGCAGGTCCGGCGCCAGTGCCAAAGGCTTGCGCGATCGACGAGCCGGATTGCGAAGCTTGCCAATAAGCTGAGCTGAGTCAGGCGTCGCGAGACGCCTGATCTCTCCAGGCAAAAGAAACCCCCGACAGACTTCTGGTTTGTCGGGGGTTTTCTTTTGCCTGCCATTAACCTGTAGGCGCTGTCGAGTGCAACGAGGCTGCGATCTTTTGATCTTCAGTGCTGCTGCCAAAGATCAAAGATCAAAGATCAAAAGATCGCAGCCTTCGGCAGCTCCTACAGAGGATGAGCGTTAGCTCGGCTGCAGCTCTTCATCCTGCCGTATCGGCCCCGTCGGCAGGCTGAGTGGAGGGGTTTATCCGGGGGTGGGAGCGCAGCGACCGTTCGACGAAGTCGAACACATCGAGAGGAGGTGCAGCGAGCAAACCGTAGGCGATGCCCCCGGATGAATACCGTAACGAAGGAACCCGAGCCACGGCGAGGGCCGAACGCTGGGGCCAAGCCTTTTGGATTACCTTTTCGCTGGGCCGGCACTCCGGCGCTTGGAAAAGGTGACTCGCCGTAAGGGCGAAACCCTAAGTAGCCGTTACCGCAGCAACGGATAAGCCCACAAAACAATAGCCCACAAAAAAGCCCCTCAAAAAGAGGGGCTCCTTGCACAATCAGAAACCCGAATCAGGTCATCTGAATGATGGTCTGCATGATGGTGCTCTGAGTCGAGATGGTCTTGGCGTTCGCCTGATAGTTGCTCTGGCCCTTGATCAGGTCTACCAGTTCGTTGGTCAGGTTAACGTTGGACTCTTCCAGCGAGTTGGAGGCGATCGAACCCAGGGTACCGGTTTCCGGCGCATCGTAACCCGGGATACCCGAAGCGAAAGTCTCTTTCCAGCTGGTACCGCCGACAGCCTGCAGGCCTTGTTCGTTGGTGAAGCTGGCCAGCGCGACCTGGCCGATGGCCTTGCTCTGGTTGTTGCTGAAGTTGGCGAACAGCGTACCAGTACCGTCGATGGTCAGGTTGGTGATCTGGCCAGTGGCGTAACCGTCCTGAGTCGGGATCGAACGGGCGGTATCAGCGTTGAACTGAGTGGTCTTGGCCATGGAAATGGTCACGCCATTCGGGTTGGCAGACGCGCCGTTAGGCGTAAAGACACCGTTGGTCACTGTGCCTGGCTTCCAGGTGGTCAGCTTCAGGTCGCTGCTGATGATCGGGTTGGCCGGGTCCGCCGGGTTAGGCGTGCTGACCTGAGTGAGATTGCCCGAACTGTCGAACGTCAGTGTCGAAGCAGTCGGGGCGGTCTTGGTTGGATCGCTGCCGGTTGCATCCGGATTGCGCCCGTCCACCAGGGTGTAGACCTTCCAGGTGTTTTGGCCGGTTTTCACCATGTACTGATCCATGACGTGCGAGTTGCCCTGAGAGTCATAGATCGGTGTGCTGAACGACTTGGTGTAGGTTTCGAGTTTTGCCGGGTCGAACTTGCCTGCCGCCACTGTGTCGTCGATCACTGGTGCCGACGAGTTCAGGTTGATGGACGAAGTCACCAGCGAAGTCGATTTCGGCGCCAGGTTCGAGGTGTCGATCTTCAGGTCGGTCAACACGCCGTTGATGATCTTGCCGTTGGCGTCCACACCGTAACCCTGCAGACGCGAGGTGTAGTCGGTGTTGGTGATGAAACCGGCATTGTCGACCTTGAACGTACCGGCACGGGTGTAAGTGATCGCGCCGTTGTTGCTCATGGTGAAGAAGCCGGAACCGTTGATGCCCATGTCCAGCACGTTGCCGGTGTTGTTGATGTCACCCTGGGTGAACTGCTGGGACACGTTGGCCAGGCGCACACCGTTGCCGATGACCTTGCTGCCGCTACCCAGGCGAGTGGCCGAGTAGACGTCTTCGAATTCTGCACGGGACGATTTGAAACCGGCGGTCGCGACGTTGGCGATGTTGTTGCCGGTCACGTCCAGTTGTTTGTTGGCTGCATAGAGACCGCTAAGGCCGATATTGAAAGACATATTCCACTCCTTTGTGCCGGTTAGTCGGCTCTATATACCAATGGTTTGTACTTTGGACAGGGCAACGGTGCCCTTGCCGGACAGGTTGAGCATCAGCTCGCCACCGGTCTGGCTGATGGTCACACTGTTGACCGTGGCTGGCAGATAGGTCGCCATGTCGGTCGAGGTGCCATTGATCGAGGCGTTGGCCTTGACGGTGTAGGTACCGGTCTTCACCAGGTTGCCGTCCTTGTCCTTGCCGTCCCAGGTGAAGCTCGCGCTGCCTGCGGCGCGACTGCCCAGGTCGATGGTGCGAACCACCGCGCCACTGCTGTCGGTAATGCTGACGGTGCCGCCGGCAATCGACGACGGAACGGTGACCGAACCGGTCATGCCTTTGCTCGGGTCGTCCAATTGAACGGTGTTGGTCTGCACGATCACGTTGCGACCCACCAGCGACGACGCCTGCAGGGCCTGCGAGGAGTTGTAGTTGCCGGCCAGCGAGCTGACGGTGCTGTTAAGCGTGGTGATGCCTTCCAGGCTGCTGAACTGCGCCAACTGCGCAACGAACGCACTGTTGTCCTGCGGGTCGAGCGGGTTCTGGTTTTTCAGCTGGGTGACCAGCAATTGCAGGAACGCATCCTTGCCCAGCGCCTGGCCGCCGGTGGAACTGTTAGTTGCAGAAGCAATGCCATCGGCGGTCGAACTGGTCTTCTTCGACGAGTTCGCCAGGATGTCATTCATGCTCAAGCTGCTGGTGGTATCGGAAACACTCATGGCCGTCGCCCCTTATTACTGACCGAGGGTCAGTACCTTCTGCATCATGGTTTTGGCGGTGTTCATCATCTCGGCGTTGGTCTGGAACGACCGGCTCGCGGAAATCATGTCAGCCATTTCTTCCACCACGTTGACGTTCGGGTAGTAGACGTAGCCCTTGGCGTCGGCGGCCGGATGGTTCGGCTCGTAGCGCGCCTCGAGGTTGCTCTGGTCTTCGACCACGCCGAGTACCTGCACGCCCTGCCCTGCAGCGTCCTGGCTCTGGAACAACGAGTTGCTGCCGCTGTTCTGGCCGCCCTGGAACATGGTGGCGAACACCGGGTGACGGGCGCGGTAGGTCTGGTCGATGCTCGACGAAACGGTTTCGGCGTTGGCGATGTTCGAAGCCACGGTGTTCAGACGCGTGGTTTGTGCGCTCATGCCGCTGCCGGCAATGTTGAAAACGCTGGACAGGGACATGAATTACTCTCCGCGCAGGGCTGACACCAGCCCTTTGAATTTGCTGTTGAGCAGGGTGAAGCTGGCCTGGAAGCCGACCGCGTTTTCCGCGTAATTCGACTGCTCAAGCTGAGCGTCCACGGTGTTCTGGTCGATCGAAGGCTGCATCGGCGTGCGATACATCAGCGACTCGTCGCCATTGCCCACGCCTTCAGCTTCGATGTGGCGGCTGTTGGTCATGTTCAGGGCGATGGTGCCGTTGGCGTTCTTCTGGCTCTGTGCTTCGAGCACTTTGGAGAAGTCCAGATCCCGAGCCTTGTAGTTCGGGGTATCGGCGTTGGCGATGTTGTTGGCCAGGACTTCAGCACGCTGGGCACGGAAGCCCAGTGCCTTTTCGTGAATGCCGAGCGCTTTATCGAAGCTGATGCTCATGTCGGGAACCTTCGGGTGACCGGTTTTTCGTATCTGAGCTTTAGCAAGCGCCGTGCCAAACCAACGAACCCGCGTAAACCGGGGCTTTGCCGGGAGTCGGCAAAGCGGCAATGCCAGAAAAGCGGCAACCGGCTTCCGCTGGCTGCCGCTTTTCTGCCGCTTACCCTCCCCTCGCACCTACACCACAGACCCACTGTGGGAGCGGGCTTGCTCGCGAAAGCGTCGAGTCAGTCGATATCTGTTTTTCTGACACACTGCCTTCGCGAGCAAGCCCGCTCCCACAGGGGATTTGTGGTTTGTGAGAGAGATAATTCAGGCACAAAAAAACGGGAGCCCCTGAGGACTCCCGTTCTTGTGTTGCCGATGAACAATCACTTCGCCTGGTAAATGATCCCCGGGCTGCACTGGACCATCTGGTAATGATCCGGCAAACCGTTCAGCGCTTCGGAAGCGCCAAGGAATAGATACCCGCCCGGCTTCAGCGTGCTGTGAATGCGCAACAGGATGTCTTTCTTCACCTCGGCGGAGAAGTAGATCAGCACGTTGCGGCAGAACACGATGTCGAACTTGCCCAGGCTCGCGTAGCTGTCGAGCAGCTTGAACGACCGGAATACCACGCGGATCTTGAACGGCGCCTTGATCACCCAGC
>NZ_JBIUVO010000077.1:4702-21128 GCF_044742995.1 Pseudomonas sp. NPDC087803
CCCAGCGCCCCGGCCCTTTCGGGTCGAAGTAGCGCTGCAGACGATCGGCGGACAAACCGCGACCGATCGCCAGGCTGTCGTACTCGCCGGTCTTGCAGTTGGTCAGCATGCTGCCGGACAGGTCGGTGGCAACGATCTGCACGCCCATCTTCAACTGACCGAGGTTGCTGCGCTCGAACTCGTCGATCGACATCGACAGCGAATACGGCTCCTGACCCGACGAACAGGCCGCCGACCAGATCCGCAGACGCTGATTGGGACTGGCCTTGATCGCCTCGGGCAGTACCTTGTTCTTCAAGACTTCAAACGGATAGGTGTCACGAAACCACAGAGTTTCGTTGGTTGTCATGGCATCGACCACCTGCTCGCGCAAACCACTGCGCGGCTGGGTCTGGATGCGCTGTACCAGCTCACCCAGGGACTTGATGCCTTGCTGCTCCATCAGTTTGTTGAGACGGCTCGAGACCAGGTACTGCTTGTTTTCACCGAGCAAAATGCCACAGGCTTTTTCCAGGAAGACCCGGAACTGTTCGAAATCCAAATTACCCGTAGACAATGATGCCGCCTCTTAAATCGTGTTGACCGCCAGGGGCAGAAGGCCCCTAGCTGATATCTGCTGCTTTGATCCGGTCGACTACCCGGGATGCCAGGTCATCAGGACGGAATTTGGCCAGGAAGTCATCGGCACCGACTTTCTTGACCATCGCCTGATTGAAAACCCCCGACAACGAAGTATGCAGGATGATATGAAGCTTTTGCATGCGCGGGTCGCTGCGGATCTCCGCCGTCAGGGTGTACCCGTCCATCTCCGGCATCTCGATGTCGGAAATCATCATCAGGAACTCTTCTTCCGGCTTCTTGCCTTCATCGACCAGCTTGCGCAGGTAATCCAGCGCCTGCTTGCCGTCGTTCAGCGCCACCACTTCGACACCGACCGTCTGCAGGCAACGCGTGACCTGCTTGCGCGCCACCGACGAGTCATCGACCGTCAGCACTCGCAGCGACAACGCCTTGCTCTGGGTCTCGACATCGACCACACCGACCGAAATCGCCTCCGGCGTCGGCGCAACTTCCGCCAGCACCTTCTCGACGTCGATGATTTCGACTAACTGATTGTCGACTCGAGTCACAGCGGTCAGGTAATGATCGCGCCCCGTGCCCTTGGGCGGCGGATGGATCTCCTCCCAGTTCATGTTGACGATGCGCTCCACCGAGCGGACCAGGAAACCCTGGGTCTTGGTGTTGTACTCCGTGATGATCACGAACGGGTTTTTCTTGTCCTTCAACGCCCCCGAGCCGGTCGCCATTGCCAGATCAAGGATCGGAATGGTCGCCCCTCGAATATTTGCCACCCCGCACACGACAGGACTGGACTTGGGCATCAACGTCAGTGACGGGCACTGCAACACTTCCCGTACCTTGAACACGTTGATTCCGTAGAGCTGCTGACCGTCAAGACGGAACAACAACAGCTCCAGGCGATTCTGCCCTACCAGTTGCGTGCGCTGGTTCACCGAATCCATTACACCAGCCATGCCCAGACTCCTACACCAACGCCAAGTGTTGTTGCGACGCACATTCATTGCTAAACGGCACGGCGCTTGCTTTTTAACTCGTATGAACGCTCAAACGACATTTTTCCGACGCCTGACCTCCCGCACCCGCAAAGCGCTGTGCGCGACGTCCGTCGTCTGCTTGTTTTTCGCTGGCAGCCCTGCCGGTGCTGATACGGTTACCTTGCCTGACATGCTTATCGGCGTCACTCAGGGCTTTCTTGAGTTCACCGTAGAAGACTATCTGGCTACCAGTCAAACGGAAGGCCGCTACGAAATCGAGGTCAACCAGCTCGACCCGCGTATGCGCATGCCTATGTGCGACAAGGAATTGACAGCGTCACTGGAGAGTCCGGCGCGTCCGCTGGGCCGGGTTACGGTCAAGGTGAGATGCGAGGGAAGCTCGCCGTGGACGGTGTTCGTGCCCGCTCAAGTCCGCCTGTTTCGCGAGATTGTCACCACCACCCGACCGCTCAAACGCGCCGGGATTATCGAGCCGCGGGACGTGACCTTGCGTGAACGCGACATCAGCCAGATCAATCAGGGCTTCCTGACGTCGGTCGATGAAGCCATCGGGCAGAAATTAACCCGACCAACGGTCGCCGATCAGGTGATTACCCTGGTGCATCTGGAACAGGCCGAAGTCGTGCGCAAGGGCGATCAAGTGGTCATCACCGCCCGCAGCGGCACACTGGCCGTACGCATGCCCGGCGAAGCCCTGGCCAATGGCGGCCTGAAAGAACAGATCCGGGTGAAAAACCTCAATTCCAACCGGGTGATCAAGGCGCAGGTCATCGCGCCGGGCCAAGTGGAAGTGGCCATGTAAAACGCTCGCGCAGAAAACTGGCGCCGATCTCGACGCTTCCCTAAACTGTGCCGAAGCAGGACACGCTTCGACGCATGCAGCTCATTGGCAAATGAGCCTAAAGTTTTCCAGGGGATGGCCGAGAACATGGCAAGCGTCCAAATTCCCAGAGGTTTTTAACATGGTCATCGATTTCAGCCGTTTGAACAGCTCCTCGTCACTTACGGGCAGTACACGTACCAGCAACGCCAAGGAAACCGCCGAATCCGGCACCTCCGCGCCGCTGAATACCCAGGCCGAAACGGCCAGTACCGCAAAAAGCGGGGAATCGGTACACCTCAGCAATGAGGCTCAACAGTTGCAGAAGGTCACTGACAAGCTGCGCGATCAGCCTGCCGTCGACAAAGCCCGAGTGGCCGAGTTGAAAGCAGCGATTGCCGATGGCAGCTATAAAGTCGACAGCAACCGTGTAGCCAGCAAACTGCTCAACTTCGAAGCCCAGCGCTAGGCTTTTGCCGGCGCCAGGCTTTTGGACGCTTAAAAACCAAGGCCAGCCATGCACGACACTAATTTATTGCAACTGATCACCGACGACTTTGCTCCAGCTCAACAATTGCTGGAGTTACTGCAAACCGAGTCCCTCGCCTTGCACGGTCGCGACATGCCTTTGCTCGAAGATATTCTGGCGCGCAAACAGGCACTGATCATTTTGCTTGAACAGCATGGCCGCAAGCGCAGCGAAATCCTCGCCAGCCTCAACCTGCCGCTCGACCGTCAGGGCCTGGAGCAACTGGCCAGCCACTCGAGCATTGGCGACCAGTTGCTGGCTCAGAGCGACGTGCTGACCGACCTGATTGCCCAGTGCCAGGCGGCCAACATCAAGAACGGCCAGTCGATCCAGATTCAGCAGGCCGCCACGGCCAATCAGCTGAAAATCCTCACCGGGGGCGAGCCACCAGCGTTGTATGACGCCACTGGCACTTTCGCCAAGCCCGCCAAACCGCGTACGTTCAGCCAGGCGTGAGCCATTCGATGTGCCTGCACTATCAACACGCGAAACATGCTGGCAAAATGCTGGCTAGTCGTAGTCAAATTTTGTCTGGAGATTGAGAAAACGTGCCAAACGCCCTAAGCGCGGATGATACTCCGCAGCCACCAAAGGTGCTGACCACGCCCCTGGAAATCTCCAGCAACCTGCGCCAGCTGCAGGAAAGCCACGATCCGCTGATCATCACCTTCCATGAGCGCAGCCAGCGTTTCCAGAGCTACCTGATCAAGGTCGACCGCGATACCGCGACCATTGCTCTGGACGAAATGATTCCGCGCGATGGCGAGCGTTTTCTGCTGGCGGGCGAACCGTTCAAGGTCGAAGGCTTCCACGAAGGCGTGCGCATCGCCTGGGAATGCACCGGCACGCTGAACATTGAAGAGTCCGACGGCGACCGCTTCTACACCGGCGAACTGCCGACCGAAGTGGTTTACCACCAGCGCCGCAACGCCTTTCGCGCCGCCCTGAAGCTGACTGATCTGGTCAGCGTCGAACTCGGCGGCGAAAAGCTCAAGGCGCCGATCAACGGCAAACTGCTGGATATTTCCGCCACCGGCTGCAAGCTGCGCTTTGAAGGCGACATCACCGACCGCCTGCAACTGGGCCAGGTCTACGACCGCATGATCGCCGCCCCGCTGTTCGGCAATCAGCCGACCTCGGTCGAACTGCGTTATCTGCATTTCGAAGAAAAGCTCAACATCACCTTCGCCGGCCTGCGCTTCCACAACATCAGTGGCCAGGCGGCGCGCAACGTCGAACGCTTCGTTTATCAGCTGCAGCGTGAAGCACGCCGGTTCGATAAAGACGATATGTGATGCGTACAGGCAAATAGAAAGGGCAGTCCCTGGCGGGACTGCCCTTTTTTATGCCAGAAATTTTTCTGCCAACACCGAACACTTGTGGCGAGGGAGCTTGCTCCCGCTGGGGCGCGAAGCGCTCCCCGCCCTTATCTGGCAAGCGGGGCCTGCTGCGCAGTCCAGCGGGAGCAAGCTCCCTCGCCACAGTTACAGTGTCTGTCACTGAACAGCCTTACCATCATCCGACTCAGGGTCTGGCCCCACTGATGTCCGGTGTCGGTTTATCGCTGCCATCAGCCGGATCAGTTTCCACCGCCGCCTCAGGCTGCACTTCGGGTTCCGGCTCCGGTTCCGGCTCAGGCGTCACCGTGGTCTGCATCTGCTCCTGCACCACCTGCTCATCCACCCGCGGATCAAGCGCTGCCACCAGCGGCGAACTCGACATGCTGTCCGGCATCGCCACGTGATGCAGCGGCGCGTCGTCGACCTGGTGCAGATTGGTCACGGCTTTCGGCCGAATGCGCCACACCAGCACCAGCGCGAAGAAGCTGAAAAACGCGTACAGGCTCTGACTGCCGAACAGCTTCATCAGCACACCCGCCAGCAGTGGGCCGATACTCGCGCCAACCCCGTAGGTCACCAGCAGCATCGCCGTCAGCGACACCCGGCGATCGCCCTCGACGTGGTCGTTGGAGAACGCCACCGCCAGCGGATACAGGCAGAATTGCACCAGCGAACAGAGGAAGCCGACCACGAACAGCACCTCCAGCGGCACCTGCGGCAGGATCGCCAACGGCAACGCCGCCACCGCGAGGAACCCGGCAAAGCAACGGATCAGCAGCGCCCGGTCATAACGGTCGGACAACCAGCCCAACGGCCACTGCACCAGCAGCCCGGCAAAAATGCAGCTACCCATGAACAGACCGACCTGCTCGGTCGACAGCCCCTGCTGCGACGCGTACAGCGGCGCCAGACCGTAGAACGAGCCGATGATCAAGCCGGCGCCCAGCACCGTGCTCAACGACTGCGGCACCCGCTTGATAAAGAAGCGCGGCTCCATCGGGGCCGGATGCAGCGGCGCCGGGTGAATCCGCCGAGTCAGCGCCACCGGCACCAGACACAAGGCAAAACACAGCGCGACCAGCATCAGCAGCTCCAGGCCGAGGCCCGGGTGCATGACCAGAATCAGTTGACCGAGCACCAGCCCCAGATACGACGCAATCATGTAACCACTGAACACCAGCCCACGCTGGTTGGCGTCGGCCTGCTCGTTGAGCCAGCTCTCGATCACCATGTATTGGCACATCATGCCCAGACCGACAATGGTCCGCAGCACCAGCCACGCCGGCAGCCAGTCGACCAGGCCATGCCCGAGCACCGCCGCGCCGACGATCCCGGCACACGCCGAATACGCGCGAATGTGCCCGACCCGGGCGATCAGTCGGTGACCGATCTTGCCGCCCAGCACCAGGCCGAAATAGTTGGCCGCCATCAGCGCACCGACCCACAGCCCGTCGACATGGTCAGCGGCCAGGCGCAATGCCAGATAAGTAGATAAAAGGCCCGAGCCGATCAACATCATCAGCGAGGCGAAATACAGCGCTCGAAAGGATTTCCAGATTTGGCGCATCGGCGTTCCGAGCGGCTCCTTGCAGTAAGTATCGGGCTATCCAAACGATAGCCCGATGGCGACATTTCGTCAGGCCTGGGCTGCTAGAACACGCCGTTCCCAGGGAGTGATTTCATCAAAGAAGCTGGTCAACTCCATGGTCTTCGAAGCGATGTAGCCTTCGATGAACTCCTGTCCGAACAGTTCCCTGGCCAATTGGCTACGTTTCAGACGTTCAAGCGCGGCATGCAAGGTACACGGCAACGAAAGATTATCCGGCACTGCGAATTCGCCCTGAATCGCCGCGGTCGGCTCCAGTTCATGCTCGATCCCATGCAAGCCGGCGGCCAGGCTCGCGGCAATCGCCAGATACGGGTTGGCATCGGCGCCGGGCAAGCGGTTCTCGACCCGCCGGGCCACTGGCGAGCTGGCCGGAATCCGCAGCCCTGCCGCGCGGTTGTCGTGGGACCAGCAGGCATTGTTCGGCGACGCATACGGGTGACACAGACGCTGATAGGAGTTCACGTTCGGCGCAAACAGCGCGGTGAAATCGGCCATGCCCGCCTGCTGCCCGCCGATGAAATGGCGGAACATTGCCGTCGGCTGGCCGTTCTTGTCGCTGAACACGTTGTTGCCGGTGGCGATCTCGACGACGCTCTGGTGGATGTGCATCGAGCTGCCCGGCGTGTGCGCCAGCGGCTTGGCCATGCACACCACGCTCAAGCCATGCTTGAGCGCGACTTCCTTGAGCAGGTGCTTGAACAGGAAGGTCTGGTCGGCCAGCAACAGCGGATCACCGTGCAGCAAGTTGATCTCGAACTGGCTGACGCCCATTTCATGCATGAAGGTATCGCGTGGCAGACCGAGGGCCGCCATGCATTTATAGACTTCGCTGAAGAACGGCCGCAGGCCATTGTTGGAGCTGACGCTGAACGCCGACTGCCCATCCTCGCGGCGCCCATCAAGACCTACCGGCGGGCGGAATGGCTGGGTCGGATCAGTGTTCGGGGCGAAGACGAAGAATTCCAGTTCGGTCGCCACCACCGGCGCCAGACCGCGCGCGGCGTAACGGGCGATGACTTTTTTGAGTTGGCCACGGGTCGACAGGTTGGAGCTTTCGCCGCTCAGTTCGTCGGCATCGCAGATGGCCAGGGCACGTGGCTCGTCGCTCCATGGCAGAGGGTGAATCATGCTCGGCTCGGCGATCAGCGCGAGGTCGCCATCATCACTGCCGTAAAACCGCGCCGGCGGATAACCGCCCATGATGCATTGCAGCAGCACCCCCCGCGCCATCTGCAGACGCCGCCCTTCGAGGAACCCCTCGGCGGTCATCACCTTACCGCGCGGCACGCCGTTCAAATCCGGTGTGACACATTCAATCTCATCAATGCCGGTCAATCGCTGCGCGAGTGAACGCTGGCCATCGGTTGTCATGACGCAATCCTTGTTATTGTGCGAGCCGCGAGCGGCGACCCGGACAAAATAGGCTCCGGCTGTTCGGAATATCAAGCAGCGTCAAACAAAATACCCCACCTCACATTCCCCCTGTAGGAGCTGCCGCAGGCTGCGACCTTTTGATCTTAAAAGCCAAGTCAAAAGATCTCAGCCTGCGGCAGCTCCTACAGGGGGCATGCCTTCAGGGCAGGTAGAGGCTGAATACGCCGCCACCCAATGGTCCGCCATTGCGAATTTCGGTGTGCCCGACCACGCCATTGCGCTGGTGCAACGCCGCAATCCGGTTGGCGAAATACAGGCCCAGGCCGGTGCTGCCGCTGCTGTGATTGATGCCCTGCACGTAATCGGCCTGACGCTCAAGCATCTCGGCCGGGTAACCGTCGCCGTCGTCGTTGATGCTCAACACCAGTTGCCCGGCCTCATCGCTGACGGTAATCAGCAGCGACTCGCGGGCATAACGGATGGCGTTGTTGATGCAGTTACCCAACACCGACGCAACCAACTCGCGATCGAAGAAACCCAACGGGCTCAGCGGATCGACTTCATAGGTAGCGATGATCCCGCGACTGGCGAACACCTCTTGGTGCGATGCCAGTTGCGCCTCGATGAAATCATCGAGTTCGTGATACGCGGGTTGCAGCGGCAACTGGTTGACGCCGAGCTTGTACAGCCCGAGCAACTGCACCAGCATGCCGTTGAGGTGGGCGAACTCGAAGTCGATCACGCCCTGCTCCGCCCCGCTACGCTGCTCTTGAGGCAAACGCGCCAGCCACTGGCTGTGAGCCTGGGTCAGCATTGCCAGCGAGTTCTTCATGTCGTGGACGGTGGAGGCGATCACCGTGGAGAAATCCAGAGCCTGCTCGTCTTGGTTCATTCGCCAAACGCCTTGCTTTTCAGCTTCTGATAACGCGCATGACGCGCGTCGGTGTCGGGCATCAGGCCGACCATTTTCAGGCAGGCCCGACATTCTTCCAGCTCCGCCGACGGCACACTGGTGTCGGTGCCGTGCAGCAGCGACTGGGCCATGTTCAGCGCGATACTGATGTTCTTCGGTTGCAGCTTCAGCGCCTTGCGGAACACCTCGCGGGCCTCCACCAGATTGCCGGTCTTGTACACACGCACGCCCTGCCGGTTGAGGTCGGCGGCGGCGTTGCTCGAACTGAGGATAGTCGGGTCATCGGTGAGCTTGGCGATGTCTTTCATCACCGCCGGATCGTCGCCGTAGATCTCCGCGCAGCTCTTGAGCATCGACGTGCCCGCCTCGGCCTGACCGAGCATCTGCAATTGCTTGGCGACCAGCAGCGCCGCCTCAGGACTCATGAACTGCTCCATGCCGTCGAGGCGCATCAGCGCTTGTTCGGTGAGCTTGTCGGCAGTTTCGGCATCGTTGAGCAGCAGGCTGGTGGCTTTCATCAGGCGCGCACGAATCTGCAGGCCCGGGTCAGAGGGGTTCTCTTTGGCAACGGCGCTGAGCGTGGTGTTGATCTCCAGCCGCGTGCGCGTGTCGAGACCGCGCTCACTGCCCTTGCTGATCAAGGCATGAGCCAGACCGAGGTTGCTTTCCGGATCCTTGAACCGCGACTGCGCGCCCTGCGCCACCGCCTGGCGATACGCTCGGGACGCGGTGTCGAAGTCTTCGTTGGTCATTGCCAGTTTGCCGAGCAACGCCTGCCGGCGCACTGCCAGCGGCGACAAACGAATCGCCTCCTCAAGCACCCGCTGCGCGCCTTTGGTATCGCCTTCGGCGACCAGCACATCGGCCATGCCGTCATACAGCGCCGGCATCATCGGGAACACCTTCAGGGCTTTTTCGTAGACACCCTTGGCCTGCGCCACTTGCCCACGCTTGAACAGCAACTTGCCCAAGCCGGCAAACGCCCACGGCAACGGCCGATCAGCGATGATGCTGTCGTAAAGGCGTTCAAGGGCTTCGTTCTGATTCATGTCACGCAACGCATCGGCGCGATAGCGCAGGCACAGCGGCGAATAGCGGATGTCCTGTTTGCACAGCGCAATGCAGGCGTTGAGCACTTCGACCGGCTTACCGCGATCGAGGGCTTGCAGAATCGGTTTGAGCAAGGTCTTGCGCTGCTCCAGACGCTCCAGGCGTTGGGCCAGGCCGGAGCGGTTGAACGGCTTGGTCAGGTACGCATCCGGCTCGTGCTCCAGGGCACTGAGCACCATCGCCTGACTGGTCTCGGCCGTCACCATGACGAACACCGCTTCATGGCTGATGAGCTTTTCCGACATCAGGTCTTCGAGGACCTGCTGGCCGTTCTTCTTGCCATCGCCAAGATGGAAATCCTGCAGGATGAAATCGTAGGACTTCTGCCCACACATCTTCAGCGCCTGCTCGCCGGTATCGGCGGTATCCACGTCCTTGACCCCCAGCTCGCGCAGCATCGAGCGTACGGAACTGCGGAAATCCGAGAAATCATCGACGATCAGAAAACTCTTTTGGTGATACGACAGCATCGAGGATTTCCAGGCAATTGAAGTGAGGGCAATTTCAGGCGCGCAGATGATAGCTGCCGGCCAAATGCTATCAAGCGATTTCACGCGACTTTTAAGTCACCGAGTGAGTTATCGGCCACAAGTGATGTTCTCTGAAGCGGACACTTCAAGATTCCTTGTGCAGCGATTACCCTGCGCACCGACTCACTTTTCCCCCTATAAGGTTTATCTCGTGTACATCAAAGGACGTTGCATCGTGTCCGCCTGTGCGCTGCTGTTTTTCCAGCAGGCGATGGCGGGCGGAATGGATTGTGCGAAAGCGGCGAGTGCCGTGGAGAAGGCTGTTTGTGCGGATAAAGGGTTGTATGAGCTGGATGCGCAGATGGGTGCGGCTTATCGGGAGCTGATGAAGATCTCCGGTGATGAGCAATCTGAAATCAAGCGCACACAACGGTTGTGGCTCAAGACACGCAATCAGTGCGAAGCGGATATTGCTTGCCTTGAACAAAGTTATCGTGAGCGGCTGAAGTTATTACAGGCGCAGCAGATGGATGCCGTTGCGCACAGACCGACCGGCATCGACAAACAGGTTCTGGAAGATCTGCAACGCAGCATTCAGGCGGCCAGCGAGGGCGGCAATCGCGAGGTGGCGGTTGAACGAGTGCTGGCTTCGCTGGGTATCAACTCTGGAGAGACATCGTTTTCAGGCGACTCCGACAAAGAAAACCCCACCGAGCAAACGCATTTTCCAACTTCGATTCCCAAAGACGTTACACCGGATGAATGGAAGGCATTGACCGCCACCGAAATCGATGCGGCAGCAGAAACCGGTCAAACCTCCTACTCGTTGCTGGACATGGACGGCGACGGGCAACGAGACCTGATCGTCCAGACTTACGCCGGTGGCACTGGCATGTTTACCTACGTGGAAACCTGGCGCCGAGACGGTGACCATTTTGTCAAAAGGTCTCCTGAGCCTGAAAGCGCGCTGTTCTATACCAATGATCGCGGAGCCAACCAATCGGCGTACTGGATCAAGGCTCGAGGCAATATTTACCTCGCCTACCGCAACGGCGCCTACGGCGTTGATCACATCTACTTGCTCAATCCGTTGAAGATCAACCGTGAAGTCCCCACCGTGATGGTGCGATATGGCTACTCACTGAATGTGCCCACCACTCAATACAAGGATGACGGCACCAGCACCTTTGAGTTGGAGCCTGATCTGCGGCTTACGCTCAATCAGGCAATCACCAAGGCGAACGAAGCACGCCCCCATAAACCGGACACCCCGCGCACGCCTCTTTGCCCGATTCCTGCAACAGGCGCAGGCGAGAGCGATTACTACAGCTACGGCCCGGTGAATTACTCGGTGGAAGATGTTTTCGACCTGCCGGTGATTATCGGTAACGAATGCTACATCGGAAAACTGGTTGACTGGTTTGGCAGCTACGACGAAAAACATGGCTTGTTTGCACAACTGGCACTGCGCAAACCGGACGTTGATGCAGATGGACGCAGTTACGAGGTCAACGGGCGCCGGCATGTGATCGAAGTCAGCACCTCAATTGGCAAGACCGACGGCGGAGCATTGAACTGAGCCACTTATTACGAGCATGAAAAAGCCCCGACAGAACATCCTGTGCGGGGCTTTTTTGCGAACCTTGGCGAGGCTTTGAATGATGGTGTCCCAGGGCAGGTTCGAACTGCCAACCTTCCCCTTAGGAGGGGGATGCTCTATCCAATTGAGCTACTGAGACACGGGGTTGTCGCGGCCGGACACGGCGCGACGGACGGCGTGCATGTTAACGGTCAGCCCCTGATTTGTCATGTCGTCCGTGGGCTTTTTAAGTGTAGGCAGGCGCCCTGCAATGCTGCGGGATGATTTACCGTGCAATTTGCACTGCCGCAAAAAGCCATCATTGCAGATTGCAACCCACCCCCTTTGAAAAACCCTTGCAAATGCTTGTTTTTAAAGGACTTCACAGCAGTTAGACTGTTGGCACGCCGGGTGCTTTGTCTGTTCCCATAACAGCACAAACGGAGTCCGCCCCATGAACAGCACTCTCCTGCTCGCAAACGCAATCGCACTGGCGATTCTGGTTGGCTTTCATTTTGTTCCCGAGAGTGCTGAACCGGTGGCCCAGCGCATGCCGCATTACTTGCAGGTGCAAAAAGCGCCGCAGTGGGCGGTGCTGAGTGATCAGAGCGACTTCGCGGCGCAGGCGGTCAATGAGCCTGAGCAAGCACTGCCGACGCGCGACACCGAACGTCTGGTTTTTTGAAATATCTTCAGGAGTACAGCATGTCCAAATCAGCCGCAGGATTTCTGATCCTCGCCTTATTGAGTGGCGTTGTGCATTTTGCGCTGTTCGAGGAAACCGAAGTCACCCTGCCCCTGATCGGCTGCGGCGTGTTTGCGGTGTTGTTTGTCCTGGCGCTGGTGGCCGGGCGCAAGATCAAGTTTGACCCGGTGCTGCGTTAAGCTGGATCAAGTCCAGCAATTGCTTGATGGCGTCCGCCAGGTCGCCGGAGTTGTCGATCAGATGCACGGGCAAATCAGTTGCCCTTCTGTCCTTGAACAGCGCATTGCGCGCCAGCCTCGCATCAATCTGCTCAGGCGTCTCCCGACCACGTCTGAGCAGGCGCTCACGCAACACTTCGTCCTTGACCGTCAGCAGCACCGGCAGCAGCGTCGGGTAGCGCTCGAGCGCCTGTCGCAGGTTGGCACGTGAGCCATTGACCAGTACCTGTTGACCCGCGCGCAACCACTCGTCCATTTCTATCGGGATGCCATACGCCAGGCCATTGGCTTGCCATGCCAGGGCAAAGTCACCGCGCTGCAGGCGTTGCTCGAACTCTTCGGGCGTAACGCCGATGGCGTCTTCGCCGACTGATTCCGCTGACCGGGTGATCACCCGGCGGATGATTTCGCAGTTCATCGCCCGCAATGGAGCGCGCGCGGCCTCGATCAGGCTGTCCTTGCCTGAACCGGAGGGCCCCATCAGATAAATAAGCCTGCCATCCATCCTGAAAACGCCCTCCAACGGGTGTTTGCCCTAGTAAATCGGCAAATTGCCACTATCCTGTACACATAAGGAACAAGGATTGAAAGCCGCATAGCATGCACGTTCTGACGTCATCGGACATCAACAGATGTGCACCCGGAAGCGGTCGGTGATGCGGACCAGGGCAAAGTTTTCAAACCAGTCCGCATTTCTGATAATTGGTGCTGGCATTACGCCTTTACCCAGCTCAATATTTGTCACAGAATTGACGCCAATGATCTGGCAATTTTGAGGCATGATGCGCGCCTCTTAACAATTCAGGTTGAACCATTAGGCGCGGATGCTTGTCCTACCACACATCCTGCGGCCAATCCCGAGAACACCTCCACAGAAAAAACCGGATAAATATAGCCGACCATAGAAACAGTCAAAATAAACAAGCCGAACTGCTGACAAGTTCGTCGTACGTCTGCCAGACGGGATGCGTGAACGCATTGCCGAGGTGGCTCGCAATCATCATCGCAGCATGAACTCCGAAATCATTGCGCGCCTTGAGCAGAGTCTTATTCAGGAAGGTGCACTGGGCGAAGAGTTGAGCATGCGCCTGGACAGCCCGGAGCTTTCGCTGCACGAGCGTGAGCTGCTGCAACGCTTCCGTCAGCTGTCTCACCGTCAACAGAACGCTCTGGTGTCGCTGATCGCTCACGACGCCGAGATGGCCGCAGACGCGTCCTGAGTTACATCGAACATCTCAAGCCAGCTTAGGTGCTGGCTTTTTTTTGCCCGGATTTTAATCACTGCTATCCGAAGCAGACTTTGTGGTGAGGGGATTTATCCCCCACCACAGATCCCCTCTTCCCACAGCCAAATATACAAGCACAAAAAAGCCCGCCAATTGGCGGGCTTTGCATTGCTGCGAATCAGAGCAGGAAGATCGTCGCCAATCCGAGGAAGATGAAGAAGCCACCGCTGTCCGTCATGGCCGTGATCATCACACTGGCGCCCATCGCCGGGTCGCGGCCCATCTTCGCCAGCGTCATCGGGATCAACACCCCCATCAGCGCCGCAAGCAGCAGGTTGAGGGTCATCGCCGCCGTCATCACCACACCCAGCGACCAGCTGCCGTAGAGCAAGTACGCGACCACGCCGATCACCCCGCCCCAGACCAGACCGTTGATCAATGCCACCGCCAGCTCCTTGCGCATCAGGCGCGAGGTGTTGCCCGTACTGACCTGGTCGAGCGCCATGGCGCGCACGATCATGGTGATCGTCTGGTTACCGGAGTTACCCCCAATACCCGCCACGATCGGCATCAGCGCCGCCAGCGCGACCAGCTTCTCGATCGAACCTTCGAACAGGCCGATCACCCGCGACGCGACAAAAGCCGTGATCAGGTTGATCGCCAGCCACGCCCAGCGGTTGCGCAGGGATTTCCAGACGGAGGCGAAGATGTCTTCCTCTTCGCGCAGACCGGCCATGTTGAGGACTTCGCTTTCGCTCTCCTCACGAATCAGGTCGACCATCTCGTCGATGGTCAGACGACCGATCAGCTTGCCGTTCTTGTCGACCACCGGGGCCGAGATCAAGTCGTAACGCTCGAACGCCTGAGCAGCGTCATAGGCGTCTTCGTCCGGGTGAAAACTCACCGGATCGCTGGCCATGACTTCAGAAACCTGTTTATCCGGGTCGTTGACCAGCAAACGCTTGATCGGCAGCACGCCTTTGAGCACGCCGTCGTAATCGACCACGAACAGTTTGTCGGTGTGGCCCGGCAGCTCTTTGAGGCGACGCAGGTAACGCAGAACCACTTCGAGGCTGACATCCTCACGGATCGTCACCATCTCGAAGTCCATCAGCGCACCGACCTGCTCCTCGTCATAGGACAGGGCCGAACGCACGCGCTCACGTTGCTGCTGGTCGAGCGTCTCCATCAGCTCATGGACGACGTCTCGCGGCAGCTCGGAGGCCAGGTCAGCAAGTTCGTCGGCGTCCATGTCCTTGGCCGCAGCCAGGAGCTCGTGATCGTCCATGTCGGCGATCAGCGTTTCACGAACCGAATCGGATACTTCGAGAAGAATGTCGCCGTCGCGATCAGCCTTGACCAGTTGCCAGAGCGTCAGACGGTCGTCCAGCGGCAAGGCTTCAAGGATGTAGGCAACGTCGGCGGAGTGCAGATCATCGAGTTTGCGTTGCAGCTCGACGAGGTTCTGCCGGTGAACCAGGTTCTCGACCCGGTCCTGATGAGCGCCTTCCTGGCGATGAGTCAGGTCTTCGACGACCTTCTGGCGCTGCAGCAGCTCAACGACCTGAGCCAGGCGATCCTGCAGGCTTTCCTGTGTTTTCTTTACTTCGATTTCGGACATAGGCGAACTCCACTCCCAGCAGCGGGGCACGCCGGAAGGATCAATCAGTCAATTCATGATTGGTGAAACGGGCTACTGAGTAACTACTGGGTAAGTCCATGGAGGTTTTCCATAAGCCCCGGCGGGGCTGACGGGCGCAATGATACACCGCCTGACAGTTTTAAATGTTAAAAATCGCGGTCGAAACAAGTGCTTGCACAACAAAGCTGAGCACCGTCCTGACCCGTGCAGATGCGACGACTCATCTTGAAAAGAAAACACACCAGCAGTGAAAAATGTAGCGACTACCCTTGAGCGTAGACCGTCATGGAGGACGCCTGATGCCATCCAGAACATCCCGTTTTGTCGTTGCCAGCCTGCTTTGCCTGCCACCCGCCGGGGGCGCCACCACCCTTCACCGCTGCGAGGCGCCGGACGGCGGTATCACCTTCACCAGCCTGAGTTGTGCGAACGATGAGCAACTCTCGGTACAACAAGTTCACCCTTACACGCCCGGCTCCGTCGTGGCGATCATGCCGGAACACAACCACGAGGAAATATCCGGTATGACAATCAGAGGACGCGAACCGGGCATCGTTGGCCGCCTGGAGGACAAATGCGGCAACCTGATCGATGCCAGGCAGCGCCGCGCAGCGATCATCAATCGGCGCGTCATTGCCGGCATGAGCCAGCAGGATGTCGAGAGCGCTCTCGGCAAACCGGACAAAGTGAACATTCGGACGTCGACAACGAGCTATCGCTATGACCTGAAACGAGGCCGAAGTGCTCAAGTCGATTTTGATGAGAAGGGATGCGTGAAAGGAAAAGCCAAATCGCAGACAACAAAAAGCCCGCGTTAAACGCGGGCTTCTTGAATATGGTGCACTCGACAGGATTCGAACCTGTGACCGCTCGGTTCGTAGCCGAGTACTCTATCCAGCTGAGCTACGAGTGCATTTTGTGTTTTTAGACCAGACCACAACTGGCTGAAACCAAGTTGCCTGTATTGCTACAAACGACTCTTAAATGGTGCACTCGACAGGATTCGAACCTGTGACCGCTCGGTTCGTAGCCGAGTACTCTATCCAGCTGAGCTACGAGTGCATTTGTGTTTTTAAACCAGACCACAACTGGGTGAAGCCGAGTTCTTTATATCGCTATAAACAACTCTTAAATGGTGCACTCGACAGGATTCGAACCTGTGACCGCTCGGTTCGTAGCCGAGTACTCTATCCAGCTGAGCTACGAGTGCATTTGTTGCGCCGCATTATAGCCCGTCTAATCTCTATTCCAACCACTTTTTCTAATAAATTCAACAACTTACAGAAAAAGTGGTTGGAATAGAGATTAGACGG